>OMTG01000140.1 GCA_900313905.1 uncultured Actinomycetes bacterium | reverse complement strand
CTGCGCCTCATCGGCTGCCTTCTGGGCCTCATCGACGGCGTCAGATGCATCTGATGCCGCCTTCCTGCCCGCTTCGGCGGCAGCGGCGGAATCCTTCGCATCCTGCGCGGACTCGTCACGCGCGGCCTCGGCCTTCTCGGTCGCCTCTGCCTGGTCTTCTGCCTGCTGCGCCTTGTCGCCCTCGAGCTTCGCATGGGCCTCGTCGGAGGCGCTCTGGGCGGCATCCAATGCGGACTTTGCGTCGGTGGCCGTGGCCTGCGTGGATGTTGTGGTGGTCCCATCCGGTGCGGCTGTCATATCGGCTTCCTCGGCGATTGCCGGGACCGCGCCCGTGGCTGCGATCAGTGCCGCTGCAGAGGCAGCTGCTACGCTAGCCCTGAGCGACCCCCCCGAGGGGTTTCCTCTCCGGCGAGATGCTGTGCCCTTTGTTTCCTCATAGCTTGCTACCTCCGATTCCATGGCATGGCTCTCACCATGCCAGCCCATGCATTCAGCATGCCTTCGGCATCCTAGAAGGAAGCGTAATACTCCTGGCGCAGGATACGTTGCGCAACATTCGGCAGCAGGAGGCATCGAACAGCGGCTCCATATGGCTATTCGCACAAGCAGTTCACTCTGCAGGCCCCATAATCAAAGTCACGCCCTTCTTGTCCGCCCTCCTTCCTCCTTGCAGTCTGAAACTGCAAGATTGATGGGAATCTTGACGCAACAGACTGCAAGATTGGATTGCCATGAATGCCTTGATCCACGAGACGGTTGCCGAAAAGGTTGCATGGGGCATGACATGCCCCATGCCAGGGCTCTTCTGCCGGAGCCTCAGCCTCGGCAATCCCCAGAAGCCGGCTCGCGGCAACCTCGTGAATATGATTGCAGGCGTCCGTCGGTGTGGGAAGACCTACCGGATCTATCAGGAGATGGGCGCTCTTGCAGCCGCAGGCATCGACCGGAGGTCCATCCTCTACTTCAACTTCGATGATGAGCGCCTCATGCCCTTCGAGACCGAGATGCTGGACGATGTGATCACGACCTATGAAGCGCTCTGGCCTGCATCTCTCGATGGATGCTATCTCTTCTTCGATGAGATACAGGAAGTCCCCGGCTGGGGAGCCTTCATCCGGAGAATGGTCGATACCCGGAAGGCGACGATCTATGTGACCGGATCCTCCTCACGCATGCTTTCCTCGGAGATGCCCACCGAGTTCCGCGGCCGTTCCATCACTCGTGAGCTCTTCCCCTTGAGCTTCAGCGAATACTGCGAGGTGATAGCGGGTGAAGCACCCGATGCAGCTGCGGAAGCGCGCTCATCCTCCACCAAGGCCAGGCTCCGTCACCTTCTGGACCGCTACCTTATGACAGGCGGCTTTCCTGCCGTGATGTGACTTTCACCGGAGGATGCCTATCAGGTACTTCAAGGTTATGCAAGCCAGACCGTAGCGAAAGATATCGTCGAACGCGAAGGCTTCTCATCAGTCCGCACTGCACAGGCCTTCATACGCCGCTGTCTCGCGTCGTCAGCACGAGAGCTCTCCATCAACAAGACCCGGAACCAGTTCAGATCATTAGGTCTTGCTGTCTCAAGAGAGACTCTCTCGGCGCTTCTTGCGTACTACGAAGAGTCCTATCTCGTGTTCTCCCTTCCAGAGATGAGCCGATCCCTCTCTTCCACTACAAGACGCGCCCAGAAGATCTATGCCGCCGATCCCGGACTTGAGGCCGCATTCTCGCCTACGGCCACACGCGGTCTAGGGCAGCGCCTTGAAACAGCCGCCTTCGTGAAGCTCAGACGCTCATGCGGATTCCTGAGGAAAGATGCCCTCACGTGGGCACAGCTGAAGGATGGCTCTGCTTCGCATGAAGTCGACTTCGTCCTAGGCGATGCCCTTGTCGGAGAGCAGCTTCGCCTGGTCCAGGTCATGATCAGCCTTGAGGATGAATCCACAGCAAGGCACGAGTTCAGCGCTCTCGATACTGCAATGGCCCGCTTCGGGCAGAATGAGTCCTGGATCGTCACTATGAATCAGAAAGAAGACCGGAAGCTCCCATCAGGCACGGTCCATGTGGTGCCGGCATGGGGATGGCTGCTCGGAGACTGATGCAGAGGCATGCTCCAGCCTCTGCGCAGGCATCCTTTTCCCGTCACACCGCATCACCGCCAGAAACCCTGCCGATAGTACCGGTCGACGCTATCGGCAGAGCCCCCAATCCTTCAGCCGGCAGGCCAAGAACCATTAGCCCACCAATTCCATGTTCGTCAACTGGCCGACTTTTCAATCGCCAACCCACAGGTTTTTCAGTCGCCAACTGACCGATTTGATTCTCGTCAAGGTGCCGAATTCGCAGGCAGGCGGCTTGCCGGAGTGGAAGGCCAGCAGCCTTGCAGCCAGCCTTTCTGGCATCCCTCTATCTGCCTCGCATCCCCGGACGGCCCGGACCATCCTCTCCCCTTCGGCGCCAGAGGCACGGGCCATCAGCATGGACGGTGATCTGGAACGGGAATTCACGGAATCCCGCCGGGAAATCGGGCTCCCGCCTCCGACGGCCATCAGCGTATTTGCCAATACCGTCATGCGGATACGTTCGATGCCTCTCACACTCTCTGCCGTGTGCATACAGGAACGTGGCCCCGATGCTCACGGAATGGCAGTGGCAGAAGACATTGCGAAAGGGCTTGCTGATGCCACAGCAGGCGATACAGCTATCCGCGAAGAGTCGCGTGCGTATGGACAGCACACGGAGCATCATTGCCGTATGGGAAATCCGCATGCACGCCAATCCTCGCTGCGCATGGCAAGCTGGCAAGCTATGCCGAACCGAACTGCCGAACTGCCTGCAAAGCTTCGGATCTTGCTCTGGACTCACCCGCTGTCTGGCGGGTATACTATAGGTGCACCAGCGGTGCCCGTCCTTGCTTAAGGGTGTGCGGGCGGCGCCAGGTGTTGCGATTCGAAAGCCCGGTTGCCGCCGGGCTTTCTTCATCTCCTTGCGCTATCCGTTGCGATGCTTATGCTCCCTTGTCATCTCCTTCACCTCCCTGGCTATGCCGAGGATGGTCTTGGTGATGCTCGCGATGGTCGCGAGGGCTTGCAGGAATTCGAGGACGTGCTGCATGTCCATAGGCGGAACCTCCATCTCTGGGGGCGCCGCCCGCATCCGGACACCGATGGTGCCGGCCCATCGTAGCAGGAAGCTCCTTCCGCACGTCCTGCAGGCATCTCGCGGGAATCCGTCAGGAGGCAGGCCAGGCGCAGGCCCTGCGCCTGTCAGGAGGTGCCGTGTCCAGGCGAGGCAATCGGCAAGCGGCAGCCTCGGACCATCCCATCTTCGCCACGGCGCAGCCATAAGAATCGTCAGGCCAGAAGACGCCCAGACTCATTCGCCCTTGCCGCTATCCCGTCATGCTGCTTTCCTGAAATGCCTGCCTGAGGCACGAGCCTCATGTCCTCTGCCCGTGCAGGAGACTGCCTTGTGCATGAGGACCCATATGCCGAGGATGCCCGCCGCATAGGGCACCAGATACCCTGGCCACCCGAGCCAGCTTGCAAAGAATTCAAGCGGCGAGCCCTCTGCCGGCGTGCTCACGAACATGAAGTTCGTGCCGAAGCGCTCATTGATCGCGAGGCAGAAGACGAGATACGCCCCCGAGAAGGCGACTGCCTGCCAGAGCCGCTTCAGGCTCGGCACCAGCTCCCCTGTGGAGAGCTTCATGAGGACGAGGGCGAGCATCAGCGAATGCTCTGTGAAGCCGCAGATGACCGGCCATGAGAGGGGCGGGCACCAGGCCCAGCCCGGAAAGAGGAGGGCGCAGACCGCTCCTGTCGCAGAGAGGCAGAAGAGTGTCTCCCCTATCCAGGCAGCAGGCCATATCGCATAGAGGAGCCCCAGATACTCGCAGGCATTGCAGGAATGGAGCGGCCACCAGGAGGGCGTGAACGTGCCCGTCACGACAAACCCGATATCCTGCGAGGCAAGCAGCACGAGCGGGATGATCACGACGATCCATGTCATCCGCTTCCTGGCCTTCTTGGAAGAGAGATGGCGATAGAGGAGCGTGCAGAGCACCACGACGGCACTGGCATAGAGGAGCCAGAGCAGATGGACACGTCCGAAGAGCGGCCATCCCCCATCATGTGGCAGCAGGGTGGCGGGCATCATGAGATCTGCCAGCGCCGTCTTCATTTCCTCGAGCATGGACGCACCGCCTCCACCAGCATCCGTATGGATGGTGCGTACCCGGCATGGGGCTGCCTATGCAGGGATGGAGAAGGTTCAGACACTCTGGTGGGACAGCTGTTGCAGAAGGGAGCCCGCCTCTTCCCGGACGAGCACATCTGTGCATCCTTCTGCCTGGAGGATGACGCTGCGGCAAAAAGGAGGAGCCCCACCAGAGCCGGCCATCCTGCAGCCGGCTGAAAAGGGCTCCCCCAACGCGTGCATCACAGCGTCTGGGCAATCACCCAGTCGCGCAGCTCCGGGATGTTGTAGGCATACTGCCAGGTGAAGTTGTGGGTGTTGCCGCCCATGACCGTGCTGTCGGTGCCGTCGAGCGTGCTTTCCTTCACGTGGAAGTAGACGATGTGCTCGCCAGCCGAATCAGCCTTCTCGCAGGCTGCGCTAACCGCGGAGGAGAGGTCTGCCATCAGGTCGTCCATGGTCCTCGTGCTGTTCTGGAGCTTGGCGCCCTCCTGGTTGCCCGAGGGGTTCTTCTGGCCGGTCGCCGCATAGTCGACCCATTTGCCGGAGGTATGGCCCTCGCCGTCGTAGTCGTAGCTGCAGTCGAGCTGCACCTCCTCGTAGCCCACGCCGATCGAGGCGACACCGGACGCCGCATCGCTCATGCCGCCATACGAGCTCTCGTCGTCCTCGGACACGAAGATGGCAAGCGGGGTCTTGGCGATCGGTGTCATGTTCCCCTGGCCTGCCACCAGCATGAGGGCTGCGAAGCGGTCATCATCCGGATGGTCGGCGGCATAGGTGATGAGCGCCATGCAGCCTGCCGATTCGCCGGTGCCGATCAGGCGGTCCGTATCGATGCCGTAGCCCTTGTCCACAAGGCTGTCGATCAGATCGAGGCAGGTCGGCACATCGGCACAGGTGCCAGCGACCGTGAGGACGAACTGCTCCCCTACTGCCCAGGCAACGGCACCCAGGCCCTGGCGGAGGTTGACGTGCGGATCGGTCGTCGTGACGCCGGCATCCGGCAGGAACAGCACGAGCGGATAGCTCTTCGAGCTGTCATAGTTCTCCGGCTCCTTGAACTCGAAGGCAGCATGGTACCCCGTCTCCTCGTCGTCGAAGGTGCCATAGACGAACTGGTCTGCCACGGCATTGGCAACCGAGCTTGCCACCATGAAACGGGAAGCTGTGGGGTCGCCTGCGAAGGTCGTGCCCGAAGCAGAGGCGATATTGGCACGCTGGCAGATCCTGACCGTTCCCGAATCGAGGCCGACAGGGCCATTCGAGCCGACATACCCTCTTGTCATCTGGAACATCAGGGTCTGCGATCCCGCATCATCCGGGTCGAGGGCCACGATCACATAGGGGCCTGAGTCTGCCGCCTCTGCGTCGATCGAGGCGGTCGCCGCGACGGTGACGCCGGTGATGGAGCGGCCCAGCACCTGGTAGGTGCCCAGGCCCTTCTCGGCAGCCTGCTGCCCGACTCCGCCATTGCCGGCATCGATGCTCGAGGCAGCCACATCGCCGTCATACTCGATTGCGACACCCACGATCTTCTCGCCTGCAGGAAGGGTCGTGGCAAGCGCCGTGACCGACTTCACATGCTCGTAGAAGGAAGCTACATCGCTGTCCTCGACAGCGATTGCCACAGAATCGGAGACAGCCAGCGCACTGCCTGGATCAGCCGAGGATGAAGCTGCATCCTGGCTCTGCTTGCTGCTCGTGGAGGCAGTCGTCTGCCCGCAGGCGGAAAGCGCAAGGCCGACGCCACCAAGCGCCGAAAGGCCCGCAAATTGCATGAAGGAACGCCTGCTGAGTTCATAAGCCATGAGAGACCCCTTTGCTGGGCACCTTGAAGGTGCCGCATAGATCGATGCTGTTTTGAGGAGGTGGGGCGTGCTGGGGGCACGCCCCGGGGACGGAAGGCGGGCGGGGCGTCCTGCCCGGGAGGAAGATCGGGACACCCCATCCGCACAGGAAACATGGGCGCTTCCGGCAGAATCAGCCGGAAAGGCCCCAGCTCTGCCGCTCCAGATGGACCGGAGGGGATGCCGAAAGGCAGCACCAGGAGCTTGGGGTCTGCAGCCCTGCGATGGCTGCAGGGCATGCCTGCTGCTTCATCTGACGACCCCCTGACGGTTGCTGGCGCATGTGCGCCATCTTCTGGCCGATGGTTGTGGCTCCCAGAGCCGGCATAGGGAGGATCGCCTCTGACCTTGGACGAAACGCCGGAAAGAAGCGGTGCTGGATGAGCCTCTCTCCGTGCCCTGAAGGTTACGACCTTTATTTATTCCAGACAAATTCCTTTAAAGTTTTCATCTATTCTTCTTCGGCATATTCCCAGCTCAATTTAGTTATCCATCTTTAACTCCTGCCGCTGGCGGCGGAAAACCTACCGTTCACAGGTCCACCGCCAGGGCAGCCATTCCGCATCCTCAGCAATCAGGGCAGCGGCCCTGCTCCAGGAGCTCGCCCAGGCACATGCCCGAGCGGAAGCACCGCTTGCAATGCTCCTCATGCTGTCTGATCGTGGCGAAGCGCTCATGCGCCTCATCCGCATCGCCGAAGACCTTCCAGACGCCCCGGCAGCATTCCTTCCGGTCTTCCATGAAGCCACGGACATCGTCTGCCGGATAGCCAAGCACGAGCCCGATCTCATGGGGAAAGGGCGCGCCATCCTCGCCGAGGCGGTAGTAGCGGGAGAGCCGCAGCGCAAAGGCCTCGATCAGGGCAGGCACATCCGCTGCCGGAAACCCTCCTTGGATGAGGAGCCTCTGCGCTTCTGCATCAGCGAGGACCTGCTCCAGGCAGGAGAGACGATAGAGCAGGAGATAGATCCTGCCATCGCGCACGCCGACACGCCGGAGCTCAAGCCCGAAGCCATCAAGCGCAGATGCGACCGTGCACAGGATAGAAGACTGCTGCGCTGCATCGCGCTCCATCCTCCTGCAGCCCCGGCAGGGCGCAAACGAGAAGAGGGCTGCCGGCTTGCAGCCCTCGATGACAGGACCTGCCGCACGGACAATCGTGGAGACAAGGCAGCGGCAGAGCTCCTCTTCGCACCCCTCCCCCACCTGCGCCATCGCCGAGATCTCGAGCACCGCCGCTTCTGCCATGGGACTCCTTCAGCACCAATAAGTTTTACTTGTCTTACTCTTTCTTATAGTAATCCATATCTAACTTATTGGGAATGCAGCCATTTCAGATGTGCCTGGTGCCGATGGGCAGATAGGAGCTGGCACGGGCATCCCGTCGCGGCGTATCGTGTGGTCATCCCGGAAGCAAGCAGAAGGAGCAGCATGGGTACGTACAACATGCATCCAGAAGTGGCCATCCATTCCTCAGAGATTCCCGCTGTGGGAGCTGAAGAGATCGTCGGGCGCCTGAAATCTGCCCTTGGCAGCCTTCCGCCACAAGAGCGCACCATCCTCGCCGTCGAGTGCTACCCCGGATGCGATGTGCAGGAGATCCATGACTCCCTCATCGCGCCTCTCCATCCAGCCCTCGTTCTCTACGCTGACGACTGGTCCCAGCCATCCAGCACCGTGCAGGAGCGCATACGCGACTGCATCACGGATGACCGCGTCTTCGGCGTCATGTCCCACTACACGATCGACCAGTTCTTCGATGCAGAGCAGATCGAGGCAGCCAGGAAGCAGATTGCCTCCGCCCATGGCCTCGTCGTGGTCTATGGGGTGGGGACCTGCGTCCTCTGCGATCCCGACCTCCTCGTCTATGCAAGCATCACCCGCTGGGAGATCCAGCTGAGATACCGCCAAGGAATGGCAAACTGGAAGACGGACAATAGCGATGAGGACCCGCTGCGCAAGTTCAAGCGGGGCTATTTCTTCGAGTGGCGCATGGCAGACCGCATCAAGCGCAGCCTCGAAGGTCGCATCGATTTCCTGATCGATGCCACGAAGCAGGGCGACCTCTGCATGATCTCTGGCGCTGCCTGGCGTGACGCTATAGCCCAGGTAGCTTCGCAGCCTTTCCGCCTTGTCCCCTACTTCGATACGAGCGTCTGGGGCGGGCACTGGATGCAGGAGCATTTCGGCCTCGATCCGGATGCCCCGAACTTCGGCTGGGCCTTCGACGGCGTGCCGGAGGAGAATTCGGTCGGCCTTGACTTCGGCGGCATCTCTGTCGAGATCCCTGCCCAGGACATCGTATCCTTCGCGCCCGAGGCGCTCCTGGGCGAGAAGGTCCATGCCCGCTTCGGATGCGACTTCCCCATCCGCTTCGACTATCTCGACACGATGGGCGGAGGCAACCTGAGCCTGCAGGTCCATCCTCTGACCGCATATATCCAGGACCGTTTCGGCATGGCCTATACGCAGGACGAGAGCTACTACATCCTCGATGCGACCGACCACTCCTGCGTCTACTGCGGGCTCAAAAACGGTGTCTCCAAGGCATCCTTCGTCTCTGCCCTGAGGCAGGCACAGGAGGATGGAGATCTCGATGCGGAGCAGTACGTGAACCGCATCCCGGTGAAGAAGCATGACCACGTGCTGATACCTGCCGGCACGATCCACTGCGGAGGCGCCGACACCGTGATCCTCGAGATCAGCGCAACCCCCTACATCTTCACGTTCAAGCTCTGGGATTGGGGCAGGCTCGGGCTCGATGGGAAGCCCCGTCCCATCAACATCGACCGGGGCGAGCCGAACATCGTCGAGAGCCGTGATACGGATTATGTGCTTGGCCATCTGGTCGACCGCATCGATGCAGAGCATGCGGACCTCTCGGATGAGGAAGGGGTCGTAAGGGAGCGCACCGGGCTCGATCCCGACCATGAGTTCATCGATACGGAGCGCTTCTGGTTCAAGGACACGGCGACGCTCGAGTGCGCAGGCGGCGTGAACATGCTCAACCTGATCGAGGGCGATACGGCCCTCGTGGAGAGCCTCGACGGCTCCTTCGATCCCCTCGAGGTGCACTACGGCGAGACCTTCATCGTCCCGGCAAACTGCGGAACCTACCGCATCCGCAACCTCGGGGACCCCACGCAGGACATCGCCGTCATCCGGGCCTATGTAAGGGACTAGGGAGTGACAGAGGCTTCCCCATCACGCATGCGGGACCTGGGCTTCGAGCTTCACGGCAATCCAAGCCAGCGGCGCTGCCACATCTCACAGATGGGCCCGGCTCACATTATCGCCTGAACCGGGCTCATCAGCTTGGCTTGCCAGTTCTTGCCCCAAAGGCACCTAGAGGCAGAATCCGAGCATCATATTCCCCTTGCCCCACGGATAGATGTAGTAGAAATCCATCTGCGTTTCCCCGTCCGGCTTGCAGAAGGCCACGACGGAACCGCCATCATCGGGTGCGATGGAACGCGTCCAGAATCCGTCGTATGTGCCCGTGAGGGATTTCAGAAAGGCATTCTTTCTGCTTGTGACCCTGAATGAGACCTCATACCTTCTCAGCTGTGTCTCGTCGTCTATGAAGCTCGTGCTTCCCGCAGAAATGTCTTCGGACGACAGGGTCTCATCGTTGGGATCGTAGAAGAGGGTGTACTGGCTCCCCTCCGCCTCCACGATCGGTTCGTATTTCTTGTAGTCACTCGACAGGAGCGAGCGCGCTGCGCCCATGATCTCCATGAGGGACGGCAGCCACACGGAGTCAGTGGTCGTGACGCAGGTGGCAGGATCTGTCGATCCAGGGTCGCCAACCGAGACCTTGCTGACAGGGACGATCTTGGACACCAGGTCCTGGGGCAGCTTCTCGTTCATCACTGTGCTTGAAAGATACTTGCGAATCTCGGATTTCTCCCACGTCCAGCCTTTGGAAGTGTTGAAATCGGTCTGGAATGGCGTGACGGAGGTAAGGAAGGTGATGCCTGCCTTGCCGGAGCCATCTGCCTTGTCGTCGTGCCTGAAGCCAGCAACCCAGGCATCGATCGTGCTGCCATCGGCAAGCGTCACCGTTCTCTTTCCGCCATTCATATCATAGGGGTCCGCGATGTTGTAGGCCTGGGCGATCTTGTAGCCCTTCTCATCGCTTTCTGCAGCAGAGATTGCTGCAGCGATCTGCGCTATCTCATCCCACGAATAGTCGCTGAGCGACTGCGGGCTGACACCGGCTACCTGAGGGGTCTCATCCTCCTGCTCTTCCTTCTGCCCTCCATCCTGCTGCCCTTCATCTCCGGCAGCATCCGTCTGTGCGGATGCATCGTCTCCGCTGGTTGCGTTATCGGACGTCCTTGCCGAGCATCCCGCCATCGTGAAGACAAGATAGGGCGCCAATGCCGCTGCCGTGCCCTTGCAGAGTCCGAGAAACGTGCGGCGGCTCATTGCTTCGTTCATATGAAACATCCTCCCCAGTCTGGTTGCTGGCGCCGGCATCAAGCTGCAGGCCCAGCCCTTGCATCTCCTTGTTCAGCATCATCTCAAAGCGCGCATGGCAGAGATTGCGCAACAACCATCCCTGCCCTGGCGGCTTCTGCTGCATCCGCAGCCTGGGAGCCACAGCCATGAGGTGGAGGCCATCAAGCAATGGCAGCGTGCCTGCTCATCACACCGGCAGACGTGCAGCCATTGCCGAATGCCTGCTGCGCTGGCGCACAGCCTTGCGCTTAAATGGAGGGAGATGCCGCCCTGTTTGGGAAGAGGGCGGCAGGTGTCCTTCGAGGACGTCCGAAAGGAGAGAGCATGCCCATGAAGTACGAGAAGCTCTTCGAGCCGACGAAGATCGGCAAGCTGGAGCTTCCCAACCGCTATGCGATGGCGCCGATGGGACCTCTGGGCCTCGGCGACTGCGAGGGCGGCTGGAACCAGCGCGGCATCGACTATTACACCCGCCGTGCCCAGGGAGGCGTCGGCCTCATTATCACCGGCGTCACCTTCTCTGACACGAAAGTCGAGCACCAGTCGATGCCGAACTGCCCGAACAGCACCTACAACCCGGTGCAGTTCGTCCGCACGAGCCGCGAGATGACGGAGCGGGTCCATGCCTATGGATCGAAGATCTTTTTGATGATGAGCGGAGGCTTCGGCCGCGTCACGATCCCGACGAACCTCGGCGAATTCGACCCGGTCGCACCGTCCGCCATCCCGCACCGCTGGCTCGACAAGACCTGCCGGCCCCTCACGGTCGACGAGATCCACAGCATCATCGAGTCCTTCGGCAAGGGCGCCTTCAATGCCAAGCGCGCCGGCTTCGATGGCATCGAGGTCCATGCGGTGCATGAGGGATACCTGATCGACCAGTTCGCGATCTCCTTCTTCAACCACCGCACCGACGAGTACGGCGGCTCGCTCGAGAACCGCCTGCGCTTCGCGAAGGAGGTCCGCGAGGAGATCGCCAAGACCTGCGGCTGGGACTTCCCGGTCTCTTTGCGCTTCAGCCTCAAGAGCATGATCAAGGACTGGCGCGAAGGCGCGCTTCCCGGCGAGGAGTTCGAGGAGAAGGGCCGCTACATCGAGGAAGGCATCGCCGCTGCGCAGCTCCTCGAGAAGTATGGCTACGATGCGCTCGATGTGGATGCCGGCACCTACGATGCCTGGTGGTGGAACCATCCCCCTATGTACATGGAGAAGGCCCCATACCGGAAGTTCGCGAAGATCGTGAAGGAGCATGTCAGCGTCCCGGTCCTCATGGCTGGCCGTGTCGACAATCCTGACACCGCACTTGCCTGCCTCGAGGATGGCACCTGCGACATCATCTCCCTCGGCCGTCCGCTTCTGGCCGACCCTGACATCGTGAAGAAGATCCGCACGAACAGGCTCGACCGCATCCGCCCCTGCATCAGCTGCCAGGAAGGCTGCATGGGCCGCATCCAGACCTATTCGCTGATCAACTGCGCCGTGAACCCCCAGGCAGCCCGCGAGCGCGTGTGTGCCCTCACGCCGGCGCCCCGCAAGAAGCGCGTCCTCATTGTCGGCGGCGGCCCTGCCGGCTGCGAAGCAGCGAGGGTCCTCGCCGAGCGTGGCCATGAGCCGGTGCTCTATGAGGCAGGATCCCAGCTTGGCGGCAACCTGATCCCGGGCGGCGCCCCCTCCTTCAAGGAGGACGACCTCGCCCTGGCCAGGTGGTATGCCGAGGAGCTCGGCCGCCTCAAGGTCGAGGTCCATCTGAACACGAAGGCGACTGCCGATCTCGTGCGCTCCGACGAGTTCGATGCGGTCATCCTCGCCACAGGATCCCGTCCCAAAATGTTCCCGCTTGGCGGCGATGACAAGGTCTATGCCGCAGAGCAGGTGCTCCTGGGCGAGAAGGATCCGGGGCAGCAGGTCGTCGTGGTCGGAGCTGGCCTCGTGGGCTGCGAGCTTGCCCTCGACCTTGCCCAGAAAGGCAAGAAGGTCACGATCGTCGAGGCCCTGGACAAGATCATGGCAGTGAACGGGCCGCTGTGCTCTGCCAACCGCGACATGCTCGAGCGCCTCATCCCCTTCAACGGAATCGAGGTCCAGTGCTCTGCCCGCGTGACGAGCTATAAGGATGGCCTGCTCCATGCCACGGTCGGCGACGAGGAGAAGACCTTCCCGGCCGACTCCGTCGTCCTCTGCGTCGGCTACCGCTCCGAGAACAGCCTCTTCGAGGAGACGAAGGCAGACGTCGAGGAGATCTACGAGATCGGCGATGCCCAGCGCGTCTCCAACATCATGTACGCCATATGGGACGCCTTCGAGGTCGCAAGCCACATCTAGCCGGAACCAATCGCAGCAATCAGTTCGCAGGGACCGTGCAGCTCTCAGCTGTGCGGTCCCTCTTTCTGTCGGCGCCCGCTGCCACCGGACAGCCAGAAGGCTCGTCCGGCCCACCTTGCTGCATGCAATGCATTGCAATGCACATATTCCTGAATTTTGCAAGCATATTTCTTAATTCTCTTAAATTCCATATAATACTTTCATCATTGCGTTTGGCTTCTCGCCCTACCGTCCAAGCAAGAGAAGGGGGTGGTCGGCGGTGAAAGCGGACACAAAGAGACGCATGCAGGCCGTAGCGGGCTGCATCGCAGCTGCGGCAATCGCGCTTTCGTCTGTCTCTCCCATGGCAGTCGCTGAAGCCGCAAACGGAACCTCTGGCCAGAACGATGCTGCCGGGATGGTCCTCGATGGGCTTTCCGGGCAGATCTCCTCGTATTGGCCAGGGGATTCGAACCAGGCAGAGGCACGGGTGCATCTCGATCCGAATGGCGCCGCAGCAGGCGAGATGGACGACCTGACGGCCGCCATCTCCGTCCAGGACCCGCAGCGGACCATCGAGATCCCTGCCAACGCATTCGTCCGGCAAGGCTATCGGTTCTGCGGCTGGTCCACCTCCCCCACGGGCGAGGATGTGGCCGACGATCCGTCCACTGAGGCGGATGAGGCACGCAAGGCAGTGTCCGTGCCCGACTCAGCGGCCATCGAGGGCTGGAGCTGCGTCAGGGATGCTGAAGGCACCCAGATCGATGCAGACCTCTCCTCCTGCGTCCAGGAGGGCACGCTCACCCTCTATGCGCAGTGGGCCCCGCTGTCGCAGCCTGGCGATGCCTTGCCTGCCAGCACCGAGACAGAAGCTGCATCCGATGACGCCACAGCACAGGACGAGGCCAGAAGCGCCAGCGAGAGCACCGCTTCGGGCGAGGCGGCAGAGCGGGCCAGCGAGCAGGATGCGGCAGATGCGGCCGCAGGTGCCGACGAAGAGACGGCTGAGGCTGCCACCATCATGGCCTCGACGTCAGATCCAGTGTCCAACACCGCATCCGGCCAGTCCCCTGGAGCATCCACCCTGGCAAGCACGCTTTCAGCCAAGTCCGGCACGTCCCTGAGCGCTTCTGCCCTGCTTGCAAGCGCATCCACCGATTCCAGCGGAAGCGATGTCTCCTCGCATGCCCATATGACCATCACCTCGAACAAGAGCACGTATGAGGCAGGGGCGATGGCGCTGGTGACCTTCGAGTACACGATCGACACCGGCTCCGCCAATCCTGGGGACTACATCCTCATCACCATCCCTGAAGACATCGCCGCAAGCGTGTCGATCACTCCCGATCCGAGGATGTTCAGCAGCGTCGTCGATATGGGCAACGGCACCTACAAGCTCATCTTCGGCGAGAATGCGCAGCAGTCCCTCGCAGGCGGCTTCACCGCCTACATTACGACGAAGGATGTCACAGAGGTGACCCCCGGCACGATCACCTCGGGCACGGCCAGCCTCACGATCACCGTCATCCCCACCGGCTCTGCTGATGGCACCTCGGCGACCTACACCGATGCAATCATGAAAGATGGTGCCGACAACGACGATACTGTCATCTACGGCGGCTACGACTATTCCGAAGGCTATGAGGACAGCGCTGCACAGATCGGCGTCGACGAGAGCCTCGGGACCAGCGACCAGACCCTCAAGTACCGCATCTATGTCAACAAGAAGCGCGCCACGATGAATGGCATCACGGTAGTCGACACCCTGCCGGACGGCATGGTCTTCGACACCACCCAGACCCCCGCCGTGCTCTGGTTCGATTCCCAGGAAGCCATCGATCCGAGCGAGTACACGATCGCCCTGTCGGGCAACACGCTGACGTTCAGCTATCCGGGGACCATCACGACACCGATCCAGATCAACTACTGGGTCGTCGCAGGCCACGGCAGCGTCAAGTACACGAACCGCGCGGACATCACCTATACCTCCGGTGGCCAGAGCTACCAGGAGCACCGCAACTATGTCCTCCAGAGCGGAAGCTACAAGTCTGCATTCGGCGAGAAGAGCGTCGACAAGACTGTCGTCTCGAACGATCCGGCAGACCAGATGGTCACCTACACGATCAAGTTCTGGAACTACGACGGGTTCAAGGTCGGCGACATCAACTTCGACGACACGCTCGATGCGCATGTCACCTACCTCTATGCGGTATCGAACGACAAGTTCAAGGTCGAATACGACGACACCACCCACTCCGTCCACATCGAGAACACCTCGGCCATCACGGGCGATGACACCGAGTACGTGCGCTTCGTCGTGGACTTCACGAACGTGCCGTCAGGCTACACGGTGGTGAACACCGTGGGCGGCAATACCGTCAAGACGCTGAAGGAAGCCTCCATCTCCCTCGCAGCGACGAAGACGGTGGATGGCAAGAAGCCTGGAGCATCGCTGGCTGGAAAGTTCTCCTTCGACCTCAAGGATGCTGATGGCACCGTGCTCCAGACCAAGCAGGCAGATGCCGAAGGTGCAGTCACCTTCGACAAGATCGAGTATGGCAAAGAGGATGTCGGAACCACCTTCACCTATGCCGTCTCCGAGTCGGCACTCGCAGGCGACCTGGCCGAGACCTACGAGAGGGATGCCTCCATCTACACCGTGACCGTCACGCCTGCACTTGCGACCGATGCTGATGGCAACCAGTACATCTCGGCCGTGCCGACCATTGCGAAGGATGGGGCATCTGCATCCTCCATCGCATTCAACAACACGTCGAAGACCGGCTCCCTCGAGATCTCGAAAGCCGTGGCAGGCACGACCTCCGCAGAAGATGGCCATGCCTTCCCGATGAAGGTCGTGCTCGAGAAGGATGGCGCCGCGCTTGCAGGGACCTATCCGTTCCAGGTGCTCGATGGCACCGGCACCGTGCTCTCCTCAGGCACGCTGGCAAGCAGCGACACGCTCAGCATCGAGGCGGGCCAGAGGGCAGAGGTCTCAGGCATCCCCGCAGGCACCTCCTACACGGTGAGCGAGCCTGGCATGCCCAGCGGTGGCTTCACCCAGACGGCAAGCTCAGGCACCACCGGCACGATCGAGGCGGGAGCGGCTGCAGCCGCCTCCTTCACGAACACCTATGACGCACAGGGCAGCTTCACCCCGACCGCCACGAAGACCCTCACCGGCACCAGCCTCCAAGACGGCGAGTTCACGTTCCTCCTCAAGGATTCCGAAGGGAACACCATCCAGACGGCCACGAACAAGGCTGATGGCAGCATCACCTTCGACGCGATCGCCTACCACCTCGCCGACCTCGATGGCGCAGCCTCGAAGGACTTCACCTACACGATCTCGGAGCAGGACGACAGCGCGAGCATGCCCCACTATTCCTTCGATACGAGCACGAAGACCCTGAAGGTCCATATAGAAGACGCCGGAGACGGGACGCTCACCGCCTCCGTCACCGAAGGCGACGCGGTCCCCGCCTTCACGAACACCTACGCCCTGGGCCTGCCCAAGGCGGGCGGAGCAGGGCTTGCGGCCACCGCATTCTGCGGCCTCGCCCTCGTCGCCGTGTGCGCGGCGCGGCTTGCCCGGAGGAATGGCCCTGACGGAAGCAGCAGGAACACGAAGGGCGGTGAGGCGAAATGAGAAAGCTGATGGATGGCTCCCACACGGGCTTCCAGCATCTCGGCATCTGCCTTCTTGCAGCGCTGGGCCTTGCCCTTGCACTCCTGGCCCTGCCTATGGATGCCTTCGCCGAGTCCACGGGGACCCTCACCGTGTCCTCTGAGTACGACCATGCCCTCACAGCCTACCGCCTGCTCTCGGGCACCGTCTCAGAAGACAAGCTCCTCTCGCCGAGCTTCGATGGCGCGATGGAGGGCTCCTTCTACGATAGCGTCGCGAAGCTTCCCCAGTGGAGCGCAGGAGACGATCCCACCGACCCTGTCACCGTGCGGGAATGGCTCGCAGCGAGCATCAGTGCCGACACGGACTACACGGTCGCCCAGAGCCTCGCTGCGCTCGCACAGGAGAGCGGATCTTCAGGCGTGGCGCTGAGGACGAATGTGGCCGCGAGCCTCGGCGAAGGGTACTGGCTCGTGACCGGCGACGATACGCTCCCCTTCTGCGTCCTGGTCGGCACAGCCCCTGCGACCGCGCATGAGAAGGCCTCTGTCCCCACCATCGACAAGGGCGTCTCGACCGATGGAGGCAGCACCGGCTATCACGAGTCTGTTGCAGCGGGCGCCAGCGAGAAGCTCTCCTTCAGGGTGCGCGGCACGCTTCCTGCAAACTACGGGAGCTACGACTCCTACCTCTATCGCTTCGTCGACATCTCGAGCGCCGGCATCGATATGGATGCGAGCTCGGTCCATGTGGTCGTGAGCCTTCCGGATGGCAGCACGCAGGACATCACGGACAGCTTCTCGGTCAGCTACGCCGGCCATACGCTCACGGTGTCCACCGACGACCTCAAGGCTGCCTATCCCACATCCACAGGAGACGAGCACATCGACCTCCTCTACGAGGCGATCCTGGACCCTGCGAAGGCTGAGCGCGGCTATGTGAACCCGAACACCAACACAGCGACGATCGTGTATTCGAACAACCCCACATCGGGCGGCACCGGCACGACAGAGCCCAGCAGGACCAAGGTCTTCACCTTCGGCCTCACCCTCCTCAAGGTCAGCTCTGAGGGCCAGCAGCCACTGGCAGGCGCCGAGTTCGCGCTCCGTGACAGCAGCGGGAGGTACCTGGCGGAGGACGGCACCTGGGCTGAAGACGAAGCGGAGGAGGCAGCGCTTGTGACGGGCTCCGATGGGCGTCTTGAGATCGGCTGCCTCGGCCCCGGCACCTACGAGCTGTCAGAGGCCAAGGCTCCCCGCGGCTATGCGGCGCTCGGGCATCCCATCGAGGTGCGCCTGGTGGCAGGCCTGGACCAGAAGACGTTCACGGTCGAAGCCACCGGCACTGCCGCGACGGTCTCGGATATCGATGCCGAAGAAGGCACGGCGACCCTCACGATCGAGGACACCGAAACCAAGGTGCCACCCACGCCGGGCAGGCTGCCCGATACGGGAGATCTCGTGGCAGGCGGCACGGCAGTCCTTGCGCTCCTCGCAGCAGGTGCACTCCTACTCCATCTCTCAGGCCGCATCAGGCACGGGCGCTAGGGCGGCCAGCACAGGCACTGCCGGCCCAGAGCGCATCCTCCCCCACCGGAAGGCTGCACCGGGCAGGACATCACGGCAAAGCTCCATCCCATCTGGGGGACGAGCTCATAGAAGGAGGCATATCATGAAGCACCACAACATTGCACGGATGGTCGTGAGCGCAGGCTTGGCCCTGTCGATGACGATCTCCATGGCAGGGGCGCCGATCGCTGCGTTTGCCGACACGTCCCAGGGCAGCATCACCATCACTGCCTCATCGGGCGACAACGCCAGCACCTCGTACAGCGCCTACAAGATCTTCTCCGGCACGGTCGAGGACCAGGATGGCAGCAAGGTCATCTCCGACATCGCATGGGCAAGCGACGAGGTCCATACGGCCGGCGTCTCCGCCATCCAGGCCGAGGACTCCACCTACACCGACCCCACGGATGCTGCCGAGTCTGCGCAGAAGGCCGCCGAGTTCATCAATGAGCACATCACCGGCACGGACAGCACGACCATCCTTGCGAACGCCAGCTTCGGGAACAAGCTTGCCGACGCGATCGACGGCATCGCCGCCACGACGACCATCACGCCGGGGACCGCGACGAGCCTCGATGAGGGCTACTACCTGATCGTGACCGCAGACGTCAGCGGCAAGACCGACCAGGATGGCACCTCCCCGATCTTCGCGATCGTCGGCGGCACGGCAGTCACCGTGAACGAGAAGACCACCGTCCCCACCGTCGAGAAGAAGATCAAGGACGACGACGCCACGACGTATGGCAAGGCAGCATCGTCCGAGCTCGGCAAGAAGCTCGACTACCAGATCACGGGCACCGTGGCCTCGAACCTCGACACCTACGAGACCTACTACTACGCCTTCGAGGACACGCCGTCGGCAGGGCTTGACATCGACACCTCGACCATCGCCGTCACGATCGACGGGACGACGGTCGCCCCGTCAAGCTACACGGTCACCACGACGGACGGCGTGCTGAAAGTCGAGTTCACGGACCTCAAGTCCGCGAAGGATGCAGATGGCACGACGATTGCCGTCACGAAGGACTCGAAGGTCGTCCTGACCTACGAGGCCTCCCTCAACAGCTCCTCCGTGATCGCATCCGAGCACAACGACAACGAGGTCAGGATCGAGTACTCCAACAACCCGAACACCGACCAGCACGGCTACACGAAGCCCGACAAGACGAAGGACTACACCTACAAGCTGAGCCTCGTGAAGAAGGACAAGCAGAACGAGTCCCGCACGCTCGCAGGCGCCAAGTTCACGCTCCAGGTCAGCAATGCAGATGACACCTCGGGCGACAACGGCAAGTACGTGCAGGCCGATGGCTCGCTGGGCACGACTGCCTATGAGTTCACGACCGGCGACGACGGAACCTTCTCGGTCGAGCGCATCGATGCCGGCACCTACACCGTCCATGAGACGGAAGCCCCGACAGGCTACGACGCAGTCAGCGACTTCACCTTCACGATCTCTGACAACGCGAAGGACATGGCAAGCGTGGACGACACGCTGACGCTGACGGCCACCACGACCGGCGCCAGCTCGGAGATCGCGGCAGACGCAACCAGCGGCACGGCGACCCTGACAGTCAAGGATACGAAGCAGAACGGCCTGCCGCTCACCGGCCAGTCCGGGCTGCTCGTGACCGTTGCGGTCGGCGGCGCGATCGTGGCTGTCTCGGCACGCTCGCTCTCGAAGCGTGACAAGGAGCAGTAAGAGCCATCTGCCAGGTGGCCTCCATCTCCCCCCAAGCGACTCAGGCGGATGGAGGCCAGCCCAGGCTCCTGGCATAGTGGCGGGAACGGCCGAGGGGGAGCCGTTTCCGCCTTGATTGGTTCTGAAGGCCCGGCATGATTGGAGTCCGGCTTTGTCCAAGAGCGGCACCACACAAGGGAAGCATCTCGCCACAGCGCAGGGGCGTGGCCACCGGTCGCGCGCCCTTCCCATCCTGGGGCTCCTCCTCGGCCTGGCGATCCTTGCTGCCCCCATCGCGACCGACCTCTACGCACAATGGCAGGATTCCCAGATTATCTCGAGCATGACAAGCGTGGCAGAGGATACGGACGATCCGGCACGGCTGGAGCTCCTTGCCCAGGCATACAAATACAACGCCCAGCTGGCGGGTATCATATATAGAGAGATGAAAGATTCCGCCACGCAGGAGCTCACTTCAGACATGGAGGCGCGGGGTGAAGGCGGAAGCGTGCCAGACGTCGGGGAAGAGCCGGCTGAGCTGCTCGATTACGCGGATCAGCTGGACTACGACGGAGTGGCCATGGCATGGATCGAGATCCCCAAGATCGGGGTCGAGCTGCCCATCTACCACGGGACCTCGGACGATGCGCTCTCATCGGGCGCAGGCCATCTCGAAGGCAGCTCCCTGCCCGTGGGCGGCCTTTCCACGCATACCGTCATCACCGCACATTCCGGCTCCCATGCACAGCGCATGTTCGACGATATCAGGAGGCTCGAGCCAGGTGACATCTTTGTCATCCACACCCTTGGCACCTCCTATGCCTACGAGGTGGATTCGACGGAGGTCGTGCTGCCAGACGAGCAGGACTCCCTTGCCATCAAGAATGGCGAGGATCTATGCACGCTCGTGACCTGCACGCCCTACGGTGTCAACGACCACCGGCTCCTCGTGCATGCGCACCGGACCACCTCATTGCCAGAAGGCGCCAGCGCATCCGATGTAGCCGAAGGGCTCCTGGGGATACGGACGCTGCCCTTCCTCATCGCCCTTGCTGCTGCGGTCGCCCTCATCGTGCGCCATCGCCTCAACAGGGCTGCAAGGCAGCGCTCAGGCCATACCGAGGGAGGCAGCCCCCAACGCTGACATTGTCGGCATCATTCCACAGGCAGCAGGCCAACTTGTTTCTGGCTGGCCGGATTGCCGCAAGTGCGGCGAGTCCGGCTGTTGGAACCCGAGAGGATGATTCCGATGCCTATGGCAAAAAACGGAACCGGCGGAAAGCATGAGGAGAACGATGCCAGAAGTGAACGGATGCATACGGTCTCGTTCAGACTTGCTGGAAGCACGATCGAAGAGGTGGAGAAGCACTGCGCTTCCCACGACGAATCGAAGTCGGAGTTCTTCCGCAGGGCGGTCGAAGAGACGCTTGCCTCCGATGAAATCGAAGAGCATTTCGGCCATGAGAGCCGAAGGGTGGCATATCTCCTGAAGACGATCGGTCTGCCCCGATGCAGGAGGATTTCAGGCAGGCCGCAGCCTCACCTTGCGGCCTTCCCAGCCAAGCATCGCCCGGATGCACCGCGCAGCTCATCATCGCACCCCATCGCAGGCATGCTCCGCATGGCCTAAAAGAGCATCCTGCCCGAGGCTCTGCGAAAATCTTCTGCCCTTGCGGCATGGCTCAGGAACGAAGCTTTGAACGCTATGGCGGCACAGCCCACACAGAGCTGTGCCGCTTTTTCATGCCTGAATTTTATATAACCTGAAAGCTCTGAAAGCAACGAATGCGTAACAGGAATGCGTCTTCGGCCATCGATGCATGCCAGACGCTATAATTGCACACATATTTCGCTTCTGTGTCATCAGAAGCAGCATCGGCTATTTCAGCATGGTCAATGGGAGGTGCCCATGGGAGCTCAGACATATGTCCGCGCTGCGGACCCAACATCCATCCGTCCTGTCCCAAGCATCTTTCCCACCATCTGGCAGGCAGTGCGCATCGCCGCAGCCAGAATATCCAATGCAGGCATGCTCCATCCAGACGCAGCGGCCAAGCCTCTGGCCTTGTGCATCTCCGGCGCCAAGCAGTGAGGAAGTCTCCATGAGCAGCGAAGGCAAGGACACAACGATCGAGGTCATCGAATTCGTCCAGCTCGACACCTCTTTCGCCGTCAATCCCAAAGACGAAGACAAGGTGCGCCGGCGATACATGACAATGCTGGCGGAAAAGCGGCCAGACGAGGCACGCCTGACCGACTGCGAGCTGCTCCGCGCACAGAACACCGAAGGAGAGACCTTCGCCCTGAAGCGGCTGCGCCCCCTCCCAGGCGACACCAATTCCTTCTCGAGGCGTGGCCGCGAAGCGGCGCTCTTCGAGGAGTACCGCTGCCAGCTTGCCGTCTCGCAGCTCCGGGGCTTCCCGAAGGTCTATGGCTACGGCGTCACGCAGGATGGGGATCCAGCCATCCTGATGGAGTGGATCTCGGGCGAGACCCTGCTCGATGCTGAGCGTCTGCACCATCTCCCCTCCCCTGCAGATGGCACCGGCTGCACCGGCCATGTGGTGGCAGGACTTGCGCTCAGCGTGCTCCAGACCCTGATCTCGACCAGCTGCCTCGATGGCATCTTCATCCACCGCGACATCTCTCCCCGCAACATAATGATCCATGCCAGCACGGAGGCATCCCCCGATATCCTCGATACCCACCTCATCGATCTGGGCAGCGCCATCTTCATGAGCAGGAGCGAAGCCACCTTCACCCGCACGCTGGATGTATGGCGGAGCGCGACGCCGGAATATGCCCCGCCAGAGATGCTCGCCCTGGATGACAGGAGCTACATCGAAGCGAGGCGCTCCCCTTCCATCGATATCTACGCCCTCTCGAGCGTGCTCTATGAGATGTATGGCGGCACCACCCCATACCGCCTGTCAGAGCACCCCGGAGCAAATGCCTTCCAGCTGAAGACCACGACGGCGCCGGCGCCCCTCGTGCCCCATGTGCCCGAAGACCAGCCCCTGATCGATGCAATCATGAGCGGCCTTGCGGCAGCCCAGGACGCGCGTCCCTCTGCAGAGGACCTCTTCCATAGAATCGCTTCCTGGCAGGAGCAGATGACGGGCCACACGATCGTGCTCAAGCAGGCGAGCGCTCCTGCAGCAAGCGGCAGGTCCCATCTCCAGAGCGGCTATATCTCCTCCTACAACACGCCAGCCCTGCCGGAAGGCGTCCCGCAGAGGATCGACACGGGAGATGCGGCCCAGCCCGAGAGCAGCTCCGGCAAGCTTGTCATCTCCCGCCGCTCCCTCCTGATCGGCGCTGGAGCCGCTGCCTTCGGTGTTGCTGCCTGGCGCACCCAGCTCTTCGGCCTCCTTGCCGACCATGGACTGAACAGCTACAGCTGGGACGATATCGCAGGCATTGCAGGCGAGATAGAAGGTGCCGCAAGCTACGACGACGCGCTCTCCATCGCGGTCCAGCGCGGCCTGGCCCGCTCAGACGGCAGCATCCGGGATGGCCTCACGAAGGACATCGAGCTGCTCGATGGCACCACGGCAACCGTGCAGCTGATCGATATCTATCACGACGATCGGCCGGACAATGGCGGCAAGGCGGGGCTCACCTTCGCCTTCACCGAGCCTGTCGCCGCCAGGAACATGAGCGACAGCGCGATGACCGCAGGCGGCTGGGAGGCCTGTGGGCTGCGCCTCTGGCTCTCGAGCGACTTCGCAGCGCTCGTGCCCGATGAGCTCCTCTCCCATATCATTCCGGTATCGAAGATGACAAACAACGCAGGCGCCACCAAAAGCACCGATTCCGTCACAGCGACCGATGAGACCTTCTGGCTCTTCTCGATGGCCGAGCTGGGCGGCACCAGGGAGGCTTCGAGCTTCTCGGCCGGCTATGGGTATCTGGCCAGCATCATCAATGCAGAAGGGACCCAGTACCGCTACTGGAAGGACCACGGCGTCTCTTCGAATGGCACCCCGAACAATCCCACACAGAAGACCTGGAACGGTGCCCAATGCTATTGGTGGCTCCGTTCGCCGAGCCCTGACTGCTCCGAGGATGATGGCCAGACCTGGTTCAACCGCGTCGGCCCGAACGGCGATGTCTTCCACTTCGCGACCGCTGCCACAGGAGACGACAACACCACGACGGCGCTTCCGGGCTTCTGCCTCTGATTGGCATGCCGCCCTGTCCAGCAAGGACAGGGCAGCAGCTTTTTCTGACGGTCTGCGTATCTTGGAAGGCCGATGGACGATATTGCCTTCCTTCCCATCGAGGCGCATCCTCTTTGCCGGGCCGATAACGCGGACAAAGAAGAGGCCATCGCCTCCGACAGGCAGCATATGGGGCAGCACCGGGAAGGCATCATCCGTTCCGGCAAGGCCTGTCTCCCCTCAGATAGCTGTTGGGGACAGTCGCGACCCGGTCCATGCATCCCCTTTCCCCGCCTTTTCCCGGCATCCATCATGGAGGAGAGGCTCCCGTCCCATCTGGACGAACCTGCCCCAATCTGCCAGCTGCCGCCCTTCCATCTCCGAGGGGCTGCATCCGTGGGAGAATGGAGGCAGTTTCCGGCCCTTCCGAGGTGATGCGCATGTACAGCCCGCAGCTTGATACCTTCATCAAGGTCGCCGAGCTCGGCAGCTTCTCCAAGGCGGCAGACGCCCTCTTCATCACCCCCACCGCCGTGATGAAGCAGAACAACCATCTGGAGAAGCGGCTCGATGTCACGCTCTTCGAGCGCACCCACCAGGGCATCGCGTTAACCGATGCAGGACGCTCGCTCCTGCGGGATTCCATCTACATCACGAAATACTGCCGCGATTCGGTGGAGCGTGCCCGCAGCGCCGCCCAGCACACGACCGACGCGATCAGGATCGGGGTCTCCCCCACCACGCCCGCCTCCTTCATCGCCCGCATGTCAGGAGGCTTTGCCGACATCCTTCCTGGCATGCGCTTCCAGTTCGTCCCTTTCGACAACACCCCTGAGAATGCCCATGAGATACTGGGCCACCTGGGCCAGAACATCGATATCGTGGGCGGCATCGTGGACGAGTCGATCGTGGAGCGCAACCACTGCGCCGCCACAATCCTGGCTGAGGTCCCTGTGCGTCTCGGCATGCCCTTCAACCATCCTCTCTCGATGATGGACGAGCTCGACCCCAAAGACCTCGATGGACAGACCATCATGATCCTGCGCCGGGACTATATGGCGTAGATGGACCGGGTGCGCGACTACCTCGCCCGCGAGCATCCGAGCTGCCACCTGCAGGATTTCGGCTTCTACGACACCGAAGCATTCAATGCCGCAGAGAACCAGGGCGCCCTGATCGTCGCGATGGACGAATGGGCAAGCATCAACCCGCTCCTCAGGATCGTCCCCGTGCGCTGGAGCTTCACGCTCCCCTTCGGAATCCTCCATGCCCCCGACCCAAGCCCCGAGGTGAAGGCCTGCCTCGCAGCCTTCAAGCGCAATTTCCGCTGAAGCCCGATGTCCCCATAGATGCCTGCAAGGCCAGAGTCTTCTCCCTTCTGCATCGTCTTGCATGAACCCAAAGGTTCAAGCTGCTCTCCATACTGGACCTTCCGAGGCAGGCTTTCCCCTGCCATCATATGAACAGTCAGAACACGCAGCAGGGCACAGCCCAGGAAGAAAGCAGGCAATGAGGACAAGGACGATCGGCACGGGAGACGCTTCGATGGAGGTCTCCGCGGCAGGGTTCGGCTGCATGGGGATGAGCCACGCCTACGGCGCTCCCGTCCCTGAGGAGGAAGGCATCAAGGGCCTGCGCGAGGCAGTCGAGATCGGCTACACCTTCTTCGATACCGCAGAGATCTACGGGACCCCAGATGACCCCTTCATGAACGAGCGACTTGTCGGCAAGGCCCTGGCACCGGTGCGCGACCAGGTGAAGATCGCCACGAAGTTCGGCATCCGCTTCGACACGAGCTCCGGCACCGTCCCGTATCCCCTGGTGATGGACTCCACCCCGGAGCGCATCCGCGAGTCCGTCGAAGGGTCCCTGAAGCGCCTCAACACCGACCATATCGACCTCTACTACCAGCACCGCATCGATCCTGCGACCGAGCCCGAGGTCGTGGCCGGCGTTATGGCCGACCTTATGAAGGAGGGCAAGATCCTCCACTGGGGCATCTCGCAGGTCGATGAAGACTACCTGAGGCGCGCCCATGCCGTGTGCCCCGTCACGGCCGTCGAGAACCGCTACTCGATGATGGCACGGAACTACGAGTCCCTCTTCCCGACCCTCGAGGAGCTCGGCGTAGGCCTCGTCGCCTTCAGCCCGCTTGCGAACGGGCTCCTCTCCGGCAAGTACGGCAAGGGCATGCAGTTCGACAAGTCCACGGACTACCGCTCTGCCATGCCGCAGTTCTCCGATGAGGCAATGGACAAGAACCAGGCGCTCCTGGATCTCGTGCACGAGGTGGCAAGGCGCCACAATGCGACCGATGCCCAGGTCTCCCTTGCCTGGATGATGGACCGCGCCTTCAAGCCAGGCATCGTCCCCATCCCGGGCACCCGCAAGCCCCAGCGCATGCGCGAGAACGCTGCTGCATCCGATGTCTCGCTCTCCCTCGACGAGATTGCCGCGATCGATGCTGCCCTGGACCAGATCCCGATGTCAGACGTCTTCGGCCAGAAGAACCAGCGGCTCCCGCAAGGCCTTCCCTGCAGGGGGCCCAGGCTCCCTCTTTGCCGCTCAATCCTCCACAGCTGCCACTTCCCCAGATGAAGGCCCCTTTCCTTGCCTGGCCCATAGAATCGTTCTGGGAAGGCTCTTGACGAGGGTCCTCTTCTGCCCTCACGGGAGCCTCAAGCAGGCTGAGGAGGAATCATGGGAGAAGACCAGTTCATTTCATCGTTCGATGGCACGAAGCTCTTCTACAATCCTGAGGTCACGGACCAGGACAAGGCTGTCTGCGTGATCGTGCACGGCCTCTGCGAGCACCAGGGGCGCTATGACTATTTCGCCGGGAAGCTGCACGAGGCAGGCATCGGCACCTACCGCTTCGACCACCGCGGCCATGGGAAGTCAGAAGGCGAATGCTGCTACTACTCCCGCTGGGACGAGATCCTCGACGATACGAATGTGATCGTCGACCGCGCCATAGCGGAGAACCCCGACCGCCCGGTCTTCATGTTCGGCCATAGCATGGGCGGCTACTGCGTCGCGCTCTACGGTGTCAAGTATCCGGACAAGAAGCTCCGCGGCATCATCTGCAATGGCGGGCTGACCGAGGACAAGGCAGGCATGTTCGCCTCGATGCCAAAGGACCTCGATCCCCACACACAGCTCCCGAACCAGCTCGGCGACGGCGTCTGCAGCGTCAAGGCGGTCCGTGACTGGTATGGCAAGGACCCCCTCAACCGCAAGACCTACTCAGCAGGGCTGGTCTATGCCCTCCAGGAGGGCATCGCCTGGTTCTCCGAGAACAAGCAGAAGTTCGCCTATCCGGTCCTTCTGACCCATGGCCAGAACGATGGCCTCATCTCCTATGAGGACACCTATGACTTCTTCCGCGCCCTCGCGAGCGACGACCGCCAGATGAAGATCTACGGCAGATGCTGCCACGAGGTGATAAACGAATGGTGCCGCGACGAGGTGATCGGCGACTACATCCGCTGGATGGAGCAGCGCATCTAGCACATCGTTCCATGCCATCAGAGGGGCGCCGGCCAGCACATCCAGGGGCGGTGCCCCTGCTGTCTCCTCCAGGCATGGAGCCTCCAGGCCCGCAGAAGCTGCCACAACCCTCCGGAAGCGGCTCCAGCTCCTCAGAGCGCGAGCCCGCAGAAGCTCTGGATCGCCTCATCGGCTCCACTCACATCCTGCGGGATGCTTCCTCCCTGGTAGCCCAGGACATAGAGCCCAGCATCCTTGGCAGAGCGGATGCCGGTCGGCGAATCCTCGATCGCGATGGCGCAGGATGCTTCCACGCCGAGCCTTGCCAGGGCCTCGAGATAGGGATCGGGCAGCGGCTTGTGCCTTTCCACCATGTCTCCCGTCACCACGATATCGAATCTCCCCATGAGGGCCAGGCGGTCCAGGGCATAGATGATGGGCAGGGCATCCGTCGTGGAGACAAGCCCTGTCCGCACGCCTTGGCGCCTCAATCTGTCCAGGAGATCCTTCAGCCCCGGCTCTGCCTCAAGCGGCATGTCCCGGTAGATCGAGATGTTCTCCCTCCTGTGCGCGAAGAATTCCTCCGCCGTGACCTTCATCCCATGGCGGGCGAAGAGGGCAGGGATGCTCTCTTCGCCGGTCGTGCCGACGAGCGTGCGCATCTCCTCTTCGGTCGGCTCGATCCCGAACTGCTCGTAGACCTCCCGGTCGAGCTCGAGCCCGTACCGTTCGGTGTCGGCGCATACGCCATCGAAGTCGAAGAGGACGCAGGCCAGATGATGGGGACGCTGCATGGGATATCCTTCCTGGAGGCAGATGATGTACTCCCCACAGCCTACCATGCAGGGAGCCAGGATGAGGCGAACACTGAGAAGCAGGCCCTCAGGCACTGGCTGCATTGCCACAGGACCCCTTCCGCGGCCATATGGGCCAGTCTTGGTCTTGCCTGCAAGGATGCACGCTCCGTATCCACCTGTTACAATTGCATCTGTCCGGCTCTGTGCAGCACAGGGACCGGCCAGGTCCCAGCAGCAGATTCAGGAAGCACACACGCAGCCATGGAGACTCCGAGCCACACACTCTTTGCAGATCTGAAGGCCTTTGGCCACATCTCGAACCATGATGCCGCCATGATCCTGCTGAGCCCTGAGGCATGCTCGAACGGCATCCCGATCCGCAGCCGTGCCAGCACCGACCGGACCTTCCTCTCCCGCGAGATCGTGCATGCCCTGCCTGGAAGATATGGCATCGCGTCCTTCAACAGCTTCCCGCGCACCGCGCAGCAGCTCGAGACGCTCGTCCTCTCCCGCCTGAAGGATGAGGGGAAGGGCCTTGAGGAGTTCAGCAGCCATTACCGGGAAGCAGCTGGCAGATCGATGTGCGCCGCCATCAGCGGAATCGGCCAGGACAGCAACCTCTACCGCAATGCCCTGGACCGGATCCAGGCGTCGGAGGGCCTCTCTGATGCCACCAAGGCGCATCTCGCCTTCATGCTCTTCGTCGTGACCGGATGCCTGGGCATCCCAAGCCTCTCCGTCGAGATCGTGAGCGACTATGCAGAGCAGAGCCTTTCCTGCAGGATCAGCACCGTGGAGACGCAGATAGGGTCCGGCTATGCCCATGCTGTTGCAGCATCGCAGCATGATGTATGCCTCGGGCTGCTGCGCATCGTGGACGGAGAGGCCCGTCCTCCCATCCATCCCCTTTCCCTGGAGCCTGAAGGCAGCATCATCGGAGCGCTCGCAGCAGGGCCTGGCAGCATCACCGATGTCGGAAACGATGTCTCCCGCCAGCATGCACGGATCTGGCGCGAGGATGGCACTTGGTGGGTGCAGGGCCTTGGCTCCACGAATGGGACCATGCTGATATCGGGCGATACGCATGAGCCGACCATCGTCGAGCTGCCCCGATCGAAGCGCACCTCAGATGAGACACCAGCACCGGTGAAGATCGCGAACAGCGACCTGCTCCGCCTTGGCTCCACGACTGATTTCCTGGTCATGCGCATAGCAGATTCGCGCAAGCAGGAGAAGCGCTAGCAGCCTCTCAAGGCATCAATCAGCTGCAGGCAGGAAGAGCGCCATCCAATGCGGTTGGCGCCTTTCCTCGTCCCCACAATCTGCACGCTGGCACAGGCAGCCATATCCCCTATCCAGGAGCCTTCGCATCAGGCAGGAGCGCTCCAGAGCAGCGAGGCCCTGCCATCCAAAGACGGCAGGGGCCTCGTCGCTTCAGCAGGATCTTCTAGCCATTCAGCTGGCGCTTCATCCGGATGATCCTCCGCACCGAATCATTGAGCCGGTCTTCGGTGATATCCCCTGAGCTGACCGCATCGAGCACCGCTGCATAGGCAGCATCGAAGTCGGCGGGCATGAGGACCATATCGACACCGGCATCGATGGCAGCAAGGGTCGCCTGCTCCGTAGTGTAGTTTGCACCGATGGCGCCCATGCCGATCGAGTCGGTGATGATCACGCCGTCGAAGCCGAGGCGGTCGCGCAGCATGTCCGTCACGATGTCCTTCGAAAGCGATGCAGGCGTGCTGTCGCCCGTGATGTTCGGGCAGGAGAGATGCCCCACCATGATCATCGGGACGCCTGCCTCGATGGCGGACTGGAAGGGGACGAGCTCCTCTTCGGCCATCTCGTCAGCAGTCTTCTCGGAGACGATCGGCTCGCTCTCGGAGTCGCCCGTCGCGCCTCCGATGCCTGGGAAATGCTTGGCGCAGCAGCCGATGCCTGTCGAGAGATATCCCTCCACCTGCGCCTTCACCATCGGCGCCACGACATCTGAAGTGGTGCCGAACGACCTTCTCGCCATCGTGTCGCTCTCTGGATTGTTGCAGACATCGGCATCGGGCGCGAAATCCATCGTGAAGCCGAGCTTCTTCAGATAGGTGCCGACCGTGACTGCGGCATCCTTTGCCTTGTCCGTGTCGCCCGCATCGCCGATGTCGCGCATGTCGCCCACATCCTCGACGCCGAAGGCGCTGTTGCTCGCAACGCGTGCGACCGTGCCGCCCTCCTCGTCGACGGCGCAGAGCATGGGAAGGCCGCAGATATCGGTCGAGAACTGCTTCACGTTCGTGAGCATCTCGGTCGTCTGGTCCGGATCCTCGAGGTTCTGCGCGAAGAAGCAGATGCCGCCGACCGGATGCTTCTCGAGGGCAGATCTGGTCTTGTCCCCTGCTGCTGTCATCGTCACATCGACGAGGCTCTCAGGCCGCACGCAGAAGAGCTGGCATACCTTCTGCTCGGTCGTGAGATTCTGGAGGGCTTCCTCAATCTGTGCCTCCTCGTCGGTGGCGCTGGTGTCGGAGGTGCTGCTGTCTCCTGCGTCCTCGGCCGTGCTGTCCTGGCTCCCGTCAGAGCCCTTGCCGCATCCTGCGAGGGCAAGAAGGGCCACTGCGGCCCCCAAGCCGAGCGCGCCCCTCCTTGTTATCGAGGACGTCGAGGGCTTCGGCTGCCTTGCGTCCCCATCCTGCTCGGTGCTGCCAGGAAGATCCTGGAGAATGTCGTCTGCCATGCTGCTCCTTATCAAGGACAGCTCCCCCTGCCGCATGGGCACGGGGAGCGCTCTGGTCCCGCTATTCGTACGTCTGCATCACGAAATTGATCATCGAGGACTTGTAATAGGATGACACATCATTCGGCTCGTCGTACATCTTGATGGTGCCGCCTGCCAGCATGGCAGCCATGTAGTTCTCGATGCCCTGGTCGTTGTTCGGCTCTCCGGATGCCCAATCCGTGAAGGAGAAGGTCGACCCATCAGCCCAGTACCAGCTGTCGCCAGAACGGTAGCCGCCGAGCCAGTAGACCGAGTGCCCGTCAGCATTCAGCATCGAGACGACCTGGTTCCACTCATCCTGGGAGGCGATGCAGGCAAGCGTCCCGCCCTGTGCCTCGCAGTAGGCCTCTGCCTCCTCTCTTGTCATGCACTCATGGACGATCGTGAAGACCTTCTTCTTCGCCTTCTTGGCGACCACGAGATCGACCTTCGTGCCTTCCTCCGCAGAGCCAGCCACGGACTGCGAGAGCACGGTGCCCTCTGCCTCATCGCTCTCCTGCGTCGTGATCGTGCCGACCACGAAGCCTGCATCGGTCAGCTTCGCCTCCGCATCGGCCTGCGCCATTCCCGAGACCGTCGGGACCGAGACCTGCTTCGTCGTGGACGATTGCTGGCTTGTGCTGGTGGATGCTCCCGTGTCCGATCCCCCTGACGGAAGGAGGCCCAGAAGCCCTGAGTCGCCGAAGAGGCCAAGGCAGCTGGCTGCCACGACGAGGGCGACCGCAATGCAGGCGACCCCTGCGATGATGGCAGCAGCAGGGACCTTCCGGTGGGGCTTCTCTTCCTCCGCAGGCTGGAAGGAGGCTGTCCCATTGATGGTGGGCTGTGCCGCTGCAGGCTGCGCGGCTTCAGGCTGTGCGTCCTGCGTCTCCCTCCCTTTCGAGAGCTTGAGCTGCATGCCGCAGTTGCTGCAGTATGTCGCGTCATCGTCTATCTGATGCCCGCATTGAGGACAATACATGGAAACCATCTCCAAATCAGAAGCCAGGTTCTGGCACCGTTCGCGCCACAGCATGCCATCTGGGGAACATCCTGCCTCCGGCATGAGGCCCATCCGAACTCATATGCCTCAGGCGTCCTGCCCGCCCTTCCTGAGGTAGGCCATCGTCGCCTCAGAGAACATGATGCCGAGAAGAGCGACCCAGGAGGTGAAGGGCTGGGTGATGCAGGCCTGCTGCGCATATCCTGAAAGCTGCGATGCATATTCCGAGCGGTTCAGGGAGGTGAGCTGCGATGCCAGCGCATTCAGGCAGCTTGCGATCGATGCGTTGGCCCTCGCCGTCGCGATGAGCGCTGCCAGAGCCGCGACAGCGACCACGGCAGCCCCGATGAGCCTGAGCGTGCGCTTGTGCAGCTTGATGGATATGAGATAGAGCACGCCACCTGCGATGCTCAGGACCCAGAGGATGGTCAGCGTCTGCTCGATCCCGTTGAATCCTGAGACATCGACGCCAGAGCCTGTCGCTCCCAATTCCCGGTAATCCTCTTCGCTCTGGTTTATGTAGCTGGCAAGGTCGCTGATATTCCTGCTCCCCCAGCGCAGATTCGAGACAGACGACGTGTAATAGCTTTTATCCACGCTCATCCGGACATCGTCTATTCCATCTGCCGTGGAGCTGATGACAGAGTCATCGATGCAGAGTCCGCCAAGCGGAATCAGGGCGACAATCGCCGCGACGATGCCGACGATAAGGGCAATCCGCTTCAGGCTCTCCATGGCTGCCGCCATGCTGCCGGCCGTGCCGGAGGATGCCGCAGCATATCCGGGGCTGGGAGCGCTGAAGCTGGTGCCTGGCATGCCGCCTTGTGGCACGCTGGCATCCATCTGTGGTCCAGGTCCTGCCTGCTGGGCCCCTTCTCCATCGACAAGCTTCACGCCGCATTGCGGGCAGAATGAGGCGTTCTCGGAAGCATAGGCTCTTCCGCATTTCGGACAGACTTTCATCGACCTCTCCTTCCAGGCATGCCGCATGCTGCGGCATGGATGTCCTGCATAAGATGGCACAGCGCTTGTGGCCCTGCCTGCAGGGTCCAGGAAGGTCCTTGCAGCGCCAGATGGTGCCAGGCTGCGCCCCAATCATTATCCGATGGAGCAGGTAGTGTTCGTTGCGCAACAAGCAAGCCGCCACGATCGCCAGATCCATCCAGCGCCCGTCTCCGGCAGAAGCGCCTCCGCAGCTCCGCATCCTCTTTGCACGGGAGCTGGCCTGCTGCCTGAGAAGGCAGGCGGCACCAACGTGGATTGCCATTAGAAAGGCGCTAGCAGCCCATCAAGCTGCCAGCGCCTCTGAATCCAGCTTCCTTCCTGCCGGGCAGGATCCATCTACGCCGCATCGCGGATGAGTCCGCTCTTCGCATAGTAGATCGCAAGGACCGCCTCGACCAGGGCCGCGATCATCATGAAGTAGGCGATGCCATCCATGTCCGGCACATAGTACTGGATGTTCACGTCGAGGATGGTGGGGATGGAGAGATAGAGCACCAGGACGCTGCAGGAGAAGGCAGCGAGGAATCCGCACTTCCCCTTCGCAATCGTCCTCACGGTGCCGATCGCGAACAGCGCGCAGCATGCGATGCCGGCCAGCAGGAAGACAGGGGGCCAATCTTTCGAGAGCTTCCCGCCAAAGTAGACCTCATTCTGGTACTGCAGGGCAATGCTTGTATAGTCATCCAGACTGAAGAGGGAATAGGACTCGCCGACCCGCATGCTGCTCGAATCATAGGATTGGCCTCCCAGCGCCGTCGAGAAGCTGCTGAGGCCGCTCACCACATTCGCGCTGGTGTTGGACAGGTCATAGAGGTCGCTGTTCGCCTTGAAGACCGGCACGAAGCAGGCTATGACAAGGATCACGACAGAGAGCACCGAAAGGATGATGCGGCGACCCTGCGGCGTGATGCCACCGGCAGCCAGAGATGCTGCCGCGGAACCCATGCCAGACGGCTTTCCCGCCATTGCTGGCATGGCCTGTGACGTCGCGGGCAAAGGCTGCGGAGCCTGCACCGATCCTGGATTTGACGCGGCCGCAGGGAACTGGTATCCGCATCCTGCGCAGAATTTCGCTCCATCTGGATTCTCCTTGCCGCATTTGGGACAGAACATAGATCCTCCTTGCATCCATCAGCCTCCATGGAAGCTGCCCTTATTCCGGTATATGAGTATCTCGCTTGCGTCACGGCATTCGTTGCGCAACAAGTAGGGCCTGCTTCCTCATGTGCCGCGCCATGAAAAAGCGCTGGCAGCGCATAAGGTTGCCAGCGCCTCTCATCTCATCCGCATTCCCACAAGATGGAATCCGTCCGCGCTGCATCACGCGTGAATCCATCCTTCATGAAGCAGACTGCAAGGTCCGCTTCGGCGGCATACACTGCCACTCAGGCTGCAGACTTCGTGATCGTGTAGGTGTCGGTGAATTGCCGATCCCCGCCGTAGTAGCTCGTAACTTCCACCTCGAACTGCGTCGCATTGTCGGACTGGGACCTGACAGGCGTGATATTCACATCAATCTCAGTACCTGCGCCGCTCGGCGTATAGGAGAAGCTGAAGCTGTACTTCGGATCGAAGGTCGTCGTGATCTCGCCTGTCGTGAGGTAGGAGTCCCCGTCCGAGGAGGCAGCATCATTCGAGAGGTCGTCTGACTTGTGCCCGTGATACAGCACGTGGGCCACGACCGTCGCCTGCCCGCTGTCGGCGATGCTCTTGAACTCGAGGACGAGCGGCTTGTCCGAGGCGCCATAGCATTTATGGTCACCGCTCCAATAACCACTGTTTCCCTGAAGCGCTCCGGTCCAGGTCCCGACATAGCTTGCATAGGCCGTGTAGCCGCTCGTGGTCGAGCCCGAGTCCGACACCGTCGCAGATCCAGTCCCCGTGTTCGCAGAGGAGCTTGTGCCTGATGCCGAGGAGGTCGTCCCGGAGGCCGAGGAGCCAGACGAGGAGGAGCTTGCATCCGATGAGGAGTTCTTCTCCTCGAGCTCCTTCACCTGTGCCTTCAGATCTGCAATCTCCTGGTCCTGCTTCTGTATGTAGGACCAGCCAAGATAGCCCGTGCCTCCCAGCGCGGCTGCAAGCACCAGGACAGCGGCGATGCCGGCTATGACGCGGCCGGGATGGTGCTCCTTCTTCCGTCCGCCCTTCCGCTTCTCGTCGTGCTCTTCCTCATCAGGAGAGACGACGGGCCTCGCAACGGCTTCTGTCGCGATTCGGGGCATGCTGGCAGGCGTGCTCTTCGGATCTGCCGAGACTGTCACCGGCGTCAGCTGATCCGTGGGGATGGTGTCATCCTCGGCAGCATCCGACGACAGGGGTGTGGTCTCCTGCTCATCCGATTGCAGCGGCGTGGTCTCCTGCTCATCCGATGGCAAGAGAGTGGCGTCTCCATCATCGGCTGCCTTCTCATCGACGAGTCTTTTCCCGCAGATCGTGCAGAACTGATGGGTATCAGGGTACTCCGTGCCACATTCCGGACACTTCTTCATAAGGCTCCTCCCAGATGGGTCCAGATTTTCGACAAGCATAGAGTAGACCGTCCGGTGCACCCATTTGTTGCGCAACAGGAGAAGGCCTTCCAAAGCTATCCTTGAGGAAGCTCGATGACCATGCCTTCAGAGGAAGCAGCTCGATGGATACTGGCCACACGGCGACCGTGCTGAGGCTCAAGCAGTTCGAACCTGCCTGCGCAGCCGGTCCCAACCTGCAGAACCTAGAACGCCGTTACAGCACCCTACTCGTCGAGGAGTCCTCGTCGCCCCTCCATGGAGGGATGAGCTATATATGCCGTGCCACGACGACCGATGGCGCCGTCGTCGCCGTCAAGCGCCAGCTCAAGTCCAGCGAGAGCGATCCAGATCTTGCCCGTGCCATGGATGAGGCCGGAGAGCAGGCGCTCTTCCAGGAATACAAGAGCCTGCTTGCCGTGAGCGGAGAGCCGGGATTCCCCCGCATCTACGGCTATGGGATCTCAGACGATGGCCCCCTGATCCTGATGGAATGGATCGAGGGCAAGACCCTGCGCAGCGCCGCTCCGCTGCTGCCCCACGAGGGAGGCGGCGTCGCCGGCAGCGTCGTCTGCGCGATAGGGACCGAGGTCCTCGGCATCCTGCTCGGTGCCAGCAATGGCAGCCGTGCCATCGTGCATCGGGACATCTCGGCACGCAACATCATGATCCGCACGAACGCACGGACGCTGGAGGAGCAGATATCCTCCCTCTCATTCGATCTCGTGCTGATCGATTTCGGAAGCGCCACCCCGATGGCATCCCAGATGGGATCCCTTACGGCCAAGACCGGGCTTGTGCGCTTTGGCACCCCTGCCTATGCGCCACCCGAGATGCTGACAGCGGATGTCGCCTACCCCGAGGAGGTCCGCAAGTCGCCGCGCGTGGATGTCTATGCCCTCTGCAGCGTGCTCTACGAGCTCTACAGCGGCAAGACTCCCTATGTGGCGGATGGCTCCTGGTATCTCGAGAAGAGGGACCATGCCCCTGCGCCAATCGTCCCCCACGTGGAGGGCGACCGTCCCCTCTGCGAGGCCATCCTGAGCGGCATACGCGCCGATCAAGAGATGCGTCCCAGCCCCCAGGAGCTCAAGAGCGCGCTGGAGGCATGGCAGGGGAAGAAGCCAGCCCCACAGCGCAAGGATGATGCGACTGAAGAGCAGAAGGGGCAGCACTGGTCCCTCACGAGAAGGGCCTTCTTCATCTGCCTCGGAGGGGCTGCCGCAGGCATCGCTGCCGTTGCAGCCGCCCGGAGCGGCATCCTTTCAGGCATCTCCTTCCCCAGCATCCCCTCTGCATCCGCAAAGGACGATGGAGGCACAGAAGATTCTTCGGCAAGCCAGGATGGCTCCGACGATGCATCCAGCGGGGACAGCAGCGCCGCCCAGACCCAGGTGTCCGCTGTCGCCTATGCCTGGCCCGCGCTCGATGCCACATCTGGGCTCTGGGGCCTTCTGGATGCCAGCGGCTCCTGGGTCCTCGAGCCGAGCCTCTCCGTGCAGCCCGGCAGCTGGTCTCAATCAGGGACGCCTGCCTGCGATGGATCGCTCTGGGGCTTCGTGGGTGCAGCAGGCTCCTGGCTCGTCTCCCCTGCCTTCAAGGCGCTTGGCCCCCTCAGCGCGGATGGCTATGCCGCAGCCCAGAGCACCTCTGGCCTCTGGGGCATCGTCAGCTCCGGCGGCTCATGGGCAGTCGAGCCCAGCTGCCTTGCGATGGAGAAGACCATCCACAATGGCATGGTCCCAGCACGGCAGAGCTCTTCGGCCGATTCCTGGGGCTTCCTTGCAACGGATGGCACCTGGACCATCAGTCCTGGCGGCTTCAGCGCCTTGGGCAGCTGCGGAGACAATGGGCTTGCCGCCGCCTGCGTCAGCCAGACGCTCTGGGGCTACCTGCGCACAGCGAACAGGTCATGGGCCATCAAGCCGACGCTCGCAGAGGCACGCCTGTTCCAGGAGGGCCTCGCTGCCTGCCGGCCGAACATGCAGGATTCCACCTACACGCTGATCGATGCCTCAGGGAACCGCATTGCCGAAGGCTTTGCCGACATGCGCCCCTTCGCATCGAGCCTTGCGGCTGCGAAGGATGCATCGACAGGATCCTGGGGCTTCATAGATGCAGCTGGCAGCTGGGCAGTCGCCCCCGCCTTTGCCGCACTCGGCGACATGCATGAGGGAAGCGCTCCGGCACAGGACAGCTCATCGGGGCTCTGGGGGCTCGTCGATGCCTCAGGCTCGTGGGTGATGTCCCCCTCATGCTCCCAGATGGCATTGGGCGACCTCGGCGACGACCAGCCTGCCACCACCTGATGGGGCCTGACCTTATCCCGTACGGAAAACAGACAGCACAGAAGGATTCGATTCATGGACACGCAAGAAACACCAAGCTATGTGCTCTATTCAGACCTGAAGAGCTTTGGGCACGTATCGAACAAGGATGCAGCGAACATCCTCCTCAGCGACATGCGCTACGGAGAAGAGCCCATCCGTGTCCGTGCAACGAACGAACGGACCTTCCTCCACCGGCTCGTGCATGCCGAGCCAGGAAAGGTCATGCCGGAGTTCTACGGGGACTTCATCCAGTCCGCCCGCAAGCTCGAGACACTGATCCTCTCCAACCTCGGTGGAGGCGACCAGGCCCGCCAGGACTTCTTGGAGCATTACCGGGGCCCTGCCTCCGAAAGGATGGCAAAAAGCATCATGCAGTCAGGAGGAGACGGCAACCTCTACCTCAATGCCCTCAAGAAGATCGCGTTGGCAGACGAGATCTCCGACAACATGCAGGGGCAGCTCTGCTTCATGCTCTTCCTCATCTCCGGCTGCACCGGAGATCCCCAGGAAGCGATGAATGCCGTCGACGACTACACCTGCAAGGTCATGTCGCATGGCCTCTATACGACCGAGACAAGCGTCGGCCCTGGCTACCGGAAGGCCGCCACGAAGCAGGAAGATGTCAGGCTTGGCCTCCTCCGCGTGATAGACAAGTCTGCCGTGCTTCCGGCCCTGCCGCTCACCCTCGATCCGGAGGGGACCATCATCGGCGCCTTGGCAGAGGGACCCCATGCCATCACCAGCGTCGGGTACGATGTCTCCCGCCGCCATGCGCGCATCTGGCGCGAGGATGGGATCTGGTGGGTCGAGGGGCTGGGCTCCACCAATGGCACCACCGTCATCAGGGGAGACACCCACGAGACAGTCGTCGTCGAGCCTCCGAAGGCAGCTCGGCAGCCTGGAGTGACCTATAAGCCCGTGAAGCTCCTGTACGACGACTTCCTCTGCCTCGGCACGACCACGCAGTTCCTCGTGCTCAAGCTTGCTGCTCCCGATGGAGAGCAGCAGGAATCCTAGGCAGCATCTTCAGCATCCCGATCGAGGCAGATGGGGCTGGGCGCAATGCCCAGCCCCATCTCCTTACTTTCCGCTATAGATGACCTGGCTGCCACCCTCGTAATCAGAGGCTGCTGCGCTTGTCATCCTGCCATCGGTATCCGAATCAAGCAGGATCAGATGGTCGCCCGCATCCTGCACATAGGGGATGATGTAACCCGAAGGAAGCGGGATCGTCTGCGGCGACGAGCTCCCGCTCTCAACCCGCAGGATCTTGAGGCCGCTCATCACATTGCCGCCCTGGATGTAGAAGGCGCCATCCGCAACAGAGAGGAGATCGACGCCGTCATAGGTGCCCGACTCCTCCACGAGCTTCGCATCCCCTGTCCCGTCGAGACCGATCGAATGCAGCTCGCCGGTGCTCGTGCCGCTCTGGACCGAGTAATAGACCTTGCTGTCCTGGACGATCGGCGTGCGGGCGATATAGCCGTTGCTGACATCGCAGATCTTGGCTGCCGTTCCGCCAAAGGGCTGGCTGTAGATGCTGGATGCGCTCTGCGAGGCATTCAGCGCATATACGATTCCATCACGGGTCACGAAGGGGGCAGGAGAAGGATATTCGACGGTCTCTGCATTCTGGTAGCTTGCCACCATCGTCCTCGAGCTGCCATCCTCGCCGAGGCTATAGACCTGATAGGCACGGCTCGTGGAGGTGCTCGTCTCGATCACCTCGTAGAGCTCCTGGCCATATTCGTAGAGCCCGACCATCTTGGTCATGGCCGACCCTGCCAGGCCGGTCGCAGGAGCATCGATCACCGAGATCGTGCCAGTCGAGATATCGAGGCAGCAGACCTTGGCAGAATTCTGCACGTAGAAGAGCTTGTCTCCATCGAGGTTGAAAGATCCTGCATGGTCGTCTTCCCCAAGCGAGGCCAGCGTGTCGACCGCACCAGTCTTGATGCCCGCACGGCAGATGCCCTTCCCCAGGACCGCGAAGTAGTCGTAGGTCCCATCGCTCACGGCATACCCGCCGGTTGCGAGGTTGGAGGGGAGGTTGCCTACAGCATTCTTCTTCACTTCCTCGTCGCGCAGGCTGGTCGCAGCCTGGGCGAGGGTCTCGGCCTTTCCGCCATCCTCGGGATCTGCCGCAGCAGCCTCCTTCGCGGCCTCGATCTGCTCGTCTGTCACCGAAGACTGGTCGCTTATGGGCGTGAGGGCGATGGTCGGGGACTGCTCCTGCTCCGTGCTGCTATCCGCATTGCCAGAGCTGCCAGATCCGGAGGTGTTCTGCGTGCCCTCCGGCACCTCGAGGCTCACGGAATCTGCCGGCACCTCGTAGAGCGATCCATCCTCGAGGATCGGCGATGCCACGACGGTCAGCTCGTAGGAGCCGGGCGCGATATCGATGCTGGAGTCATCCATACCGATATAGACGGTCTTGTCGATGTCCTCGCCCGTGCTGGTGGTGCCCTGTATCCTGATCGGGATGCGCGTCGCATCGGAGGTGTAGTTCGGGGCATCGATCTCGATGGGGACAGACACCTCTGCCGTGCGCTCGCGGTACAGCCGGTCCTGGTCCATCTTGTACCAGATGCCGGCACCTGCACAACAGGCCACAAGGGCCACCACGACGGCAATCACGACTCCCTTATGGCTGCGATGCTTCTTCGGGGCGGCATCCCCAGCCTGCCCCTTCCCGCCCTGCGTCGTCTCGCGGACTGGCTTGGGGGAAGCGATGACAGCCGTCTTTTCAGCCTGTGGCGCCTGCTTCTGGGTCACCTGCTTCTGTGGTGCCGGCTCCTGTGGTTCCTGCTTCTGGGTCACCTGCTCCTGCGGCACCTGCTTCTGCGGTGGCACCTGCTGGCCCTGAGGCTCGCTTGCCTGCTCAGATGCGGCCGCCGCGGACGCATCGGCCACCCGCTTTCCGCAGTTGCTGCAGAATGCGGCGCCGGGCTTGAGCGGGGCTCCGCATTGGGGACATGTCGCGGCCTTCTGCTCCTCTTTCACGGGCTTTCCGCATTCCGGACAGAATGCAGAGTCGTCCGGGATTTCCTTGCCGCAGTTCCTGCACTTCATGGGCACCTTCCAAAGGGGAAACAAGAATTCATCCTTGCTTTTTCATCATAGCCTAGCCGCAGCACCATTCCTGTTGCGCAACACCTGCCGCTCTTCCAGCGCTGCCTGGCAGCGGAAAAGAGGAAGCCCAGGCCATCACAGTGAAGGCCTGGGCTTCCACCAGACGGCTCCCGCCGTCCTCAGCTCATCTCGATCGAGGCGGTCATGTCCTCGACGATCTGGTTGGAGGCATCATTGCCTCTGGGCCAGGTGAAATCGAGGGCGAAGATCCTGTCGGAGTCCACATACTCGCGCAGATAGTGCCCCGTATCGCCGTTCCAGTAGCTGACGACGAACCAGCCATTCTTGCCACCCGCCGAGTAGTCCAGCGTGTGTCCGGCCGCTGCTGCCGCCTGCGCTGCATCGATGGTCGTGCCATCGGTGTTCGGCTTCGCCCAGACCGATATCTGGGTGCCGGAGGAGTCCTGCTTGAGGATGAGGCCTGTCTTGTCCGCATTGACCGAGCTCGTGAGCCCCTGGGGCAGCGTGGCCTTGAAGCCATACTGCGAGATCGTGATCTGGCCCGTCGAGGAGTCATAGGCCACCGGCACATCTGACGATGCAGACGAGCTTGCTGCCGCCTTGGACCCAGCGAGCTGGGCAATCTGCGTGCAGCTGTAGTCCATCGTTGCGACATTCTCGCCGGTGACATAGGGGACGCCTGTATATCCGCCCGTCAGAAGCAGATGGTCAGACCCCGTGGTGAGGGCAAGGTATTTGCCTGTGAAGGGCAGCGTAGCGGTCGAGGATGCGCCTCCTGCAGTGGGGACGATTATCGCTTGGGGCGTCGTATCAGAATTCGATGCCACAAGGTACACATTGCCCTGTGCCACTGCCGCAAGCCGTGCGCACGCATCCTTGCTTGCCGCACTCGCAGAATAGAGCGCCTGCTTTCCTGTCCCATCGGGCTCCATGCTGCTGAGCGTCTGGGTGCCCGAGGCATATTCAGTGCAATAGAGCTTCCCGTCTGCAATGAGAGGGGCGTCGGCAGTCCAGCCCGTGCCCGTATAGATCAGACGGTTGTCGGTGCCATCAAGGTTCTCGGACATGATCTCGAAGGCAGTGGCATCTGCGCCATTCGGATAGTTGGTATACCAGAGCCTTGACCCATCGGTGGAGAGCCGTGCCTGGGAGCTTGCCGCAAAGGTCCACGAGGACTGCTCGTTGCCATCTTCGTCCAGCTGGTGCACCGTATAGGTCACGTTGCTGAGCTCGCTCCCCGACCGGGGGACGCCCACCACATAGAGCTTGTGGTCAACCAGAAACAGCGCACGGTACTCCTCAGTTGAGCCCTCATTCCCCTCCGGCGCGCTGTAGATGGTGGAGTCTCCTGACCCATCCACCGCTGCGCTATGGATGGAATAGGAGTTGCCCTTCCCCGTCGAGGCCAGCCAGAGGTAGTAGATCCTGTCGCCGTCCAGGTTGAGCCAGGAGAAGGTGTCAGACGCAAGGTCGGACTGGGCTGGCAGGGCAACGACGGTCTGGATGCCCGTCCCGTCGCTGGTGCGGCAGAGCCCGCCTTCTTTGGCAGAGAAGAAGTAGTCGTAGGCCCCACCGCTTGCTGTCATCGCTCCCCCGGCATAGTTCGAGGACGTGTTGCCCATCACGGGAGCTGTTGTCTCTTCCTGGGAACCCTCTGATGAAGCATCTGTCGACGAGGCAGCATCTGCGCTCTGCGTCTCGCTGCTGGCCGTACCATTCAGGAGATGGTCCATGCCTCCCGTCAGGCAGAAGGCGCCTGCGCCGATAACGGCAGCGGCAGCGATGCCTGCCACCACATAGGGCCAATGCCGCTTCTTCGGGGCTGAAGGCCTATAGCCCTCAGGGCTTGCTACAGGATGGAGCGGGATGACAGAGGCAGGCTCGACGAGCGGCTGCCGGACCTGGGTCCTGTCCGCCTCCGGCTGGGCGTCGGCTGCAGCTGCCTGGTTGCCAGTCCCTTTATCTCTGCCCTCTTTAAGCTCATGGAGCGGAAAGCCGCATTCCGCGCAGTAGCTGGCGTTCGGACGGTTGTTGTGTCCACATTTCGGACAGTACATGCTCATTGCTCCCTACAGAAGATCATGAAAGCTTATTGCCACAGGAGAAGCAGTACTTCTCGTCGGGCCCGACCACAGCGCCGCAGCGGGGGCAGCGGCGCAGCTCTGGCTCCCGCGGTGTGGCAGGCTCCGCTTTCGCTTCTACAGGAGCTGGCTCAGCTTGATCGTCGACCTGGTGTCCGCAGCTCATGCAGAACACATCGCCCGGAGCCAAGGGCGCTCCGCAGTTGGGGCACAGGCGCACTCCCGGCTCCTGGCTGGCAGCCTCTGCCGGCGTGTCAGGGACAGCTGGCACGGCCTCCTGCTTGGTCTCAGCAGGCTCTGCATCCGCATCGTCAGATGCCGGCTCAGCCTGTTCATTGACCCGGTTTCCGCAGCTCATGCAGAACACGTCATCCGGCCCCAAGAGCGCCCCGCAGTGGGGGCATCTGCGCTCGACCGGCTCCTCTGCCGCGGCGGCCTCTTCCGGCGCTGCTTCGGCCTGAGCAGGCTCAGAGGGCTCTGCAAGTGCCTCAGGAACATCCGGCCTGACAGCGAACGCGGGCTCCGGCGTAGCATCGGCTGGTGCGGCCTCGGGAGCCTCTGCCGGCGCGACAGGAGCAGCTGGCTCGGCAGCCTGCGTGGTCTCGGCAGGCTGCGCAGGCGCATCGTCAGGTGCCGTCTGGGCAGCTGGCTCCGTCTGTTCGTTGACCTGGTGTCCGCAGCTCATGCAGAATACGTCGTCTGGGCCCAAGGGCGCCCCGCAGTAGGGGCATCTGCGCACATCCTGGTCCTGCGGTG
>OMTG01000150.1 GCA_900313905.1 uncultured Actinomycetes bacterium | reverse complement strand
CTGAGCGTTCTTCAGGTATCCGCTGCCATCGAATCCCGTCACGATCTTGATGATCCAGAAGTAGAAGAGCAGCACGACGATGGGTACGAGGCAGGAGGTCACGATCATCACGGCAACCGTATCGATCAGATTGTTGAGGGTGTTGCCGAGGGCGTTGATCGCATCGCTGGCGCCTGTCGCCACCGCGCTCACGCCGTTCGCGACCGCTTCCGCTCCGCTCGAAAGGACGCTGCCCAATGCGTCGAGGATGTTTCCAGAATTCTGGGTGTCGTCGCTGGAATCGCTCGAGCTATCCTGCTGCTGGTCAGCGCTCTCGGATTGCGCCTGTGCGCTTGCGTCCGATCCTGTCTCCTGGGTGGTCTCAGCCTGCTGATAGACCTGGTATTCATTGTTGATCGTGGATGACAGCCACGTGCTCACCGGCACGAGCGTCGCAACCGCAAGGCCAACGGCCAGCAGCTTGATGCCAAGGGTCCTGAGGCCGGGCAGCTGCTGCCAGTTCCTACGCTTCCAGTAGCGATAGGCGAAGAACACGATGCCAGCCGGAATGAGGAAGCGGAAGCCGACCATCCCCAGTGTTGTCATCATGAACTTCTCGAAATAGATGATCGCGAGGATCACTGCCAGCTTGCCGGAGAGGTCCGCCAGCTGATTCGAGATCGAGGATCCTACGTCGCCAGGGATGGCGCTGATAGCGATTGAAGCCGAGGTCGTCGTGGCGACAAGCCCCATCGTGACGCCCTTCTGCTCATCGAGCACCGCATTGGCGCCGATATAGGTATCAGGCTTCGAGAGGGGGAAGCTGAACACGATGCAGAGCGCCACCAGCACCAGGCAGATGGCTGCCCGGACCTGCTTGGTCTTGCGTGGCAGCTCCTCGGGAACCGGTACGGGCACCATCGCCTGCATATCAGGATACGCGGCCAGCTGAGGCTGCAAGGGCGCTTCTGCGGCGACCTGGAGCTCTTCGCGCTTCTCGGTCTGGTATGGAGTCAGATCATCCATATGATGTCCTGCCTTTCCTGCAGGGCGCCTTGAGAGGCGCCTCATTGCGCGGATCAAGGTATCAAGTATAGGCAATCGCCTCACATCGAAGCTGAAGGCGCCAGGCTCCATGCAGAAGGCATGCAGCCATCCTGCCCCTGCTGCCCCTAGCCAAGCTCGGTCGGCCAGACAGCACCCTCGGGCATCGTCTCAGTGCCATCAGCGATCTCAGCCGGAATCGAGCTGTCGCTCTTCATCAGGTCGGAGACCGTCACGAAGGTGTAGCCCGCATCGTGGAGCTTGTCGATGATCTTCGGGAGCGCCTCCACATCCTCATCGCGGTTGCCGCCGCCATCGTGCATCAGGATGATGTCACCCGAGCGGATATTGTCGGTCGCATTCGAGACGATCTTGTCGACGCCGGGCTTGCGCCAGTCCTCGGAGTCCTTGTTCCAGATGACCGAGACAGAAGCCACGCCGCCACTCGCAATCCAGCAATCGCCGGTGAAGGCGCCGTAGGGAGGACGGAACATCGTGGTAGTGACGCCGGTGGCAGAGGCGATGGAGTCGAATGCCTTGGTGAGCTCGCTCTTGATCGTATCTGCATCCTGCTTCGGCAGGTTCATATGCGAGTAGGTATGGCTTGCCAGCTCGCAGCCGGCATTGACGATGGCCTGGGCATCGGAAGGATCGGAGTCGACCTGCTGGCCAAGATTGAAGAAGGTTGCCGTCGCGCCATGCGCCTGCAGGATCTGGAGATACTGCTGCGTATATTTGCTGGGCCCATCATCGAAGGTGAGCGCCACATATTTCTGCCCATCGGAAGGCGTGATGTTCACCTTCGTGATGACGCAATCCTGCCCCTGCTGCTCGATCTCGCCGTCGACGGTCTCGCCCGACTGGACGCCGCGCTCGACCTTCTTCACGGTCGGCGTGCCCCACTGCGATACGTAGGAGATGGCGCCAGCGTTCCCATCGAAGACGAGCTTGGGCTGGACCGTGACCTCTTCCTCTTGGGTGTCCTCGGTCCTGTCTTCGCCGTCTGCGATGGTCACCTGCTCATCGCCCTGGATGCGGTATTGCGAGCCCTTGTCGTAGCCAAGGTCTGCTCCGTTGACCTCGACGTCGTAGGGGTCGCCCCGGCCTTGCTCCAGCACGTTGCCCGTGACGCTCAGAAGGTTGCCGGCATTCACGGCGATATCGTCAGACTGCACGATCCGGTCGATGGTCGTGCCGATATGGACCTCCTGCCAGCTGCCATTGATCTCGACTTGCACGATGCGCATCCGCGTCCAGGCGAAGGCGCAGACGCCGAGGGCGACCACGATCAGGAGAAGGAGCCCGAAGATGTGGCTCGAGCCTCCTGGGGCCGCCGCGGCGGCCTGCTGCTTCCTGGCCTGCGGTGTGGCCTGAGGTATATATCCTGCCACCTTGCCAGCTGGTTCGGCTGGCTTCTCCTGGCTACCCGCTTCGCTCTTCCTGGCCTTGTCGGGGCCAGCAGAATGGCGGGGAGCCTCTTCGTATCTCTCCCGCCTCCTGTCTCCCCCAGGCTTCTTGCTATCCTCGCCATGCTGTGCCTTGTATCTTCTGTCTGCCATGCTCTGCGCTTCCTTCGATGCATCTCGCTCAGCAGCGGAATGTTCCATTATCGATAAGAGAATCCTGATATGGCCGGACCTGGCGCTCCTGAGGCGCCGGCCTTTCGTTGTGATGCTGCCTCGGTATGGGCAGAAGGCCAATCCATCGCACGGCCTATCCTGCGTGCAATGGCATCCTATTATGGCTGCCTTTCACCCAGAATCAACCGCTCCTGACGGAATACTTCAGGATTATTTCAAAATATAAGTTTTATGTTTATCGATTCACCAAGTCCATCAGCATCGCAGTCGGAAAGGTTCTTCTCGGCTGACGGGCGATGCACACACGAGAACCCTATCTTCTCGTATCTTCAAGAGTAGGCCAATCGCGTTTGGAAAGCACCGTATATCACCTGAACATTGTGCCCATACGAATGGGGCGGTCCATCCCATCAATCTGTTTCTTCTTGATAACAGCGGCATCCTGCGAATGCCAATGATGCACTTCGCAAGAATGCATGCATCACACTTTGCCACCGATGAGAGCGCTTCTGTGCAGAGGCTATTGGCGATCTTCATGCAAGGAAGCTTGGATCTCGGATGCCAGTCTTGACAGAGACGCACCATACGCCGACCGCTCTTGCGAACGAGACATGGGAACATGCCCCATCGAGGGCAATAGCTGTGCCCGAAGCAATGCGAGGACAGAGCGCATCTCCGATCGTCTGCCATCTGCTTCGCCATTCAAAATGAAGGCAGTTGTTCGCGCTACTTCTCGTCTTTTTCTGAATCTCCAGAATTATCCGATTTCTTTGGCACAACAACTGCAAGGCCGAGGAGAGCAATTATGGCACCAAATATAGCAAGGTCAGAATAGATCAGAGAAGCTAGATCGTTGGCATTTGCAGTTGCAGCCAATACTCCGAATATCACTGTCAAGGCTATGCCGGCTATGATGGTCGCTATTCCAACGGAGATATCAATGGAGGGCCTCCGTCCTGATGCTCTTCTTGCCACCTCTCCCATATGACTATATTTCTCATACGTCTCAGTAATCCTATCGAGCTCCGGCGACTTGCCGAAGACAAGCTCGGCTTTCTGATATGCCTGCTCCAGCTTCGCCAACCAAGCGTCTGTATCAGGGCCGCCAGCTTTAATATTGGATGTTGCCATAATGAAGAACTCGTAGATATCCTCTTTTGTGTTCGGGATATAGAAATCTCGTATCATGTCGCATCGCTGCTCGACAGAAGCTGCCTGCTTCAGCTCCTGCTCGAACTGTCTTCCTCGGCTATTGCTGGCAGCATTCCTGATTTCGTATCCACACGTGGGACAGAACGCCATAAAGGAGCCGACAACTGCTCCGCAGCTCGGGCATCTTACGATCGATCCTGCATAAGAATCTCTGCGTCTGTCTTTGCTGGACTTCATTTCCTCAACAGGGGTACCGCAGTATGGACAAAAGCTGTATCGATCGTCGAGTTCATTCCCGCACTGAGCACAGTATCTCATGATGCTCCCATCCATAGGCTGTCAGCGGTTCTTTGGCTGATGGTCAGAACATCAGGACCGCTTCTGGTATCGAGGACAATTCCTTGCACAGGCTTCATTCAGTTCCTGAACATAAGCATAATGCAACAATACCAGCTGAATCGCTCTGGAGCATATGCAGAGAAATCAGCCCGTGCCCTAAAGGCACCATCTTCCCTGTTCAACCAGAGCATGTAATCGCTCTGATGAGCTGCAGAAGTCCTCATTGCAGGTGCTCCCTCATGGTATCCTGCTTTGGCAACAAGACCAGCAAAGCAATGGAGGAACAGCAATGGAGATCACCGGACGTCAGATCAGGCAGCTCCGCGGCCTCGCGAACCATCTCGAGGCGACTGTCACGATCGGCAAGGCAGGCATTGTCGACTCCGTCATCAATTTCGCAGACAATGCCCTCGAGGCGCATGAGCTCATCAAGGGCTCCGTCCTCGGCAATTCAGGACTCGACACCCGCGAGGCGGCAATCGCCCTCTCCCGTGTCACGCATTCCGCGCTCGTCCAGGTCATCGGCCACAAATTCGTGCTCTATCGCCCCTCGAAGCGTGACGATATCGAGCACATCCAGCTCGTCAAGTAGCATCGGCAAGGCAGCAAATGGCGCTGGCTCCCAGCACAGATTCGAAGATGCTGTGCTGGGGGCTTTTGTCTTGGGAAAGGGGACGGAGGGCTGCACGGCGTCTTCGTCTTCCTTGCTCCTTGCCAGCGCTCTCGGATCAAAGCCATCTTGGCAGCAGAAAGCAGCCAGACGCACAGCTGCATTGCCTGTTTCCCCAAGCTATACTCGATGTGTCGGGCCTACCGCGCCCGACCGGTTGAAGCCGAGCATCCATGGCACGGGGCGGTCCGTCCAGTACAGGAAGGGACCCTCATGCCTTGTGCACCTATCTGGCAATGCTCATCCACAACCCTCGACCTCTCCCGCCCGCGCATCATGGGCATCCTGAATGTCACGCCCGATTCGTTCTCCGATGGCGGGGAGCACAACACGCCCGAAGCAGCAATTGCTGCAGCCTCCACCATGCTCGATGAGGGAGCTGACCTTATCGATGTGGGCGGCGAGTCCACGCGTCCCGGTTTTGTGCCCGTCGATTCTGAAGAGGAATTCCATCGCCTCGAGCCAGTCGTCCGCTGGCTCATCCAGGAAGGCGCCCTCGTGTCGGTCGATACCCGCCATGCTGCTGTCGCTGAGCGCTGCCTCGAGCTGGGCGCCCAGATCGTGAACGATGTGACCGGGTTCTCGGATCCCGCGATGGTGGCGGTGGCTGAGAAGAGCGACTGTGGCTGCGTCGTAATGCATGCCGGCCCCGTCTCCGGTGCAGCCACCAAGGATTCCGCCATCCAGGCAAAGGGCGGTGCTGACGATCTTGCCACCCTCATGAAGAGCGCATCGGCAGGCAGCCAGGACTGGGAGGAAGGTGCAGCGCGCCGGCTCCTGCCAGAAGCTGCGCCCGTGGTTGATGCACTCGAGGGGTATCTTCTGGACCGAGCCCATGAGCTGGAGCAGCACGGCGTCGTGCCTGATCGCATCTGCCTCGATCCAGGGGCTGGCTTCGGCAAGAGCCCTGAAGACAATATCGTGATCCTCCGCCACACGGCCCATCTGGCAGGCCTTGGCTACCCGGTGATGTGCGCTGTGTCGAGAAAACGCTTCGTGGGAACGCTGGGCGGGACGGACAAAGCCAGAGAGCGTGATGAGGCGACCATCGGCGTCACGCTTGCCGCCGTCGCGCAGGGCGCCCGGATCCTTCGCGTGCATGATGCAAGAGGCATGGCAGAGGCGCTCGACGGCTTCTGGGCAGTGTCAAGCAGCTGGACGATGCAGGTGGATATCGCGCTCGGTCTTGATGGTGCTGACAAGCAGGAGATAGCATCGGCCATCGACCATATGCCGCTGACCCGCCTCGCAGGAAAATCCGCCACTGACGGCCATATCTGTGCCATCACGGCGCTGAGCTTGTTACCATTCAGGCATGCCCTTGCCGCAGCGCTGGCGCCGACAGGGGCCAAGATCAGGGCGATTGCACCCCTGGAGCAGCAACTCTCTTGATGGAGGCAAGCGATGGAAATCAAGGTTCAGCTCGACAGCAACGGGATGATTCCCGACCGCTATGCGAAGCATGCGGATGCCCGGCATCTCTATCACGGGATGCCTACGACGTCGTTTCCCTTCGAGGTCTCGGGCATCCCCGAAGGCACGAAATCGCTGGCGGTGACGTTCACGGATTATGATTCGATCCCTGTCTGCGGCTTTACCTGGATTCATTGGACGGCAGCGGACATCGATGTCTCCTATGCCAAGGATGGTGTGCTCGCATTCCCTGAGGATGCCTCGAACCTGCAGGCCTTCGGGATGGTGCAGGGAACAAACTCCTCCGCATCCAGGCTTGGCGGCTCGAGCAGAGATCCGGCCATGATGTGCAGGTACAACGGGCCGCAGCCGCCCGACACGACCCATATCTATACCTTGAGGGTCTACGCCCTCGACTCCATGCCAGAGCTCCAGGAAGGCTTTCTCCTGAACGAGCTGGTCCGCATCCTGCGTGCCCACACCATCAGCTGGGCCGAGGCGAACCTGCCGGCACGCACCTAGACGAGAGCCATTGCAGGGCGGCAGGCATGTCCCCTGCCGCCTCTCGCATGGTGCTTCGGGGAAATGGGCGCTTCAGTTGCGCTGGCTCATGAGGCGGCTGATCGTCTCTGCCATGTCCTGCGCATGGACTGTGAGCTCGGGCTCCTCATGCCCTGCGCAGGAGATCGCATGGCCTTCCACGACGCACTGCGCACACTTCCAGCCCTCGGGGAGGTGTCCGCCCCGCACATTGAAGGAGAAGCCGCGGCCATCCGCCTTGATGACGCTCTCGACACGGGTCCAGGCAAAGGCAAAGGCAAGCGGAACGTTGGATGAGGCTTCGATTGCCGCGATGGCATCAGCTGAGAGCACGCCGCGGAGCGCATCGCGGGTGAGCTTCGTATAGGCTTCGGGGATCTCTTCTATATCGACACCGATGACAGCATCAGAGACAGCCAGCACCGCCATCCCGTCATCGTGGCTGATGCTGATATGGGGAGATCCTGAAGCAAGCTCTGGCTTGCCCTCGTCGCCAATTGCAAGATCTGCATCCTGGGAGATGCCGAGGATGTCCGACAGAAGGAGTCCGGCAGCAAACTCGCCAAGCCTGGAGCGCTCAGGAGCCTTCGTGGTCGCCTTCTCGCGGTAGCGCGGAATCAGAAGATCGGCCGAGCGTTCCCAATCTGATGGAGCGCCATCAAACGGCATCACATAGAGATCGGCGCGCACTGCATCCCCTTCCTTCTGAAAGAGCATCCTATTGGACGCCGTCGAAATCCCATGTCACGGTATCGAGCACCAGGAATTCCTGGGTGCCGATGGGAGTGCCGTCAGGATAGGTCGAGAAGACATCGCAGGAGATCAGGTTGCCGGTGCGCTCGATCCTCTCCACCGGTGTATGCCCGGCGACCTGAAGCATTTTCTTCTCCTGGAAGAGCTTGGTCGGGCTGTATTGGGGCTGGGGCCTCAGCCAGATAGGCGACTCATCGTTCCAGAGATAGCGTGCGCCGCGCGAGTTCACCCGCTCGAGCACTCCATCGACGTCGCCGTCCTGTATTGAGGGAGCAGCGTCGCGTGCATAGCTCTCGCTCAGCCCTGCATGGGAGAAGAGGACAGAATCGATCTTCTGGACATAGCGGATGGCATTGCCGCGAGGTAGCTCATCTGCCATCCTTCCCTGCATGCCACGGACGACCCCTTGCGCCATCATGCTGTAGCCGCTCTGGTCGAGGCCCCATTTGTAGCTCAGGTCATGGTTGCCCCAGCACCAGATGGTCCCAGGATGGGCCTGGATGAACCTGATCGCAGCGTCGTACGTCTCGATATAGAGGTCGAGGTCTCGTGCGTGCCCCCAGTCATCAGGGAGGTCCATGAGGCAGACCGCTCCATCGAGCTTCTCCTCATCCAAGATGTCAGAGGCGCGCTGGAACATCCAGGGCTTCAGATGCACGTCGGGAATAACGATGATCTTCATGGGACACCTCAATCAACCATGGTAATGGATGTGATGACGGGCTGGATATCTTTGGGCAGAAGACCATTCGAATCGCCCTGGTCTGCGGTCGCATCGACGATCGCATCGACGACCTCGATCCCATCGGTCACATGGCCGAAGGCGGCATACTGCCCATTGAGCGAGGGATATTCCTTCTGGACGATGAAGAACTGGGAGCTTGCCGAGTTGTAATCCGAGCTTCTTGCCATCGATATGGTCCCCCGCACATGGGCGATGTTGTTCTCCACGCCGTTCTTGGAGAATTCTCCCTTGATCGTGGTGCCCGAGCCTCCGGTGCCATCTCCATTCGGGTCGCCGCCCTGGATCATGAAATCACGGATGACGCGATGGAAGGTGAGCCCATTGTAGAATCCCTCATCGACGAGCCCCGCAAAGTTCGAGACCGTGATGGGCGCCACATTCGCATTGAGCGAGACCTGGATGGTCCCATAATCCTGGACCTCGATCGTCGCATGGTGGGTGCCGGTTGCATAGGAACCTGACGCTGCATCGGAAGATCCATCCGCAGATGCCGATCCGCCATCGGTGGCAGACTCGGCATCGCCCGTGCTGGCAGAGCCATCTGATGCAGATGCGCCACAGGCAGCAAGCGGAAGCGCAGCTGCCGCCAATGCGATGAAGCCACGCCTTGTCAGCATGCTCTCGTCAATCTTCTCCATTGCTGCCGCCTTTCCTCAGCTCCTGTCTTCACATCAGACTGCGATAACCCCATACGATACCAGCCGCGGTGGCTGACTGCACCGGGCTCTCTCATAATTGGGCGAACGCACGATATGAGAAAGGAGCAGGGCACGGACCCTGCTCCTTTCTGTTGAAAATATGGCCTTTGCCGGGAAAGGGAGGAGAGTCAGTGCAATCCTCCAGCGAAGGCCCGGGGAAATCTACTTGACGCGGCACGGAATGGGATGGGGCGGCGTCTTCGGCTTCTTGAGGCCAGCTGTCACCACGGCTCCCTTGGGACATGCATCGAGGCACTTGCCGCAGTGCGTGCAGGCGCGCTGGTTCACCACATGCACGAACTTCGGCTTGCCTTCGATGGCCTCCTCCTCGCAGGCATCGAGGCACTTGCCGCAGCCGTTGCAGCGCGAGACGAGGATGTGGTAGGTCACGAGGGCACGGCACTTTCCCGCCGGGCACTGGTGGCGGGATACGTGCTGCTCGATCTCATCGCCGAAGAGATCGAGCGCCTGCTGGGCGACAGAGGCCATCTTCTGGCCGACTTCGCAGAGCGATTGCTCCTGCATCACGGGGGCGAGGTCGCGGATCAGCGCGATATCGCTGTCCTGGCCCTTGCCGGTGCAGGCATCTGTGAAGATCGCGAAGAGCTGGTGCCCGCCTTCGTTGCCAAAGACGCAGCGTCCGCAGGACTCATGGCGGAATGTCTCGAGGATGGAGCGCACTGCCTCGACAGCGCAGTCCTCGGACCCGATCACCTTCGCTTCATCGCAGGAGAGCACGACCTCATCTGCGAAGTGCGCCGGCGTGACGAACTGGCAGGCGGGGTAGCCGAGATAGACCGCCTTCACATCAGCTGCTGCAACGCCGGCAGCGGCGAGAAGATCGGCTGTGGTCGTCTTTGCGGAAGATTCCACACGCGCATCTCCAACATAGACGACCTTCGTGCTATCGCCAGAAAGCCAGCTCTCGCCGGAGACGACAGGAGCCACATCGGGCGTGGTGCCGCCCACGGCAGAAGGAAGCGGCTTCTCCCCCTTCACGACCTGTGCGCAGGCGGTGTCATTGGCATAGACATAGCCGAATGAATCGTCGGCAGTGACATAAGAGCCCTCAGGGAGCGCATCGATCACATCTGCGGCAGAAGCCGGCACGATGAGGCGGACGTCCTCCTCAGCGGCACGCTTGGCCGCCTCATCGAGCTGTGCGCGGAGCAGCTCGAGCGCTACAGGATGCCTGCGGTCGAGGGGCATGAAATTAACGATGGTCATCAGGCTTCGCTCCTTTGCACATACTCGTTCCAAAGCTTCGGACGCTCGAGAGTCAGGCGCAGGTCGCACTGCAGGCAGCGGCTGGCCTCGCACTCGGCCTCATCCTCGCTATAGGGGCACTCATAGGGCTTGAAGCTGCCCTTGCGCTCTGCAGCAGGAGCGATCTTAGGCTCGAGCGGCGTGTCATAGAAGTGCTCAGGGGCCTTGCCGATATGCTGCTCGGGCACATCGGGATCGAGCAGGGTCTCGGCGATGTCGCCATCGCCTCCAAGGAAGCGGTCGATCGCCTCAGCAGACTCGCGGCCACCCTCGATGGCGCCGATCACGGACTTGGTGCCGGTCACCGCATCGCCTGCAGCGAAGATTCCCTCTTCACTGGTCTTGTGCTCGCTGTCAGCCACGAGATACGGGCCGTGGGTGAGCTCGAGGCCCATGTCACGGGTATCCTCAGGCTTCTGTCCGACGGCGAAAATCACGTAGTCGGCCGGGAGCGTCAGCTCGCCGCCTTCGACAAGCTCGGTCACGGCACGATGGTTCTCGTCGAAGTAGAACTTCGCGATCTTGTGGATCGTGATGGAGCCGACCTTGCCGGACCCCTCCTCGGTCTCGTTGATGGAAGTGAAGGCGTACGCATCGTGGAGGACGATGCCTTCCTCGGCTGCCTCTTCACGCTCCTCAGGGGTCGAGGTCATGACAGCCTCTGCCTCGAGGCAGGCCACATCGACGCTCGTGGCGCCGAGGCGCACGGCGGTGCGGGCGCAGTCGTAGGCGACATTGCCGCCGCCGAGCACGACCACACGCCCCGACACATCGATGGGTTGGCCCTTGCGGGAAGCCTTCAGGAAGTCGGTATTGCGGATCGCGCCCGCAAGCTCATGGCCCTTCATCGGGAGCACTGTGCCATCGAAGGTGCCAACGGTCACGAGCACAGCATCGAACTCATTCTTGAGGGACTTCACGTCGTGGAGGCGCTCGCCGCAGCGGATCTCGATCCTCGGCTTGGCATCCTCTCCCTGGGTCGTCTCGAGGATCGTAGCGATTTCCTGGTCGAGGACCTCATCCGGCAGACGGTAGGCAGGGATGCCATAGCGGAGCTGTCCTCCAGGGCGCTCTTCTGCCTCGAAGACGGTGACCTTGTGGCCTTTCTCGGCCAGATAGTAGGCAGCGGTGAGGCCGGAAGGACCGGCACCCACGATTGCGACCCTCTTGCCCGTCAGCGGCTCGTGGCGGACGCGGGACTTCCACTCGCCCGTGTCACGGACAGCGGCAGCGCGCTTGAGCCGGCAGATCGAGAGCGGCCCCTCGAGGTAGTTGCGCTTGCACTCGCCCTGGCAGTTGTGTGTGCAGATCGAGCCCAGTGTCTCGGGGAACGGGACCTTCTCGCGGACGACCGCGGTGGCATTCTCCCACTCCCCTGCCTTCACGTGGCGGAGATAGCGGGGGATATCGATATGGGCTGGGCAGCCGGAGCGGCAGGGGACGGTATTGTCCTCACGGCTGCGCTCCGGCTTGTTGAGGCCAAGCACGTCGATGATCGATCCGGTCGGGCAGACCTCGACACAGGCACCGCAGAAGCGGCATCCGGCCTGCTCGAGCGAGACGCCCCCATCGATACCGATGCGAACGCCTTCAGGGGTCCTCTGGTAATCGAGCACGCCCACGCCCCTGAGCTCGCGGCAGGCACGCACGCAGCGGCCGCAGCGCACGCAGCGCGTGAACATGTGGGTGATCAGCGGGTTGGAATCATCGGTCGCAACCGTCCTTGCACGGCAGCGCCAGCGGGCCGGCGAGACGCCGAGATACTGGTACATGGACTGCAGCTCGCAGATGCCATACTTCGGGCAGCCGGTGCAGTCGGAAGGATGGGTCGCGAGGATGAGCTCCATCGCCATCCTTCTCACCTTGTCGGCGCAGGCAGCATGCGAGTCGACGACCATGCCCTCTTTGGCTTCGGTCTTGCAGGCAGGCACCGCATGGCCCGACCCGTCCACCTCGACAGCGCAGAGCCTGCAGCCGCCGACCGCTTCGAGATCGGGATGCTTGCACAGGTGTGGAATGAAGATGCCGGCTTCAAGCGCTGCATCGAGCACCGATGCACCTTCGCGAGCTTCGACCTCGCTTCCATCAATGGTCAGCTTCATCATGTCCCTCTCCAATGACAATGATGGTTTCTTCAAGAGAGCGCGCCCCGCCACTCATGCAGCGAGGCGCGCCCGATCAAGCGTGCTCAGTGGCTAGTCCCACTCATCATCCGATGCAGACTCCATCGAGAGCGCTGCTGCATTCTCGCCGGCGATGCGGCCAGAGTTGAGGCAGAAGCCCATGGTGTTGCCCGGGATTGCGTAGTTGTAGGAATCGCCGTAGATCGTGCAGGCGTCGGTGCCCACGCAGTACAGGCCCGGAATGGTCTTGTACTCATCGGTCATGACCTCCATGCGCTGGTTGATGAGGACGCCGCCCAGTGTGCCATAGGCGCCCACGTACTGGCGGCAGGCATAGAAGGGGCCGTTCTCGAGCGGCATCATGAACTCGCGCTCCTTCTCGAAGAGCGTATCCCAGCCCTCGGCGCACATCTCGTTGTACTCGGCGACGTTCTTCACGAGGCCCTCAGGATCGATGCCGATCTTCTCGGCGAGCTCCTCGAGGGTGTCTGCCTTGGCGATAACATGGTTGCCATTGCCATCGAAGTAGGTGTCCTCGTCGCGGGCGAACTGCTCCTCGAAGCCCTGATAGAGGTCCTTCGGATGGACATGGGAGACGATATCGGGGCCGTCCTTCTTCCAATGCTTGAGCATCTTGGAGTCGAAGATCGAGAAGGCGACCTTGCCCGGCAGGTGGTTGATCGCATTGCCGACGAAGGTGGTGTTGAAGATATCGTCCTCAGGCATGAAGCGCTCGCCATTGCGGTCGCACCAGTAGCAGGGCTGGCGGAAGCCGCCCTCGACGTAGAAGTGGTTCATGTTGTCCGGGAGCTGGTACATCATCTCCATGGTGACTGGCGTATGGCCTGCGCCGACCTTGTGGCACATGTTGAAGCCGTCGCCATCCATGCCCGGCACTGCGAAGGAATAGAGGTTCTTGCCCCAGTCGAAGCCGATCATGTCCTTGATCATCTTCGCATTGGCGCCGAAGCCGCCGGTAGCGACGATGACAGCCTTGGAGGTGATATCGATCTCCTCGCCGTTCTTGTCGAAGGCCTTGACGCCTACGACAGCGCCCTCATCGTCGGTGATGAGCTCCTTGCCCGGCGTCTCGAACATGAACTCGACGCCCAGCGCCTGTGCGCGCTCGGTCATCCTTTTCGTCATCGTCGTCGCAGCGCGCGGGCCCGGCTCAGAGCCATCCTCCGGCTGCACGACGTGCCAGGTGTACTCGCCGTCTGCATAGGCACGGGTGCGCTCGCGGGCGCGGAAGGCAGGACGGACGGAGTTGAACTTGACGCCCATGTCCATCAGCCACTGGATGGTGTCGCCGCTCTTGAAGTAGTAGGCGCGGACCAGGCGCAGATCGACCTGGTAGTGCGTATAGAACATGTGGCGGCGGAAAAGCTCGCCCGGCGTGACCTCGATCATCGAGGCCTTCTGCACAGGAGAGCCTGCTGCGCAGGGACCCATGCCCATGTTCGCGGCGCCACCCGTGTTGGATGCCTTCTCCAGAGCGATGACGCTCGCCCCATTCTCGGCTGCAGAGATTGCGGCAGCAAGGCCAGAAAGGCCAGCTGCGACGACAACGACGTCAGTTTCGAGCTGCTTTGCCATGATCCACCCTCCATAATCGGGACAACAACAAGCTTTTTGCAACACATAGGTAATTTCGCAGCACCAGCCTCTTCGCGCTATGTGCGCCCGTACAAAAGAACGGCGCCAACCGCCCCTGAAAGCTGTGCAGGAACAGTGGCGCCGTCAACAACTGAGCTGAAGGCTTGGCCTCCAGCCGTCCTACTTGCGCTCGGGCATCGTCGGCTGGATGAATGCCTTGTACTTGGCGACGCGCTGCTTGTACTCGTCGCCCTTCTGGAGCTGGGCAAGCTCGCCCTCCATGCGGCCGATGTCCTCGCCGTGGATCTGCTTGCCCTCTGCCGTATCATGGGCACGGAAGAGGCCGCGCTCGTCGTAGCACTCGTCGTGGCGGTACTCGATCTGGATCTTGCCATCGACGACGCTCAGATGCCCCTCGAGGCCGCAGACCGAGCAGATCGCCTTGTCGGTGCCTGGGACCAGATAGAAGTCGTTCGCATGGCAATGCGGGCAGACACCCGGCTCGCCCTGATAGGTCGCGTGCTCGGGATCCTTGGCGGCACGGGCAAGGTTCACGCCGATCTGGTGTGCACGGGCGACGACCTTGTCGTCGAGGAGTGCCCGCTTCGACCAGGGCACCCACTCATTGTCGATGACCTTCCACGTCGGCGTCATGGACTGGATGGCGTGGTCGGACTGGACATGCGTGCCCCAGTCGGAGCCGCCGATGCCGATGTAGGAGACCGGCTTGCCCGGGCAGATGATGCGGGGATCGGGAGCCTGGGACTTGCCGCCCTCAGCTGCGATCTTGCCGGCGATCTGGGTGGCGATCACATTGTTGCCGGTGTCCATGCGGGGCCCGAAGCGGTCCATGATGGTATGGAAGAGGCCAGAGGCGCCCGTCTCGAAGATCGGGTCGGTGATGATGAGGCCATCGGCCTCGGCCATCTTGAAGAACAGCCAGTCGAAGTCATCCTTGTGGATGCACATGTTGCCGCGTCCGCTCATCAGCATCTTGACGCAGGTGATGCAGCCGGTGCAGTGCTTGATATCGAGATCCTGCGCACGGATGAACTCGACCTCGCAGCCCTCCTCAGCTGCGCCCATCAGCGCTTCCTTGCAGATGCAGTCATTGTTGCCATTCTTGGTGCCGAACGAGACGCCCAGAACTTTTGCCATGCTCTCTTCCCTCTCCCAAACGATTTCATGATGGCTGCCTCCCGCAGCCGTTCCACGTGTGGAAGGGTATCGCCCAAGGCTTCGTGCAATTGCATAGAAGATTGGGCATGTCCTATGCTCCGGATTGTCAGGAAGTGGCAATTCCCGTTAGCTGCTTATCTTTGTGGACGGGTGCCGACCGCTTCGATGATGCGGGCCGTGAAGGCAAGCGCGAGCCGGTCGTCGCCGTCCTTGAGGTCGAGGCCGAAGAGGTCCCGGATCTTGTTCACGCGGTAGAAGTAGGTGTTGCGGTGGACATTCAGGGCCTCTGCCGCCTCGGCAGGGCTTCCCGGGAACCTGACCGACATGACGGCAGTCTTGAGATAGTCGCTCCCGTGCTGGGCATCGTGGTCTGCCATCGCGACGACCCGCTTGTCGAGGAGCATGTCGGCCGCGCCATGGTCCTTGAAGACAGAGGCGACCACCTGGAAGCGGCGCTCCCAGAAGAAGACGACCCTCGGCACGTCCTCCTCATCGCCTTTCTCCGACTTCTCGAGGAGCTGGCACTGCCGATAGCGGTTGCGCGCGTCCATCATATCGATGAAGGGCTCTCCGACAAAGGCACGCATATCGTTGTTCTCGAGGATGTCCGTGAAGCTGCGGTTGCGCACGATGCGCCGGGCGCAGGCCTCATACCCATCGAGGCCGCCTGACTCCGGCCCTGGCATGGGCAGCATCACCGCCACCGCATCGTCCAGGATGCACCAGAGGCTCTTCGGCAGGGCATTGCCGACCCGCTGGCCGACACGTGTGTAGTAGTCGCGCCCCGCCCCGTTCTGACCGGTTATCCGCATCACCACATAGCTGCCGTCGAGCGGCACCTCTGCCATCATCAGATGGGCACGCACGGAATCCTCGTCGGCGAGCTTTCCCGAAAGGATATCCGAGAGGATCGTCGAGCCCTTGCCGACCCGCTCCCCTGCCACGTCGAGACGGTCGATCATGAGGCCAGCAAGCGAGGTCGCATAGTCGATGAGCTCGAGATCACGGGGCGTCACGAGATGGGTGGTCTCGAAGACGTCGAAGCGGCCCATCTCGAGCCGGTGGCGATAGATGATCGAGGTGACGCAGCGCAGGTCATCCCGCTCGTTCATAGCGATCACGGAGTGGCGGGCGCTGCGCACGGAGCTCAGGATGCCATCGGCAGCGAGGCTGTCCTCCACCTCCTGCGTGATGTAGCCCCCATCAAGCACGCGTGCGATATCGGAGCGGTCGAGAGGGAGCTCGCCAGCGTAGGCCAGGACCTTGCGGTCCGTGTTCGAGATCACGACCGGGTTGCCAATCACCTCGGCGGCGCGGCGGCCGAACTGCTGGAGATCATAGGAGCTGAGGTAGGCGTTGAAGAGCTTCTCGCGCCTCACGGCGAGCTCGCCGCTCTTGCTCACGAGATGGAGGAACTCATCCTGGAAATCGCTTGGCGGGAGCTCCCCGCTCCCGAAGATCACAGTCGAGGGCGGCTTGCGGAAGCGCTCCTCCACCTCGCCCTGCACATAGACAAGGAGCAGCCCCTCGCCTTCCTGGGGCGCCCCTTCCTCGAGATAGTCCGTCATCGATCCGAGGCAGATGATGCCTTCCGAGCTCCTGCGCCACTCAGGCGACACCACGACATCGCGGTCCAGCAGCTTGTCATTCTCTATATAGGACGCTGCCAGCGGCAGCTCATTCAGGACCGTACGAAGCTTCATTGCCATCCTCCAGATGCTCTGTGCTCAAGCACAAACATCGTAGCGTATTGCGCTCGGCATTTTGGGGCCCGAGCCATGTGAGCAGGATGGGCGGTCGCATACCCTTGATAGGAAGACCGCTGGAGAGGGAGTGGATATGTGCCATTGGAACGTCAGGCTGCTCGTGAACGATATCGTGCTTGCCTTGGTGATCAACACCTCGGCGACCCTGCTTGCAGGAGCGCCTCTTGAATGGGGGACCTGGTATCCCTTCACCTGCGTCGCCTTCACGACCAATGTGGTCGCGCAGCTCCTGATTCCCACGGGAGCCATCGCCGAGAGCCTTACAAGAGCGCTCGAAGGCAAGGCCATCCGCCCTTACTGTTCGATCTTCGTCGAGAACCTCATCTTCGTCACGATCATCTCCCTCACTGAGGCATTCACGCAGGTCGGCGTGGCGACGATGATTCCGGTATGGTGGTCCACCTATCTCTGGCTCGTGCTGATCGGCTATGTCACGTCGGTCATCCTCTTCAAGATTCCCTCCAAGAGCGAAGCGTAAGGAAAGGCAGGATTGCAAATGGCACGTCTTATCGATGAGCTGATTGGCAAGGCAAAGAAGTCCCCGAAGCGTGTGGCGCTTCCTGAGTGCGACAACGCTGACACGCTGCTCGCTGCACGCCGTGTCGCAGACGACGGGATCGGCACGCCGGTCCTCGTGAGCCCCAAGGACACCATCGACGCCACGGCAGCAGAGGCTGGCGTATCCCTCGAGGGCATGGAGATCGTCGACACGGCTGACGATGCTGCTGCAGAGGAGCTCGCAGACCGCTACATGGCAGCAGGACGTGAGCGCCTGATCTCCCGCAAGGCAGCCCGCCGCAAGATCAAGAACCCGCTCTATTACGCGATGATGCTCGAGGAGCTCGGCGATGTGGACTGCACGTTCTGCGGCCACACCAACACCACGGGTGATGTCCTCATGGCAGCGCAGATGATCATCGGCCTGGCTGACGGCGTCGACGTGCCGTCCATCCTGGCACTCGTCCAGACGCCTGGCTTCGAAGGCCCTGAAGGCGATGTGATCGCCCTTGCAGACTGCGGCCTCAACCCTGAGCCGACGCCCGAAGAGCTTGCCTCCATCGCAATCGCGGCCTCGGACAATGTGGCCTCCCTCATGGGCTGGGAGCCGAGGTGCGCCTTCATCAGCTACTCCACGGACGGATCCGGCGAGAGCCCGAGCGTCGAGCGCATCCGCCAGGCCATTGCGATCGCAAAGGACCGCAGGCCCGACCTTGCCTTCGACGGCGAGTTCCAGCTCGATGCTGCCATCGTGCCGGCAACGGCAGCCAAGAAGGTCAAGCGCGAGAGCGCCGTGGCAGGACGTGCCAATGTCCTCGTCTTCCCGGATCTCAACTGCGCGAACACCGCCGTCAAGCTCATCCAGCTCTTCGCCCACGGCAAGGGCTATGGCCACAACCTCTCCGGCTTCCGCTGCCCGGTTGCCGACAGCTCTCGTGGCTCCTCAGTCGAAGAGATGGTCGGCGACATCGCGATGCTCGTCCTCTCTGCCCGCTAGGAATAACCAGCTCTATCACGGTGGCCCCGCAAGGGGCCACTTCTTGCGAAAGGAAGCAACACATCATGGCATACCGCATCCTCACCCTCTCGCCCGGCTCGACCTCGACGAAGGTCGCAGTCTTCGAAGATGGCAAGCCCCTCATGAACGTCAATGTCCACCACGAACCGAAGGATCTGGCGAAGTTCGACCGTGCCGTCGACCAGCTCGATTTCCGCACGAATACCGTGCTTGCCGCGCTCGATGAGGCAGGCATCGCGCTTGATTCCATCGATGCCTTCTCCGGCTACTGCGGCGGCATGGGCCCCACGAAGGGCGGCATCTTCGCAATCGACGAGACAGTCTGCGACCATGTCCTCAACTGCGGCATGAACCACCCGGCCATCCTCGGCGCACCGATCCTGCACGCCCTTGCAAGCAAGCATGGCAAGCCTGCCTTTGCCGTGAACCAGCCGGATACGGACGAGCTCGACGACGTGGCCCGCATCACAGGCTACCCCGGAGTCTACCGCAAGAGCCACGTGCACTGCCTGAACCAGAAGGAGTGCGCCATCCGCCTTGCAGAGAAGCTCGGCAAGCGTTACGACGAGATCGATGCGATCGTGGCCCATGTGGGAGGAGGCCTCTCGGTTGCAGCCCATCGTCACGGCGCGATGGTCGATACGAACGACGTGCTCGAAGGTTCGGGCCCCTTCGCCCCGAACCGCTCGGGCGATGTGCCGCTTGCGCCTGTCGTGAAGCTCGCCTTCTCCGGCAAGCTCACCCAGCGTGACATCATGTCCGTCGTCGGCAAGACGGGCGGCCTCAAGGGCCTGCTCGGCACCGATGATGCGATGGAGATCGACCGCCGCATCGAGGCTGGCGACAAGTGGGCAGAGCTCGTCTTCGATGCGATGGCCTACCAGACGGCAAAGGCCATCGGCGGCTTCGCAGCAGCGCTTGAAGGCAAGGTCGACGGCATCGTCCTCACAGGCGGCGTCTCCCACGACGAGCGCTTCGTCGCAGCTGTCGAGCGCCGTGTCAGCTGGATCGCTCCCGTCACCGTCTTTGCTGGCGACTTCGAGATGGAGGGTGCTGCATCCGGTGCCGTCCGTGCGCTCGAGGGGACAGAAGAGGTCATGACATACACCGGCAAGCCGACGTGGGCTGGCTTCGATCTTGAAGGCGCCCCTGCAGACGTGGAGGCATAGCGCCAATGGCTTCTTCCAGCAATGCCGCCAAAGGCGGCTTCCATTACGCCTACCTGATCGTCCTCTCCTGCATCGCGATCACCTGCCTTCCCTGCGCCTTGGTGCTCTCCTGCGCCGGCATCTTCTTCACGCCAGTCTCTGAGTACTTCGGGGTCGCACGGGCGCAGTTCACGCTCTACTTCTCGATCCTCAACATCGCAATGATGGCAACGCTGCCGGTGGCAGGACGCCTCCTGGCGAAGCGGGATGCCCGCCTCGTGCTCTCCATCTGCGTGGCGCTCTGCGGCCTCGGCATGTTCGGCATGGCAGCCTGCCAGGCAATCTGGCAGTTCTATATTGTGGGTGCCGTGCTCGGTGTCGGCGTCGCGCCGCTCATCTATCTTGCGGTCCCGACGCTGGTCAATGCCTGGTGCCAGAAGCGCGTCGGCTTCTTCGTCGGCCTCTGCATGGCATTCACGGGCATCGGCGGCGTCATCTTCAACCCCATCGGCACCTCGATCATCCAGTCGGGACCTGAAGGCTGGCGGGCAGCCTACAGCATCTTTGCCCTCATCATCCTCGTGGGCACGCTCCCCTTCACGCTCTTCGTCGTGAGGTCCACGCCTGCTGACAAGGGGCTGGTCCCCTACGGCGCTGAGGATGCTGCAGCAGAAGAAGGTGCCACGGGTGCATCCGAGGCCACGGGCATCATGGCTGCCGATGCCATGCACTCCCCTGCCTTCTGGGCCATCGTCGCCTTCTGCGGCCTCATCACGCTCAACCAGACCGTCTACCAGTTCCTCTCGGGCTATGCGCAGTCCTTCGCCGCAACCCTGCCGGAGATCGCAGCAGCTTCCGGCGTCGTCGCCTCTGCCGCCATGGGTGGCCAGGCCATCGGCAAGGTCTTCCTCGGCACGGTGAGCGACCGCTCCGTAAAGCTCGGTGCCATCTGCGGCATTGCAGCAGGCGTGGCTGGCATCCTCATCATGTGGGGATTCCCGTCGGTCTTGGCGCTGCTCCTCGTCGGTGCCTTCCTCTTCGGTGTCGTATACGCGATGACAACAGTGGAGACGCCGCTTCTGGTCCGGAGCGTCTTCGGATCGAAGGACTATGCGAACATCTACTCCCGCGTCTCGATGGTGGGCTCGCTCATGAGCGCCGTGGCTGCGGTCTTCTGGTCCCTGATCATCGATTCTCCCGGTGGCTATCCACTGATGTTCATCCTGTCGCTCGTCTGCATGGCAGCCTGCCTGGCGCTGGCCTGCTTCGCGCTTGCCCATAAGCCCGAGCGGCCACAGAACAACTGATTTCTCCTCACTCCTTCGCTGGGGAAGAGCCTTGCGTCCCTCATGGCGCGGGGCTCTTTCCTTGGACCGGCATCCTGCCATTCAGATGAGCAAACGGCCACGCCCGCTGCCGCGGCACCGCCATGGGAGCTCTGCCCCAGCGACGTTGCTTCTGCAATCTTCAAGAATCATCTTCATCGCATAAAGCGAAGGAATGGTTCCCCGCCAGCACTCTCTATATGAAAGCAGGGCCATTCCTCTATCGGAGTGGCCCTGTGCTGTCTCTTGCGGAGCTATTGGCCCTCTTCGCCTGCGCTATGTCTTCTGTGCCGGCGATGCTTCTTGGGACGAGGCCTATAAGGCCCGATGAGGGCCCTGAAATAGGGCGAGTCCACATCAGTGATGTCGCTTTCAGGAGGCACATAGAGCGAACCGGTGCAGTCCGGAAGGAAGCTGTGCATCCATTCCATCCAGTTGGTGGCACTAAGTGCATAGTCTGCCAGATGCTCGAAGCCCGCAATATCTGCTTTCGTGAAGGAGTGCGAATGATGCCCCGTCCGGAAGATGTCGAAGTCGAGCTCTTCCATCTTGGCCAGGGTCTCCTTCCACTCCGCAATGGGCAGGCTCTCGGGAAAGAAGAGGCACATGATCGGCGTCACGGCATCGCCCGAGAGAAGGAGCCTCCGTTCGCGTACGAGATAGCCCATCGAGTGGTCGGTATGCCCGGGAAGCGACACCGCCTCGATCGTGATGCCACCCAGATCGAAGACATCCCCTTCTCTGACTGTCTGGAACCAGGGACGCTTCCCATCACTCATTGCGCAGACCGTCTCGCTATCGATTCTGTCCTCGCCCTCGAGAATCTTGAGTCGCAGTGCATTCTGCCCCTCAGCGATTTCGGGATGCACTCCCTCGCCTTCCGGCATATGCACATCGTCGAAGAGATACGAGCCAGCGACGTGGTCGTAGTGGCGATGGGTGAGAAGCACGGTCACGGGAAGGCTTCCTGCAACCTCCTGCACGCAGGTGCGCAGATTGCCGACACCGAGGCATGAGTCCACGAGCACGGCTCTCCTGCTACCGCGCACTAGGTAGCAGTGGCAGTCTGCGATATCGACAATCTCCCAGACACTCTGCCCGATCTCATGCACCCTGAAAAGGCCTGTCATCACGCTTCTCCTTGCCGGCAGCTTGCTTCATCAATCGCTGCTCTGCAATCAACCATAGCGATCTTGCCACATCCTGTGGGGACCTGGGCTGAGCCAGCAGCGGTCATCAAGTTTGTGTCTGCTTAAGAGAAAGGGCCGCTTGCGCGGCCCTTTCCCCTCCCCCTATTGCATCTGGCCTCTGCTCTGGTGGTTTCCGTTGCATCAGCCAGGAATGCAGCGCTAGTGCTGCGGCATCTCCGGCACCGGATCGTGGCAGATGTTGCGAGCTGCATTCTCGATCGGGCCCTGCAGGAAGAAGGTCACGATGAAGCAGGCGACCCAGACCGGGATGATGTTCTGGAGGAATCCGAAGAGAGATGCGATGAACGGTGCGCCGCCGAGGACACAAGCATCAAGGGCGCCGACCAGGTAGCAGAGAATCAGGGCATAGACGGTATTGATGGGCACATTCACGAGGAAGCCGAACTTCGCGCCATCAGAGGGCTTCGCATGCTTCATGGCCCACTTGACCGCATTCTCCGGGATGGAGGGGATCATGCCGATGATGGTGGCGACGCACCAGGCGAAGACGAAGTTAATGAAGAACATGGGCCAGATCCAGCTCTCGCCCGGTGCCGGCTGTGCAGTATGGAACACATAGAGCGCCAGCCACTCGCAGAGCACGCAGAGCACGAGCGCTGTGCAGAGGTTCAAGATGGCAGCCTTCACGAATCTGGTAGAAGTCTTCATTGGCATGGTATATTCCTCCCCATTGTGGCGGGAGACCCGCCGGTACAAATACGTTGCTTGCGGCATATATCCGCAGGTCAGCCAACGTATTGAATGGTACGTTCCGCAACTTCTGCAGCCAATGGAGATTCGTCACAACCTTATGGGTGAATGTGGCGATTATATGTGCTATCGCACGAAGGAAGGCGGATGAAGAGCTTGCTGCAACATTCAGGCGATGGTATGCGGAAGGCTCCGCCTGCCGCTGGACAGACGGAGCCTGTGAAGACCGATTTCACTGCTTTGCGATGCTACTCGAAGCAGGCAAATCCGCTGAAGACCGGATTGCCGGTATAGGTCTTGGGCTCTTCCTCGCCTTCGAGCACACGTATCGCGCCTGCCGCCATGGCCTCGAGCTCGAACTCGCCGGGATAGGCAGTCACAGGTGCGATCCAGCCGCAGGCATCCTGGATATAGGCGACAAGCTCCTCGTTGTGGACCATGCCGCCACCAAGCAGGATGCCATCCACATGGCCCTTGAGAACCCCTGCCATCGAGGCGATGTACTTCGCGATCTGGTACTCCATCGCGCTCCATGCACGCTTGGCTGCCTCGTCGCCAGCTGCGGCACGCTTCGTGACCTCGATGGCATCAGAGGTGCCCAGCAGGTCGGTGAAGCCGCCGGTGCGCTGGCAGAGCCTGCGGGCCGTATTGATGCCATGCTCCTCGAGATACGAGAATGCCTCGATCACCGGAACGGCGCCACAGCGCGTCGGTGTCATGGGCCCTTCTCCCCCCACGATATCGTAGCCGTCTATCATGCGGCCATGCTGGTGGGCGGAGATGGAGATGCCGCCCCCGATATGGCAGACGATGAAATCGCAGTCCTCGTAGCGCCTGCCCATGCTCTTCGCATGACGGATGGCCGTCTCCTTCAGGTTCAGGGCATGGAGATGGACATGGCGGTAGACGCCCTTGATGCCAGTCATGCGGGCCTCATCGCAGAGCTCGTCGGTATCAGGCGGATTCACGACGAAGGCCGGCTTGTCGCCCGAGAAGCGGGCGAACTCATGCGCCAGCTGGCTTCCGAGCTGTGCCGGATGCTGCACGCCGTTGGCTCCCGCAGCTGCATCATCGAGCATCTTCGTGCTGATGGTGTAGACGCCGCCCTCGCAGGGCATGAGGCCACCGCCCCGGCCGACGAAGGCATCGATATCCGCAAGCTTCACGTTGTTGCAGTCGAGGATATCGAGGATCATGTCGCGGCGATAGGGCAGCTGGGCAGAGACGCCGCCCATCGCCTTGAGCTTCGCTGCATCATGGGCGACATTGGCGCTGAAGACGCACGTGTCCCCCTCGAAGAGGCCGATCTTCGTGGAAGTGGAGCCGGGATTGATCGCAAGGATGCGATAGCTCTTCTCTGCCATGGACTCAGGCCTCCTTCAGCGCTTGCGCACGGACGCAGGACATCACGACGTTGCCGACGATCTCGGAGACCGGTGCACTCCTCGAGCAGTCGCAGACGATCTTCCTGAAGCCCTGGAGCATCGGCCCGTAGGCATCAGCATGGCCAAACATCTGGACAAGCTTCACGCCCACGTTCCCGACGTTGAGATCGGGCCAGATGATCACGTTCGCGCATCCGGCGACGGCGCTCTCGCGGTGGACCTTGTGTGCAGCCACCTCAGGGCGCAGCGCTGCATCGAGCTGGAACTCGCCGTCGATCTTGAGGTCCGGGCGGCGGCTCTGTGCGATGTCGCGGGCCTGGCGGACCTTGAGGACCATATCGCCCGAGCCGGAGCCATCGGTCGAGAAGGAGAGCAGGGCGCAGCGCGCCTCGCGCCTCGTCAGCGCATGCCAGGTGTCGCAGGCAGCGATCGCGATGGATGCCTCCTGCTCAGGCGTGGGGTTCTGGCAGACAGCCGAATCGCCGAAGCCCAGCAGCTGGCCATCCGGGCCCTCGTAGCCCGGGATATCGAAGATGCCCATCGAGGAGATGGTGTCGATGCCATCAGCGAGGCCGATGATGGACTGGCCGCCCAGGATCACGTCACCCGTCGGGCAGTCGATGCCGCCGAAGGTGATGTCCACATCGTCGAGCGCCTCCATCATGAGGGCACGCTCCATCGGACGGACGACACGGCGGCGGACGCCCTTGGCCTTCCACTGGCAGCTCGGCAGCGCCTCGAAGCGCTGTGCGATGGCTTCATTCGCCTCCTCGTCGGCGAGATCGACGAGCTCCACGCCGTCGAGGCTCACGCCCTGCGCCTCGGCATTGGCACGGATCTTCTCCACATCGCCGACCACGGTGCAGACGGCAAGGCCCTCAACCGTCAGCTCGGCGATTGCCTCGATCATGGTCGGGTTCTCGCCTTCGAAGAAGGCGACGCGCTGCACATCGGCTGCGGCGCGCTCACGCATCTCATCCATAAGACTCATGATGGTGCTCCATTTCATAAGAAGGGGGCGGCCCTGAGGCCGCCCCCAAGGTTTCCAGAGGGAACTCTCGGTTTTAGGTAGAGATGTCCCTACTCTTCGACCTCTTCTGCGACGCGGTCGACAAGCTCGCCGAAGGTCTGCATGTTCATGATCTCGGAGACCGTGACCTCGGCATCGAGCTCGTTCTCGATCATCGAGGTCAGGGCAATCATCTTCATCGATTCCTTGCCGAGCTCTGTGAAGGTGGTCTCCGGGGTGATCGTGATATCGGTCTTGTAGGCCTCCTTGGCAAGGCCTGCAATCGTGTTGAAGAGCTCCTCGTTTTCCATGTCAGTTCCTTTCTTGGATCTTCTCGTTGGATGCCAGCATCTGCCGCCATCCTCATCGTTCTCTACTGTGCCGTGACCTCGTCGAGCTCGAAGCAGGGCTCCCACCACTCGACCATCACGTCCGAGCCTTCCTTCTCGGGCACGACCCGCTTGATGGGCTTGAAGTGCACGCCGATGGTCTCATGGTTCTTGTACAGACGCTCCTGCAGGCCCTTCACGACCTTCTTCTTGCCGCAGAAGACGACGAACGAATACTCGGCGCCCTCGTCGAGCTTGACCTTGCCGTAGCCATAGGGCTCGACAGCCTTGAGGTAGGGCTTGTCGT
>OMTG01000099.1 GCA_900313905.1 uncultured Actinomycetes bacterium | reverse complement strand
GCTAGCGCATACTTCAAAAAACTACTTCCAGATGGCGGCAGAAGGAATAGCTCTCGTTCAGAATCACTTGATTATGGATATACGGTTCTACGAGCCGGAATTGGACGTACGGCCGTAAGCGGTGGATGGCTAGTTTCAAGAGGCATTCACCACTGCAGCAATCTTAATGCATTCAATCTGGTTGACGATCTTATAGAACCTTTCAGACCTGTCGTGGATCTGCTTGTTGTCCAGGAGGGGATCGAAGGCGAACTAACACCAGCCGCTAGACGTACGTTGGCATCAATTTTCGAATACATGGTTCATATTCCACTGGGCGATGTACCTGTTCAAGTGGCAATTGAATATGAGCTCGACACACTCAAAACGGCCGTGAAAGCTGGTGACTCTACGCTGCTTCAACTGCCGGCCGTAACTTCATTGCATCGGGCGAGCATGGAATAAGGAGCAATGATGAGGGTCATGAGAATGCTGGTTCTATTTGATCTACCGACAGGAAGCAAAGAGGAGCGGAAGTCATATGCTGAGTTCAGAAAATTCCTTGTGAAAGACGGCTATCACATGGAGCAATACAGTGTGTATTCACGTATCCTCCTTTCCCGTGACAGCTTGGATGCACACCTCAAGCGTTTGAAGTTGAACCTACCGGAAGCTGGCGCAGTCACCGTTCTGACTCTTACGGAAAAGCAATTTGAGGACCGTGAAGTGCTTGTGGACACTCGGCAGTCGACTGTACCAGACACAGATCCTGGACCTCAGCTTACCTTGGCGTTCTAGACCAGTGTTCTAGAACAAAGATTCCAGCCTGATGGGGTAAACATCATCTTCAATCTCCATAGGGCAGCATTAAATATTCAGACGAACAAATAGCGTCCGTCTGAAACAATGAAATGTCAGGCGGATGGTATTGCTTGAGACGCATAGTAATACCATCCGCTTTTCTCATCGGCTTATCGCTCTTCGAAGGTTGAATTTTCGGAATCTATGGTCATGTGCTTATAGCAGCTAGCCAGGCAGTCTTCGCTGAGAATTCTTACTGGCATATCGTTTTTCCATTTGCTGATGCTTGGGAATCCTTTCGCTTCGCTATTGATATCAACAATGCTCAACATGGTGACCTTCCCTCCGCCAATATCGAATTTCCAATAGCGTGCAATATGATTACCGACAATCAGCACATCACCTCGGAATAGAAGCAGAGGCTTGTTCTTTAGGGCCTCAGCAGGGACCAAAGGCCAGCCACTACGTGCGACTTTCTGTTTTTGATACCGTGGATGGTATGTCTTTCCGTCTAAGTTCGGAATGTCTGCACAATATACAGGCTCAATATACCAACGCCCGGTTTTGCCTGCGTGGGGGTCATGCCACAGACGAAGAAATGCCATTGAGTCTAGAAGCTTCACTGTAGTTTCGTTAACTATTTCAAAGTTGCTTGCCTTCAAGCTTCGGCATTCGCCGGTTGTCCGATCCGTCTGTCTTGATATATGCGCATATCCCTTTTCGTCTATTCCCTCTAGCGAGTAAGAGAAGTCCTCGAATACACAACCGGTTACACCATGGTCGGCCATATAGGTGGGTATAACGAAGCTTCGTTCAGTAATGACATCTTCTGCGAACGTTTTCCATGGCTGTGTATCAGCAAGTCGAGATTGGCGTATATGCTTGAATGATTCCCTGCCAACGGAACTCGCTCTGGCAACAGCTTGAACGGTTTTTGTTGAGCAGGCTGCAATCACTGCAGCGTCGACAGCATGATGCCTGTTATCAGTTCGGTCCTTTTCATTGTTCTTGCCGAAGTTGAGGCCCCATACATGCCGCAGGCTAGCTGTAGCCCCACCAGCAACGGCGATTACATGGGTCTTGCGTCCATCGTCTGGGAATTGAAGGCAATCCTCAAGATAGTTCTTGACGGCAACTGACATGTAACGCGTATCGTTCAGATTCCGCTGCAAGAATTCGCTCTCTGCATCCTTATCAAGATCCATATTGAGGAGATTCGCTCGTTTGCGAGGGTTCTTGACAGTAGCAATTACCCGAGCGCTATATTCGCTCCATTTGGGTGTGCCGGCTTTGCCAGCGTCCTGCGACATCCATTCATACGGTGTCCGTTCGCGCTTGTTCTGATTGCTTGCCGAGAGGACAAGCACCTTGTTGGCTCGACTGTCGTCGCAGGTTCTCGAGTAGGGGAGAACATGGTCTATCTCGCAGTAGCGGTTGTCAGTCACGAGCTTCTCGAGATCTATTGGAGCATTCGTATAGATATCCTTCTCGCCCTGCTCTTCTCGGAAGGCGAGCTTGCGAATTGTTTGTCCGGGTACTTCTTCCGGTTCGCAGCAGAGTATCTTTGCTGCGATTGCAGCCCAGTTTTTGTTTGCGGTCTCGTTTGCACGTTGACGCTTGGAGACCATCTCTTTTTCTCGTGCAGACATTTTGAGCTCGCGACCGAGCTCGATATGAATTTCGTCGGGTACGCCATAGATTCTGATGATGGCATTGACGATGTGTCGCATCTGCCCCATAGCTCTCAACACAACAGGGTTGCGACAAGTCTCATCATAAGTGTTATATGGAGGCAGGAGCTCGGATCTGGCTACACGGTCTTCTAATCGCTTCCTATCAAGGCCTGTAGCCTTTTCGGCATCTGCAAGAGTTTGAACGCCTGGCTCTTCGAAAGCTCCAAGAAGAATGCTGAGCGCCTTGATGCTACGGCTCCCATAACCTTTGAACAGCTTTCCGTTGAACGGAATACTCGATAGGGCAACGCATTCATCCTCAGCGAGCCCAAGTGGTTCAAGCTGCTCCTGAAGGCTTGTCTCACTGCTGGAAAATGTCAGTGCTTCGCAGATTGCATCACCCAGTTCGCGGTCGTTAAGCATGCGGTCGAGCAGATCCTCGTGGTCGTTGGCAAGAACCTTGCGAAGGCAGCGCCAAGCTTTTGGCACAAATACTTCGTCCTTCTCCTTCTCTTGTGGGACGCCTTTGAATACGCTCTTTCCACTTAGGTCCAGATCAGAACGAATGGTGCTGTATGTCACCTTACAGTACTTGTTGTTATTCAGCGGTGTTGGAGAGAAAAGGATACCAATGTAGTGGCTAATCTGTTCGCCTGTGAGCCTCTGTTCGGCACCATCAACATGCACAATGACAAGATGCCCTAGTTTTTCATAAGCGCGGCACAGTTCAGAAGAAACGTCTGCATCCGCAGCGCGTTTCAACTCTGGGAAATAGATGCAGGTGCCAACTTGGTCATAGACCTTCTTGTCATGATCCGAAGACTTCTTTTCCCAAGTTAGACATTCTAGGTATCTGTCCTCAAATTTCTCGTTGGCCTTGAGATTACCAAGAGCACGTTGTGCTTCGAAGATTGCATGCACTTCAGACTGGATCTGAGAGTTATAGACGCAAAAATCGTAGTTTCCGCCTCTGTTGCGAGATTTGCCCCTGGAATGGAGCATCTCTCCAACAGTGCGGTATCCGCCTGCAGCCATTTCTTCTGTATTACGTTTGATGGCGTTAAGGACTTTCTTTCCTTCAGCGTCGTCCGTCTCGGCATCTTTTCCCTCACCATGCGGAATGTATCCGCGATGTCCGCAGAGTGAATAGAGCACTTGAGCAAACTCCCGGTCAGTCAAAGCTCTGTTAAGTCCACAGGAGCGAAGTTTCAGAATGGGCTTGTCACCCTTCTTACTCTGGAACCAAGTTTTATCAGCATCTTCGGGTATTAGCCCCTCATCGGCCAAAATATCCATGCAGTGTTTCATGCGCGACTTCGTACGCTCATTATTGCGCCTAGCACTACGAGCATTGCGACGCGTTACGGCAAGGCTTACCTTTGTTTTGTCCTCTTGAGGGGTCTTGAAAAGGCGAGAGCCCATCTCAAGTATCTTATGGTTGGTCATGTCCAGAAGACAGAAGCCACAACTTGCGATTCCGGGATCAAGTCCAAGAACGAGATAAGCACGTTCAGATTCCATTGATGCTCCTTCATGAAACTTGATAAACATTAGGAACAGTATAAGAAGGAAGACGACAGGATTTGACTGCATTCGGTGGGGAGCATTGACTGCCAAGTGGCTGTAATTGATTCGATGGATAATGAGGAACAACTGCTGCTTGAGATGTGACCTTCAAACTTTGTCCACAAAAGGGCCTCAGAGCATAGAAACTAAAATTTCCTCTTGCATTGCTTGCCAGTCTCGTCAATAATAGACGAGCTGCCTGAGAGGGCACAAACAGAACGGATGGTGGGTGTAGCTCAGTTGGTAGAGCGACGGACCGTGGCTCCGTAGGTCGAGGGTTCGAGACCCTTCGCCCACCCCATTTGCTTGTTTGACAAGATGCGCCGTTAGCTCAGCTGGCCAGAGCAGGGGACTCTTAATCCCAAGGTCCAGGGTTCGAATCCCTGACGGCGCACCATTTCCTCTCTCGTAGTGACATAGATTTTGCGCCGTTAGCTCAGCTGGCCAGAGCAGGGGACTCTTAATCCCAAGGTCCAGGGTTCGAATCCCTGACGGCGCACCAGAATTTTGCAAGCCGGGTTTTTCCCGGCTTTATTTGTATAGACTTGTCTCGTCTATTTTTTTACTCTCATTGATATGCGGCGGGGGAGTGGCCATGGAGCAAGGCAATCTGGACAGCATCAGGAAGTATCAGGAACTGGATCCATCTCTATATGAAGAGGTAGTTTCTGATGAAGTGAAGTGGAAAGGTAGAATCTTTTCCGCTGATCTCCTGAAGGTGAAGCTGCCCGATGGGAGCTATGGTGATAGAGAGATTGCCTGGCATCATGGTGGCTGCGGCGTTGCCGTCTTGCGTGACGGCAAGATTTGTCTAGTCAGACAATATCGTGTCGCGCTCGGCCGAATGACTCTGGAGATTCCTGCGGGTAAGCGAGACGAGAACGAGGCCCCAGAAGATTGTGCGGCGCGAGAACTGATTGAAGAAACGGGGCTTATTGCTGACGAACTTGTGCCAATCGCAACCTTCGCGGGATCCATTGGTTTCACAAATGAGGCGACCCACATCTATAAGGCTGTAGGGCTCCGCCAGAGTGTGGCTCACCCTGACGTAGGGGAGTTTGTAAGGACTATCTGGCTGCCTCTTGAGGATGTGCTAGAGGGTGCCAGAGCTGGTCTCATCCAGGATGGCAAGACCATCATCGCTGCGCAAGCCCTTGCGCTTGGCCGATAGAGACGAGAAAGCCTCCCGGAGAATCGGTTCTCCGGGAGGCTCTGTGTTATCTGGTGCGCCCTATGCGACTCGAACGCATGACCTTGGGATTAGAAGTCCCCTGCTCTATCCAGCTGGGCTAAGGGCGCGTAGCTATTGATTATACACCGATAGCTAAGATCGTACGGTTTCTCTTCGTGCTTATGCGCTCCTGACCTGTGGCGGGCCTTGCGCATACGTTTACCGCAAATTGTGCAGACGAATATTTGTGGGAAGGTAGAATTTGGTTTGGAAAATAGCTTACGAAATATGGTGATATCTGGGAAGGAGCATACAAGGCCTTGTGTTTGCAGATGACATGGACTTTCGGGCAGGTTTTCCGACCGTGTGCCCTAAAGACTGTAAGCAATCATGCTATGCAGGGCTGCGTTGTTGTATTCTTAGTTTCGTAGGTATCTCGGCTCGAGACCGGGGCCAGCTCAGTAGATTTGGGAAAGGAATCTAAGATGAGTGAAATGATTACCCCTGCAAATGTCTTCCTGAACGTCGAGGCATCCTCTGTTGACGATGTCCTCAAGTTCCTTGCCGGCAAGGCTGTCGAGCTCGGCTATGCAGACGACGCAGATGCAGTGCTCGCCTCCTTCAAGCATCGCGAGGAGCTCGGAAGCACGGGCATGGCTGACGGTTTTGCTATCCCGCACGCCAAGGACGACGCAATCAAGAAGCCGGGCATCCTCGTCGCGAAGCTCGCAGGCGATGTCTCCTGGAAGTCCACGGACGATGTGCCTGTGACCACCGCCATCGGTCTCGTTATGCCGGGTGCCGAGGCTGGCACCACGCACCTCGTCGTCCTCGCAAAGGTCTCCAGCATGCTGATGCATGAGGACGCCCGCGCCAGGATCTCCGAGTCTGACGATCCTGCAGCCATCGCTGCCACCGTCGCTGAGTACGTGAAGTAAGTATCGCATCGCGTTTTAGGGCAGACGTTGAGAGGGACTACGGCTGCTTTGATGTGCTTCTGATTGAAAGGAGCCTGTGTTGATTTACACCGTAACCCTCAACCCGGCTATCGACTACGTGATGTATCCCCTTTCTCTCGATATGGGCTTCACGAACAGGTCGAAGCAGGAGGAGATTCATGTGGGCGGCAACGGCATCAACGTCTGCTGCCTGCTCAATGAGCTGAACACCCCCAATGTCGCACTTGGCATTGCTGCGGGCTTCACAGGTGACTACCTGATCAAGCGCCTGCAGGAGAAGGGCGTCAGCTGCAATTTCGTCCGTCTTGACAAGGGCAACACGCGCATCAACGTGAAGCTCAATGGCATCGTTATGACCATGGTCAACGGCATGGGCCCGAAGATCCCGCAGTCCAAGGTAGACGAGCTGCTTGACCGCATCGACTACCTCGGCGAGGGCGACACGCTCGTCCTCACGGGCTCGATTCCGTCTTCGCTGCCTGCTGACATGTACATGATCATCATGGACCGCCTGGCTGGTCGTGCCATCCGCTTCGTCGTCGATGCACCGGGCGACCTGCTGATGAATGCACTGAAGGCAAAGCCGTTCCTGATCAAGCCGAACAACCACGAGGTCGGCCGCATCTTCGGCATGAAGCCGCTGCCAGAGACCCCGGCTGAGGTCATGCCTCTGGCCCACAAGCTCCATGACATGGGCGCCCAGAACGTCCTCGTCTCCTGCGGCAGCCATGGCGCTGCCCTCGTCGACGAGAACGGCGAGGAGCATGTCGCTCCCTGCGCCAAGATCAAGCTCGTCAATGCCACCGGCGCTGGCGACTCCATGGTCGCTGGCTTCGTTGCCACGTATGACAAGACGCATGACTATGACCGCGCTCTGCTGTTCTCGTCTGCATGCGGCACTGCTACCGCAGCAAGCAAGGGCATCGCAAAGCGTGCCACCATTGACCGCATCGTCGCCCGTCTGGACAAGATGGTCGCCGACGGCGAGGCCTAAGGAAGATTCAGAGGTGCGATGTGGGGACATCGCACCTCTGTCTTTGCACTGCACAGCGGTGCTTGAGTATTGGGGGAGTTGCAGAGAGGCGGCATCGGCTGCTTCTCGCATCCGATCGGAGGAAACATGTACGAGGGAGTTAATGCATCTGAGGGCATCGGCATCGGCGTCGCCCGTGTCGCAGTCGAGCCTGACCTTTCGTTCACGCCGCATAGCCCGGAGGATCCTGCTGCCGAGAAGGAGCGCTACGTCGCTGCCCGCAACAAGTTCGTCGAGCAGACCCAGGCACAGATCGCCCGCATGAGGGAGACCGTCGGCGAGCAGACCGCTGAGATCATGCAGGCCCATATCGACTTCGCCGAGGACGAGGGCATCGTCGATATGGTCAACAACTCCATTGACGACGGCATGTGCGCTGAGCAGGCTGTCCAGGGCGCCTATGACATGTACTACAACATGTTCTCCGGCATGGAGGACGAGCTCTTCCGTGAGCGCGCTGCCGACGTCGCTGACGTCCGCACTGGCCTTCTTGCCGACCTTCTCGGCAAGGAGCTCGTGAACCTGGCTGTGCTCCCTGAGAACTCCGTCGTCGTTGTCCATGAGCTCACCCCGTCCATGACGGCTGACATCGACAAGAAGAACATTGTCGGCATCATCACCGAGACCGGTGGCCGCACGTCCCACTCCGCCATCATCGCACGCCAGCTCGAGATCCCTGCTGTCCTTTCCGTGCCTGATGCCACGGCCAACATCAAGACCGGCGATATGTGCATCGTCGATGGCAACAAGGGCGTCGTGTACGTCGACCCGTCTGCTGACGAGCTCGAGAACTTCCGCGCAACCGCCAAGAAGCTCGCTGAGGAGAAGCTCGCTCTCGAGGCCTTCCGAGGCAAGAAGACGGTCACCGCTGACGGCGACGAGGTCATGCTTGTTGCCAACATCGGCAACCCGAGCGACGCTGCCTCTGCCATCGAGCACGACGCCGAGGGCATCGGCCTCTTCCGCTCCGAGTTTCTCTTCATGGATGCCTCTGAGCTTCCTTCCGAGGAGGAGCAGTTCCAGGCCTACCAGAAGGTCGCTCTTGCCATGAAGGGCAAGCAGGTCATCATCCGCACCCTCGATGTGGGCGGCGACAAGGAGATCCCGTATCTCAACCTCCAGAAGGAAGACAACCCCTTCATGGGCTTCCGCGCTGTCCGCTACTGCCTGAACAACCCGGACCAGTACAAGGTCCAGCTCCGCGCACTGCTCCGTGCCTCCGCGTTCGGCGACATCAAGATCATGCTGCCGCTCGTGACCACGCTTGACGAGGTCCGTCAGGCCAAGGCCCTGATCAAGACCTGCGAGGAGGAGCTCGACGCCGAGGGCATCGCCTACAACAAGGACATCCAGGTCGGCACCATGATTGAGACGCCGTCTGCATCCCTGATCGCAGACCTTCTCGCTGCTGAGTGCGACTTCTTCTCCATCGGCACGAACGACCTCATCGGCTACACGATGTGCGCAGACCGCGGCAACGACCGTGTCGCCTATCTCTACAACGTCTATCAGCCGTCGGTGCTGCGCTCCCTCAAGCGCATCATCGAAGAGGGCAACAAGGCTGGCATCATGGTCGGCATGTGCGGCGAGGTCGCAGCCGATCCTCTGATGGTTCCGGTCCTGCTCTCCTTCGGCCTGAACGAGTTCTCCGTCTCCGCTGGCTCTGTCCTGCGCACCCGCAAGATTATCTCCGAGTGGACGAAGGAAGAGGCAGATGCCCTGACCGAGAAGGTCATGAAGCTCGAGACCTCGAACGAGGTCCGCGCCATGCTCCAGGCTGCCGTCAAGTAGTCTTTCCTGCATATGCAGCAATGAGGGGACGCCAGCGATGGCGTCCCCTTTCTTTTGGATCAGATTGCGGCAAAACAGCTCGATGTATGGCCTGCAGGCTCCATTTCATCAATGCGCTGGAACAAGGACCTTGATGGCACAGGGGACCGAATCGATCTCGAAATGGGTGGCTACGAGCCGCTCTCCATCCACCTGGCAGGGAGGGGCTGCCTCGAAATCGAGCTCGATATGGTGTGCCTGGACGAAGAAGAGATGCTTCGAGCGCGTATGGAGGCCAAAGCGGGCAAGGGCAAAGACGGCAAGCGTGATAGGCACGCTCGGGAGCTCCTTTGAGTAGCAGATATCGAGCAGCCTATCGTCGGGCTTGGCGGCAGGGCAGATCCGGAAGCCTCCTCCATAGGTAGGTCCCAGCTGCACGGCAAAGACTGCCTCATTCCCTGAGACAGGAGCGCCATCTATCGTGCCTTGGAAGGCATAGCCATCCTTTGCTGTGGAGAAGATTCGCCAGCCAGAGTCAGCAAAGAGATGGGCGCCACGTCCAGTTGTCCGATGGTTCATCGTGTCGAGCGCGATTGCGGCATCGAGACCAAAGGAGAGCGTCTCCATGAAATTAACCCCATTGACCTGGCCGACATCGAGATCTTGCGTATGGGCTGCCAGAAGCTGCTCCATGGCCTTCTCGGGACGGTTCTTGATGATGTGGAGGGTGCGGGCATAGTCATTGCCAGAACCCATGGGAATGACGCCTAGGACGGGGCGCTGCCCTTTCTCGAGGGACATGAGGCCGTTCACCGCTTCGTGGATGACGCCGTCGCCTCCGAGCACAAGCAGGGTATCGAAATCGCCTGCTGCGGCAGCGATCTTCGTGGCATCGCCTGGACCTGTGGTGAGCTTTGCCTCAAGGGTGCAGGTGGAGGAGGGGAGCGATGAGAGCATCTGCGAGATGCGCTCTGCACCTTCTTTTCCCATGCCGCTTCTCGAGACAGGGTTGGCCAGAAGGAGGGTATGTCCCAGCGGACGAGCCTGCATCGAGCTAATCATGCATTCCAGGAGTCGCGGATGAGGTCGATCATCTGTGCGCAGCGAAGCGACGCCTCCCACGGCATGACAGGACTCTCCTGCTTGCCTTCCAAGAGTAGCTTCTGGAAGTGCTCGATCTGCCCATAGAAATCATCGTGGATGTAGGGTGCAGTCAGCGTCTCGTCAGGCGAGCCGAAGCGGTGGATAACGAGAGACTGGGGACGATTGAGGAGCGGCACATCGATCGAGCCCTGCTCGCACTCGATATGGAGGTTGCTCTTGGGGCCACGGTCTGCTGCCACCTCAAGCTGCACTGGCACCGAGCCGATGCTCATCTGCACATTGTCGTACCAGTCCACGCCACGCTCGAAGACCGTATTGGTGCGGTCGATATGGACAGTTCCGGGGAGCAGCTCATCGAGCCAGGCGATGCAGTAGATCCCTTCGTCGTAGAGGCAGCCGCCCTGGATGGGATCGATGAAATAGCCGCTGATATCTTTCGGGAACTCATAGCACTGTGCTGCCTCGACAAAGGTGATCTGCCCCAGTGCACCAGTTCCCAAGAGATCCATGATCTTGTCGTGCGCAGGCAGGAACCTCGTCTTCATGGCCTCCATATAGAGCTTGCCTGAATCCTTTGCTGCAGCAATGACGCCGTGCATCTCATCAGCAGAGAGGACCGCAGGCTTCTCGCAGAGTACTGCCTTGCCAGCACGCAGTGCCTTGATGGACCAAGCGGCATGGAGGGCATGGGGGAGCGCGATATAGACTGCATCGATTGCAGGGTCATCCACCAGCTCCTCATAGGAGCCATAGGCGACATCAGCAGGATGCTCTTGCACGAACGCGTCTGCCTTCTCCTTGCTGCGGCCAGCCACTGCATAGAGGCTTCCTTCTGGCGAACCAGCGAGGCTTGCGGCAAAACGCTTGGCTATCCGCCCACAGCCGATGATGCCCCAGCGAATCTGCTTGTCCATCCCTGTCTGCCTCCTTTGCCTGGTGCTATCTCCATACTTGACTGACAGACTGTTAAGTCAAGATAGCAATTTCCCTTATGGTGGGCGAAATCGGCAAGTGGTGAATATTTATCCGAGAGTGCAGCATTTTTGTGCAACTGACAGAGATGTGACGTGTGGATGCGCACAGCTCAGATGAATATTTGAGGAGACGCGGAAGGATGTGCCAGCTGGCTGTCTGATGGCGGGGCTGTCTTCACATTAAAAAAGGCCACAGGCAATGCCCGTGGCCTTGAATTCTCTGGAGCGGCGGACGGGACTCGAACCCGCAACAATCAGCTTGGAAGGCTGACGCTCTACCAATTGAACTACCGCCGCAGTCTGGTCGGGGCGACTGGATTCGAACCAGCGACCCTCTGCTCCCAAAGCAGATGCGCTACCAAGCTGCGCTACGCCCCGAAGCGCGGAGAATAGTATACGTGAGCCGGGGCGTCCGCGCAATTGAAAATTAGAATGAGTAGGTGTTCTCGACAATTGAAGCGACTTCGGCGACAGAATCGGCCGGTGCCTCGGCTGCCACATAGCGGACATTGCCGGAATCATCGGTGAGGATCCAGCAGATGACCTCGGTGCCATCGCCGTAGGTGATCGTGAGCTTCGTCGCGTCGCGGTTGGCGAGCGTCGCTGCCTCCTGCACGATGTTGTCGTCGGTCACGTCGTATGCCTTCGCGTGCTGGATGACAGCAGCGACTGCCTCTTCGACGGTGACCGGGGTGGCCTCATCGGATGTGCTGCTGGAGCTCTTCGATGCGCTGGAATCAGTTGAGCTCGTGCCCTCCGTGCTCGTCGTGGTCGAGCCAGAGGCGCTCTGCGATGTCGTGCCATTCGCAGAGGCGCTGCCGCTCTCGGTGCCGTTCGTGGATGCGGTGGCATCGGTGGGGCTCGTCTGCGTGGAGGCATCCGCAGCATTCTGGGCATTCACGATATCCACGTCGGTCGAGTCCATGATCTTCATGGTGATGATCTTGGTGGCCGTGATGTCGCAGAACTCGATGTCGCCCG
>OMTG01000100.1 GCA_900313905.1 uncultured Actinomycetes bacterium | reverse complement strand
TGAATAGTAACCTCTGGCGGTACCGTCTATCATCTATAGGCGGTACCGCACTCTAATCCCTAACTGGTACCGGCAGGCATGCTATCCCTCAGCATCCTTCCGGTGCTCCTTGAGGTACTTCCTCATGTTCGGCCCATCCAGGTCGATGAAGCGGGCGCGTGTGGCCGTCCTGTTGAGGATCGAGTCGGCCATGAGCTCGCCCTCGATGCGCAGGTACCATGACTCGGGCTCGAGCTGCGAGGCGATGAGCGTGGCGCACCTGTCCTCCCTGGCCTCCATGATCTCGAAGAGCTCGACGGAGTCCTGCGTGCCGATGGGGGTCGTCAGGAAATCGTCGATGATAAGCAGGTCGACGGTCTTGTAGAGGTCCATGAGGTCGTAGTACCTGGCGCCGTCCGAGCATGCCCGGGCCCTGTCCAGGCTGTCGAACATGTCCTGCAGCCGGATGTACCTCGTCGGTATGAGCCTGCGGCAGGCGGCGTTCCCGAGCGCCTGGACGAGATACGACTTGCCGCCCCCGGACTTGGCGAGGACGACCATGGTCTCCCGGTCCTCCACCCATCCGCATTCGGCCCATCTCGCCACCCGGTCCCGGTCCAGGCTGCGCCCGGGGACATACATGATGTCCTCGACGCACGCGCCGGGGAGCTTGAAGCCCGCCTCCTTAGAGAGCTTGGCCACCTTCCTGGACTGCCTTGCGGCATCCTCGGCGTCGATCATGGCCTTCACCTTCTCCTCGAAGGTCCAGCTGTCATACGTGGCGTCGCTGACCATCTCCCTGAGCTTGTCGCCCATGGCCCTGACCCTGAAGCTCTTGAACTTGGCGAAGTCGTCCTCGGTCAGCATGCGGCGTCGCCTCCCTTCCTGCGGTAGGCCTCGGCGCCGTTCAGCCTGCCGGCATGGGGCGCACGGTCCGCAGGCTCGTCCCGTCCTGCGGGAGGCGCGCCCTTCGGGGAGCGGGCATCCTCGGCGCGGATCCGCAGGATCGTGTCCTTGAGCGCCGAATACGACGGGACGGCAGGGCCTGACGAGACGAGCCTCTCGCATGCCCGCTCCAGGAGCGAGGAGCCATATCTCTTGGAGAGCCCCAGTATGTTGAGGCAGGGCACGAACGCCTGCTCGACGATCGGCCTGGCCTTCAGGTTGCGCTCCACCGCCTCCCTGGTCGATGGGCCGATGCGCTCCGCCCAGCTTACGAACCTGTCCTCGGACCATGGGCTCTGCGCATCCCTGTGGCTCTCCGGCATGTGCTCCTCGATGGTGGAGTACTGGCCCTTCCTCCCCCTGAGCCTGTCGTGCTCGGCCACGACCTGGCCATCGTGCATGATCGTGACCCGGGAGTCGGTGAGGCGCACGTCGCAGGTCTCCCCGGCAAGCCCATAGGGGACGGAATAGTTCATGTAGTCGACGCGCACATGGTAGTTCGGCGCGACCTTGGCGCGCCTCCATTCGCAAATCTCGTAGCGGCTGGCGGGAAGCGGCAGCAGGGCGTCGGCCTCGAGCCTCCCGGACTCCGAATCCCTGCATCCGTCCCGGTTGGCGAACGGGCGGGAGTTCAGCCACCTGACACGCTCCTGCAGGTATTCGTCGAACTCATCGATGGAGTAGAATGTCTGCTCGCTGGATGGCGCGATGGCCCACTTCTCGATCAGGTCCACGGTCTCCTCCGCGAGGGACTTGTCCCTCGGGTGCCTGACCCTGGCCGGAAGCACGGCGCACCCGTAGTGCTCCGCGAAATCCCTGTATGTGCTGTTCACGCGGCAGACGTAAGGCGCCGTCCTGTCGGTAGCGGTGGCGGCGTTGTCGGGGACGAGGATGTGCGGCACGCCTCCGAAGCCCTCGAAGGCCCTCATCTGGCCGTCCAGCCACGACCTCTCGGAGACGTCCGGATGGGATGTGGCGGAGAGCTTCGCCGAGCAGGGAAGGACCACGACGAGCACATATGCCTTGGACCTCCCGCCGGTCAGCCTGTCCACAATCGTGCCGCAGCTCCCGCACCAGTCGATGAACGCCTTCTCTCCGGGGGCATGGCGCAGGTGCGCCGCCAGGCCGGTCCTCTTCGCCTCCTCGGAGAGCATCTCGCAGAATGCCTGGTAGGAATATGGGATGAGCCCTGCCGACTCCGCCTGGCCGCAGTATTCGTACCAGTAGTGCTTGATGGGGACCTTCGGGCTCTTCCTCTTCCGCTCGACGAGCGACGCGACATCCGGCATGAGATGCCCCTCGTCCTTCGGCCGCGGCTTCCTCGGGAACAGGGCGGAGATCTCCTCGTCACCCATCGCCGCGACCCTCTCCGCGGTCAGCCCCTGCTCCTTGGCAACGGCCGCCGCCCTAGAGACGGCGCGCTTGCTGCATCCGCACATCGAGGCGATGTCGGACTGGCTCTTTCCTCCCTTCGCCAGCAGCCTGAGTATCGACCTGTAGTTGGGCATTGCGTCCTCCTTCTTCGCTTCCGGCCGCCGTTCGGCCGGGCCAAGGAGGATTGTGAACGGTACCGGTCAGGGATTATCCCGCGGTACCGCTTATGGGCGACGAGCGGTACCGCGTGGGGTTACTACTCA
>OMTG01000101.1 GCA_900313905.1 uncultured Actinomycetes bacterium | reverse complement strand
TGCAGCATGGGTCCGACAGGAATTCGTGGCCTTATGCTCTATGTGCCGAGCCATTTTGCAGCATAGCGATAATGAAATCAATGAAGTCAAGGGCGTTGCCCGAGTCATTCCTGCTTGAATCGCGTTTCTCACGAATGTCCTTGAAGAGCTGCTGAAGGTCGAAGGCTCTCGTGATGGACCTAGGCGAAGAGTTGAAGCCGCTCAGCAAGATTGACTGCTTGTATTCCTCAATATTGATTTCTTTGAGGGCTGTCTTGTCAGCATCCTTCGCACCGGCTTTGGTTTGGCCAGCCTGCTTGCTAGTATCGGCTGCAGCCCGGCCATCTGTTGTCTGGGCCTGACCTTTGTCGGAGGAGGCTTCCTCGCTGAGGTGGATATATTGCTTGAGGAATTCGTCATTTGCGCCGTATCCCTCAGCAGGAAGGCGGTACGGGACATCGACGATTTTCTCCAGGTACTGACGTTGTCTCTCAGGAGTGGCGTATTCCTCGCCGTACTTCTCTTTCACGCCCGTCCTCACTACATCGGCATCCATTGCGAGCATGAAGACGCAGTGGTAGCAGTCGAGGAAGTTCTGGATATCCTCGAGGAGGCCAATGGCGGCGACGGGCTGCAGCCGATCGAGGTCATCGATGAAGATTAGCAGCCTGCTTCTCCCCCTGCTTTTGTTCTTGTCCGCTTCGGGCGAATAATTGCTCGACGAGTCACGATGGTTGAGGCATCGGTCGATTTCAATCTGCAGGAAACTCTTTATCCGCTCGACATTGCGGGCATTCTTCTCGAGGCATTTCCCGAGGCTCGCCATGTCCTTGTCATCAGATTGCGAAAACGAGGCTGGATCGATATTCGCCGCTCCTTGCGTTGCGAGGTTCAAGCCAACGGATGCAAGAGAGTTCCCATCGATGGAGAGCATGCCGGTTGCACGATTGAATGGCCGAGTGCTCAGCATTCTGCGGGCGGTTTTGCAGCGAAGCACTCTGGGGACCCTTCTTGCAAATCGGAGAACGCAGCAAGAGATAAAAGCGGTGAGTGTTGCAACGGATGCCAGGATGGCAAGAATGGCTAACCCGAAGGCGATTTCAAAGTTGGGATCAAGGAGCGTTTCGACCGAGAAAATGCAAAGCGCATTCCAGATATTCCTAACCGTCCAGATAGTGAAGAGCAAGGATATCACAGAAGCTACTATCAGAACGATGCATGCGATTGCCAGCTTGGTCTTGTTCGAATCGTTCAGTTCGATTGTGGTGCTGCTCGGGGAGCGCATGGCGCTCTCCTCAAGCTGTTCCCACAAACTAAGGCCGTATTGGTTGTTGGAGCCGTCTTGGCTCTTGCCGCCGGTGGTCTCAGCAGTGCTCTCACCGCTCTCAGAAACGTTGTCCTTTTCCAGATCCCCAGCAAGCTCTCTGTGAATCCGATAGAGCAGAGCGGATCCAAGCTGGTTGTCATAGCCGATTGAAGCGTATTCCCAGGTGTTGAAATTGATGCATTTAATTGCGGCGCCGTTATCGTTGGGCTTTTCCAGCTCTTTCTTCACCTGGTTCATTGCGAAGGTCTTGCCGCTGCCCCATCTGCCCTCGATGGCAATGGTCTTGGGGGTATCGCACTCTCGGATGAATTTTGCGAGTCCCTTGTAGTGGGAGTCGAGGCCAAGAAGGTCTTTCTCCTCTTCTTGCGGCAATTGAACCAACTCCCTCAGCTGCACCCATCAGCGAATGGGTCTGAAAGTCCTTATGGGCTGAACTTGGAATGTGGAAACCTATAATCTATCTGAAAGTGATTATAGACATCCCCGTCTGTCCGGAATTGTCGGAGAAACCTGACGGGCCCTGACAACAGAATGCTAGGATTCAGGTATTGGAAAAGGACTGCCGCTGCAGTCCTCATCTGCCGTCGGCTCGAAGATGGGAGTTCAGATGCCACACATCCTGCGTGAGACAAGTAGGGGCATATCTCCGGTGTCCCTCGAAGATGCTGCGTTCCAGGAGCGGAAGCTCTTCATCGACCAGGAGATAACTGCTGCATATGCGTCGGAGATCTGCCGTGCACTCACGTATCTCTCTTCAGAGGATCCAGAAGCGTCCATCACGCTCTTCATCAACTCTCCGGGCGGCTCTGTTGTCTCGGGCCTGCAGATCGTCGACACGATGGAGGCGATCTCCTGTCCCGTCGATACGGTGTGCATGGGCATGGCAGCGAGCATGGCATCGATCATCTTCATGGCGGGCCGCAAGGGTTCCCGTCTCATCATGCCCCATGCCAGGGTCTTCGTGCACAACCCGCTCACCCTTGGAGGCGGCTCGGGCTCTGCCCTGAGCGTGAAGAAGACAGCCGATGACCTGCTGGAGACCCGGGAGACCCTCGCAGACCTTATGGTGAGGTACACGGGGCAGGACAAGGACGAGGCTCTCCGGGTGATGGATGAGGAGACCACGTTCGATGCGGACGAGGCCGTGAAGTGGGGCATCGCCGACAGCATAGTTGACAGGATGTGATTGCTTGTGACTGACAGCGCATACCATAACTCCCGCATCCTTGCGAAGGGCGTGATTGTCTCCGATGACACCTGGGAGACGCATCTCAACAACAATGACCTGATCATCGGCCCCTCCGGTTCGGGCAAGACTCGCGGCTATGTAATCCCCAACATCCTCCAGTGCAACGACTCCTTCATCGTCACAGACACCAAGGGCAACCTGGGACGCTGGCTGGGGCCGGTCCTTGCGGGTCACGGCTATATGGTCGAGCTGCTAGACCTCTCCAACTACTCGCTCGAGGGCACGGGAGATCCGCGCGTCCAGCCCATTGGCTACAACCCTTTTGACTTCATTGATCGCGATCCTGCGACGGGTCTTGCAAACGAGCGCCAGGTCATGGCAATGGCCAAGCAGCTCTGCCCCGTGGAGGACTACAGGCAGCCATTCTGGGACCACATCGCGAAGATGCTCATAGAGGTGCTCCTCACCTATGTGCTTGACTATCTCCCCAAGGCCGAGAGGAACATGTCCTCAGTGGCAAAGCTCGCTGCCAGCATGGGCGACAACGTCGTTCCAGAGCTCTTTGACGACCAGGCGTTCAGGGACCCTGCAAGCACCTTTGCGGCCAAGTGGAACATGTTCAAGTCAAGCTCCGGAGCTGACAAGATGTATGCCAGCATCTGCGGCATCGTGGGAGAGAAGCTCAACGATTTCGTGTTCGACAAGGCATTCGCAATCTATAACGCCGAGAAGCGGCTCGACTTCAAGGAGCTCTCGACGAACCGCACAGCCGTGTTCATCACGGTGAGCGATACGGACCGCAGCGCCGACACTATGGTCAATCTGCTCTACTCCCAGGCCCTCAACCAGCTCTGCCACATTGCCGATAGCCAGAAGGACAGCCGCCTGCCGGTGCCGGTACGGCTCTTCCTGGATGACTTTGCGACCAACTGCAAGATAGCGGATTTCGACAATATCATTGCGGTCATACGCTCGCGCGAGATTTATGTCAGCGTCATCCTCCAGGACCTCACGCAGCTCAAGAGCCTCTATTACACCGCTGCCTCGACCATCGCAAACAACTGCGATCATTGGCTCTACCTTGGCGGCCAGGATACCGGCACCGTCGAGACCTTCGCGATAAAGGTCGGCAAGACTCCCGAGACCATCATGTCGCTTCCGCTCACGAGAGCGTATCTCTTCGAGCGCGGGTCGAAGGGGCGGATCGTCACCCCCTACGATCTCTCGGAGCATCCGCTCTGCCCTGATTTCCTCAAGGACGCCCCGGCTGCCGAGAAGAACGTGGGCAGGGCATGATGAACACCTCTCAGCTGCCGCATAGGGATGCCGACCAGACGCCCCTCGATGAGCGCCTTGAAAGGATTCGCCGCGAACAGGCCCAGAGGGCCCGCGATGAGGGCAAGGCTCCTTCCGCGCCCTCCAGGCCTCTCCCTATCGCTGCGAACACGCCCCTCGAGGAACGGCTTCGCCTTGCGAGGGAGCGGTGCAAGGACAAGGGCAAAGCCAGAAGCTACATGTGCGTGGTCCGGGAGTCCGACATCATCGGCGTGGCGAGAAAGATAGGGCGCATGCCGTTCGAGGAATACTACCGCCTGTCCACCGCCACCAAGATCAATGCCTTCCCCGAGAAGTGGCCGAGCCATGTGCCCATAAGAAGAACCTCCGAGGTTGGGAGGGCCTGCGATTTCATCCGTACCTACTATGAACGCTTGGGCAAGGACAAGCTCGATGAGGCCGAGCTTGAGGATGTCCTTGCCCTCATCGATATCGTCTCGAAGCCGCTGACCCGCATGTCTTTCGGCCTGCGCCTGCGCAGGCCGCTGGCCACAAGTCCGGAGACGGCCAGCGACAGCTCAGAGGCAGAGGAACGGGACAGCAGCGTGGAGAAGAAGTATTGCATCCTTCCGGATGACTCCCTTGATTTCAGGCTTGAGGTGGCGGCCACCGAGATCGCCTCTCCGAAATCGCCGCTCTCCCAGATCTGCCTCATCATCGTTTCGTTCTATGCCAATGTCATGAAAGAGGCAACCGGTACCGGCAATGAGATGTCAGATGCGCTGCATCTGCTTGCGGAACTGGGATTTGGCTCCTTGGAGAGCTTCCATTCCGAGGGTGTGTACTCTCTGCTCATCCAGCATCCAGATCCTCAGAAGCTCATCGGTCTTCTGTCTCCCTACACCAATGCCGATCAGGCATCGTTCATGGAGGGGTGCCTCTCTCGCGGAGTCCTTGCCCAATACCTCCTGCTCGTCTGGCCCTGGGGCCTGATCTGGCGGCAGGGCAGGGAAGATAACGACTTTGATGATTCGGATGTGCCATTCTGACGGACGGCTGCATGCTCAGCGAGGATATATCCTGCGCATGCAATGAAATGCAAGGCGGGCACCGAGAATCTCTCGATGTCCGCCTTGTGCCATTTCGCTGCAGGAAAGCGCTGTTTCAAATGGGATAGCGCCTTCTCAAAGTGAACGAGGGCCCTGCACGGTGCGGGGCCCTCTGCGGCTTTGATGAGGCGGGAAAGGAAGCGGTGCCTTCCTAAGTCCAGGCCCCCATAATGCTTGAGGTCGAGCTTCTTTCCGAAGGAGGCGTCTATATCCTGGAAAAGACGCAGGGCTGTCTTTGGCGCCTTCACGCCTATGGCGCAGACAATCATCGCTACGGCGGATACCACCTGGCGGGGCAGCCATAGCTTGAGCCATGGCATGGTCCCGGATACGCCATCTGCCAGGGAGGTGGCGAGGGTTCCTTTGCCGTCAAGCGTCCAGATGCAGCCATCACGGAGGGCACTTGATGCAGTTGCCTTCCGATCCTCTGCTCTCTGCCTGATGATGCTCAATCATCCGGTGCCCCTTCCTTGAGGATTGCGGCAGCCCTTGCCGGCGCAGGACAGCTCATCCTGGCGACAATCCTAGCCAGCGGCAGGTTTTCCGATATGAACGGTATATTTACTTACTCAAGGAAGATGATGATTCACTCCAGTATCGCTTTCCGCCTATGATGCTCTACGTGATGATATGGATGGGGCAGAGGGCCCGATCCGTTCTGCACACAATCCAAGGAAGGTTCACATGTTCGACTACTCTGGAAAGGCCGTCGCAGTCACCGGAGCTTCCTCCGGCCTCGGCAAGCAGATGGCAGAGGGCTTCGCCCAGCAGGGCGCCAGCCTCGTCCTTCTGGTCCGCCGTGTCGAGCGCCTCGAGGCCAGCGCCAAGGAATGGGGCGAGAAGTACGGTGTCGAGGTCCTGCCCGTCGGCTGCGACGTCACTGACGAGGCATCCATCGATGCCGCCCTCGCTGCGGCAGACGAAAAGTTCGGCCATGTGGAGGTCCTCGTGAACTCCGCCGGCGGCGAGCGTGGCACCGGCACGAAGCTTGTCGACTTCAAGCGCGAGGACTGGGACTTCACGATGAACCTGGACCTCACCTCCATCTTCACCATGTGCAAGAAGTTCGCCGGCTACATGCAGAAGAACATGGAGGCCGGCAAGCAGGCCTATGGCCGCATCATCAACATCGCCTCGATCTACGGCCTGGTCGGCAACACCGCCATCCCCACCATCGCCTACCATGCCTCCAAGGGCGCCGTCGTGAACTTCACCCGCGGAGCTGCCGCCGAGCTTGCACCGACCGGCATCACGGTCAATGCCATCTGCCCGGGCTACTTCTACACCGAGCTCACCACAGAGACCCTGGATACCGAGTACTTCCAGAACTTCGCGAAGTCCACGGTCCCGATGCAGCGCTACGGCCATGAGGGGGAGCTCAACTCCGCTGCCCTCTTCCTGGGCGCCGAGGAGTCGAGCTATGTCACTGGCCAGGCGCTTGCCGTCGATGGTGGCTATACCTGCGTCTAAGCTGCCCTGATTCGCTGAAGGCCTGATATGAGGCGGCCCCTGCCATATGGTTGGCAGGGGCCGCAATTCTCATGGCAGGCTCTCCCGCTATGTGCCACGGAAGGCTCTGAGAGCTCCTCTCAGGACTGCTCGATTTTCTCGAATACCATCGTCGCTTGGATGCGATCGCCGCCGCCGATGCCCTTGCTGCCGCCGCTCGAAGTGGCGATGGTGTGGAGGCGGTATCCTTTGGCGGCCTGATTGTTAATGACCGTCTCGAGCTCGGTCAGGTTCCCGGATCCGGTTCCGAGGAACTTCTCTTTCAGTGTCACCTGGAGCACGACGTAGTGGTAGTTCTGGCCTGATGCGACAGAATAGGTCGATTCTTCCCGTGCCTTGTCAAGAAAACCCATGATTGTCCTTCCTCTTGTGGTACAGGCCTCTTCTTGCATCACTGGGGCCAAGTATAGACACCCTGCCGACTGTCTCAGAGGTGGCAGCAAAGGGCAGATGCGTCAGCGGGGTAGCCCCGTTCGGGAGCGGGGGGGTCTTCTATACGTCTGCCGGCACAGTAAAGGCTGAAGCTAGAGTGCGATATATGATGGGAGTCCAATCTCGAGCACGACCACCCCAGGAGGCAGCCTTTGGAAAGAGGGCGCTATGATTGGACAAGAATCCTATCCCGGCATGAATGAGATCTGCGAACTTGAGATGCAGAATGTCTATGTTTCTGCAGCACCGCATGCGAAGTAGGATGTAGAGTCCTCATGGTCGGGCACTTCTGGCAGGAGGGTTGCCAGAGGTGCCCGACCATGTCCCGTGCGAGTTTCTTGCGCTTGGTCTGTGCCTTTTTCTGCTGGAAGCTTCTCCATAGTGGGAGCAAGCTCGTTCGGGCAGTCGTTTCCTCCATGGCACTGGATGCCTTACGGGGTCGAAGCCGTCTTCTGGGCGTCCGTCCTTCGGACAGAAGAGCTACACCTTGGATATTGCTTGCAAAGCCACTCCTGAATTGGATGTCATGGATATGCCCATTGATGTAGTCGGAGCTTATCTGGCTCGAGCAGATACCCCGGGTTCTGTGAACGAGATGACGGTCCGTGATCGTTCTCCTATCCTGATGCGGAATCCCCTGTTCTTCCTAGTCCGGGCAAGGGCATAGCGTTCTGTTGCACGCTGGACGCAGTGCATGAGAGAGGCCTCTTCATCCGCCGAGGCATGGGTTTCTTCGGCCGTGGCTCCCATTTCACGGGCACGCCATTTCAGGAAGTGTTGGCAGCCTTCGTCGTCAGGAGCTTTCCCATACGCTTCCATGAGGCTCAAACCATAGACGCTGCCTTTGCAGAGCTTCCTGTCAGTGTTCTTCGTGACTTCAGCTGCAGAAGCGGCTTTAGCCAAGGATATGCCGAAGGCCTCGAAATATGCTGCCTGTCCCTCCGCATTCGAAGGCAGATCCTCTGAGCTTATTTTTCATAACGTGTCAGGTCTTCAGTATTGATTTCGCAGGTGCTTCGGACCGCAGTCCATGGCTGAGGATATCGGCAGCCATGGGCAGCATCTCCTAGTGCAGCTGTCGCAAGGGCATCCGTACAGAGAGGGGAGATATTACGGCATATCGATGCGATGTCCCCGGTCTATCCGCTCTCCAGAAGGATGTCGTCTCCTTTGCTATGCCCGAGGCAGGCCAGAGCATCGCCTCTGTCGAAGGCGCGCCCGGTTTTGACGAGGATGCTCTCAGCGCCTGATGCTAGCCTGACGAAATCGCCCTTCATGACGGGGCCCGTCGCTTTCTCGATTCCGGCATGCCAATCATCCAGCATCGCAATCTCGTCTGCCATATCGACCGAGGAGACGCTGCCCTCGAAAAGCTCTTGAGGAAGAGCGGCTTCATCAGAGTCAGCCTGATGGATGACATGCGATGCGAGCCTCTGACTGTTTCAAACCTTTCTCTGCAGCCCTGCACGATGAAGCAAATGCGTTCATTCTGCTGCTCTTGCACCAGAGATCCTCCATAGGTTTCAGCCAGGCTTCGACAGTGGCAAGGCCAATTCCTGTACGCCCCTGCCTGCCTCTTATTCCTCTCTGTCTGCTGAAGTCTTGCCTTCTGTTGCCTGCACTGCCTCGAGGAGCAGCTGCTTCACGGCACGGATGGCAGGAGATTCGGGGCGTATGGGCCGGGATACATCCTCGAATACGAACACATTGAAGCGGGGCACGTCGTCGCCTGCGATGGGCAGTACCGCGATAGCGTTATCGATTTCGTCGAAGGCGATCTGGGTGGCGATGCCGACTCCCATGCCTGCAACGACAAGCCGCTGCATGGCAGCAGGCTGGTCTGTCTCGATGGATATCTCCAGCTGGTGGCCCCGGCTCTGGAACAGCTGCGAGAGCGCATCGCGCTGCACAAAGTCTCCTGTGAACTAGATCAGCATCTGATTGGCAATCTCATCGAGGGAGACGGACGTCCTGCCTGCCCCCTCTGCCGCACGCAGGGCGGCGCACAGCCTGAATGAGGCGACGGGGGAGAAGCGCACGCCCGGCAGTGACATGGAGCGGTCGCAGGAGGCCACCATACCGACATCGATGCTGTGGTGTGCGATCTCATGCAGCATGCGTTCCGATCCATAGGAGCAGAACTCGACGGGACGTGTGCCACAGGCTTCCCTGATCGCTGCCAGCTGGTCCTTGAAGAAGTGCCTCGATATCATCGGAGGAATCCCGTTGCGGATCGGCCGTCGGCCTTCGAGCGAGGCAATCTCGTCTGCAGCCTCATCCAGCTCCCGCAATGCACGCTTGAGATGGGGTGCAAGTACCTTGCCGGTGGGGGTGAGCACAGGCTCGCCTTCGTTATGGCTACGGGCAATGAGGGTGGTATCAAAACGGCGTTCGATGCGCCCCACCGTCTGCGATACGGAAGGCTGGGTGATTCCCAGCTCCGCTGCCGCCTCCGAGAAGCCGCCAGTGCGCATAGCGGAAGCGAGTATCTCCAGGTCATGGATGCTTCCTTGAGCCATGGCAGCTCCTCTCTGTGGCATTTCAGATCAACGGAATTCGTCGTTGCCCACTGCTTGCAGTATGTCAGATACAACGATGCCCTGTGGAACGAAATTCTGCAGGGCCCTTGCGACCTTGCTTGACAGCTCGTCCTGGGTAGGCGTGGAGACCACCGCGTCGATGGCCTCCTGACTGTATCCGAGCTCGGTCATAGCTGCCACCATCTCTTGGCATTCCTCTGCATAACCCTCCCTGAAGCCCTGTTCAAAGGCTTCCCTCTGCATCCGCTTTGCGCGGTCGTTCAGGAGCTCGAGAACCTCTCCTCCCATGGCGGACCTCACTTTCTTGATTGGTTGACAAGTGGGTCAGCAGCCTGCGGCTGGCGCTGCTTCCGGCAGGTTAGCCGCAGGCGGATCTATATCATGGGGCTAGGATTCGGATGCGCCCTCGCTGTCTGTTTTGGCGAGTACCTCGTCGATGGCCTGCTGGCTGTATCCGAGCTCGGCCATCCTCGCTGCGATTTCCTGGCTTCTCTGCTCGCGGCCCTCTTTACGGCCTTCGACGCGGCCTTCGACGCGGCCCTGCTCCACTCCCTCACGCTTCATGCGCTCCGCGCGGTCGTTCAGGAGCTCGAGAACCTCTCCTCCCATGTCGGAATTGCCTCCTTGGCTGATTGCCGTCAGAGCCAGATGAGGTGGCCGGCTTGTGCAGGTTCCTTCGGCAAGCTGGCCACGCCATTGTCTTGGCTTCAGCCTTCGCGGCTTTCTTTGCCGTCTTCCGCAGCGAGTACCTCGTCGATGGCCTGCTGGCTGTATCCGAGCTCGGCCATCCTCGCTGCGATTTCCTGGCTTCTCTGCTCGCGGCCCTCTTTACGGCCTTCGACGCGGCCTTCGACGCGGCC
>OMTG01000102.1 GCA_900313905.1 uncultured Actinomycetes bacterium | reverse complement strand
GGATGGCACCGATAGCGCGGAACGTGTCCACGACTTCGCGCGTCATCGGCTGCAGGTCGCCATTGCGTCCATGCTCCTTGAGGTCGGCAAGGGCGCGGCTGTGGACGACAGAGTGCTGGCGGAACTCCATCTGGACCATGTTGAAGCCGAAGGTCTCGGTCTGCCAGATGAGGGTCTGGAGCGCACCATAGGCCTCGCGCACCGCCCCGGCCTGGACCAGGGAGTCCTGGACCACATGGAGGTCATCCAGGAAGTCCTCGGATGAGGCATACATGAGGTCGGCCGTGCGGCCAATCGTCGCCCGGAGACGCTCTGACATCACGAGCATGACAGCACGATGGAGCTCGGACTCCGAGATCAGCATCACACGGCGGCAGAGCTCCTCGTTCATCTCGAGCTGGTGGCTCCAGAGGTTCTGGAGCGCAGCCGATGGCCGGGTGGAGCCCATCTCCATCGTGAGCGAGCGACCGCACTGCTCGGTCGCATCAGCAAGCTTCTCGAGCATGTGGACACGGAACTTCTCGGCGACCTTGCGGCTGACCTTGGCCGTGACATTGGGGTTGCCATCGCGGTCGGAGCCAATCCAGCTGCCGAGACGGAAGAAGGCCGGGCAGACCGGCTTCTCCGTGCCGGCCTTGGGGCCAAGCTCCCAGTCATCGAAGCGGCGATAGACCTTCGGCACCATATCGAAGAGGGTGTTGTCGAAGATCTCGAGGATCGTGTCAGCCTCCTCGACGGGCGTCGGCTTCTTGGCGGCAATCGGCGAGGTGCGGAACAGCGAGTCGATCTCCTGGAGCATCCGGCGCTCGTTCTCGGCAAGCTCGGTGCCGCCGAGGCGGGAGCGCTCCTCCAGCAGGTCTGCAATGCGGCGGATCTTCGCCGTGACGGCCTTGCGGCGTGCCTCGGTCGGATGGGCTGTGAATACCGGATGGAACTCGAGGCGGTCGAGATACTCAGTCGCCTTCTCCTCCCCGATCTCCTCGATCAGGCGATGGTAGGAGACGGTGAGCTCATTCACCGGGTCCTCGGCTGCTTCCGTCGGCACGACGCGCTCGCGGCGGCGCAGCGAGCTTACGCGGTAATCCTCCTCGGCGATGTTCGCGAGATGGAAGTAGGTCGCGAACGCACGCGTCAGATACGTCTCCTCCTCGAGGGTGAGCTTGTCGATCAGGCGCACCGCCTCGGAATAGGTATCGTCCTTCTCGCTCTCGCTCAGGTCCTCGTCGTTCGCGTGCACCATGTAGGCGAGCAGCAGATCGAAGGTGCTGCAGAGCTTCGGGTCGTATTCCTTGAGGACACGGCGGGTCAGACGGAGAAAGAGCTCCATGTTCTGGCGGAGCTCCTGGGGTATGCGGACTTCGGACAAGGCAGATGCCGCAGCGGCACGCTCATTCGAGGCGTCCCTCTGGGCTTGAGCTTCCCAATGGGAATCAATCTGCGTCATGGATAACCTCCCACGAAGGATTTCCAACCGTTCACCAAAAAATAGTAGCACCAGAACGTTCCAGGATTATTTCGTACCCGCTTTGTGCGCCCATGCACAAAAGAGACACGGACCATCATCAGCACAGAAAAGGCCAGCCAGGCAACGGAACCTGGCTGGCCATCGCATCTGGTCCTTTGGTGAGCCTTACATGAGGCGCAGGGAGACTTCCTTCAGCTGCTGCATCGTGACCTCGGACGGAGCATCGCTCATCAGATCGGAGCCGGAGCTCGTCTTCGGGAATGCCATGACCTCGCGGATGGAGTCGGAGCCCGTGAGGAGCATGCAGACACGGTCGAGGCCGAGCGCGAAGCCGCCCATGGGAGGCGCACCATAGGTGAGGGCCTCCATCAGGAAGCCGAACTGCTTCTGGGCACGCTCGGGCGTGAAGCCGAGCTTCTCGAGGATCTTCTCCTGCAGCTTCGCATCATGGATACGCATGCCGCCACCGCCGGCCTCATAGCCATCCATTACGAAGTCATAGGTGTGGGAGCCGATGGCAAGAGGATCGGTGTCGAGCAGGTCGATCTGGGACTCCTCGGGCTGCGTGAAGGGCTGGTGCTCTGCGGCGTAGGCCTTGCGGTCCTCGTCCCAGTGGAAGAGCGGGAAGTTCACGACCCAGAGGAAGTCATGGCCTTCGCGCTTGATATCGAGGGCATCGGCCATATGGTTGCGCATGCCGCCCAGGATCTCGTCGGCGTGCAGGCGGTCGGCCACGGCGAACATCACGAGGTCGCCCGGCTCCACCTCCATCTCCTGGCGGAGCGCTGCCATCTCCTCATCGGAGAAGAACTTGACGATCGGGCTCGTGACCGAGCCATCCTCACGGAAGGCGATGTAGGCAAGGCCCTTGGCGCCGAAGGTCGCAGCCACATCGGCGAGGCGGTCGATCTTGGCACGGGGCCACTTGCCGGCGCCCTTTGCGTTGATGGCCTTGACATACTGGCCCTCGGTCGCAGCGGCGGAGGCAAAGAGCTTGAACTTGGAGTTCGCGAAGATCGGCGTGCAGTCGTGCAGCGTCATCCCGAAGCGGGTATCGGGCTTGTCGATGCCGTAGGTGTCCATGGCATCCCAGTACTCGATGCGGCGCAGCGGCAGCTCCATCTTGACGCCCATGCGGCCGAAGGCATCGGCCAGGACCTCCTCGAGCTCGCCCATAACGTCGTCCTGGCTGACGAAGCTCATCTCGATATCGACCTGGGTGAACTCGGGCTGGCGGTCGGCGCGCAGGTCCTCGTCGCGGAAGCACTTGGCGACCTGGTAGTAGCGCTCGACGCCACCGACCATCAGGAGCTCCTTCAGGAGCTGCGGGGACTGCGGCAGGGCGTAGAAGTTGCCCGGCTGGGTGCGGGACGGCACCAGGAAGTCGCGGGCGCCTTCAGGCGTGGACTTGAAGAGGTCGGGGGTCTCGACCTCCATGAAGTCGCGATTGTGCAGCGCCTCGCGGATCGCGAAGGTGAAGTCGGAGCGCAGCTTCATGTTGTGCATCATCTTCGGACGGCGCAGGTCCAGGTAGCGGTAGCGCAGGCGGACATCCTCGGAGGTGTCCACATGGTCCTCGATCTGGAAGGGCGTGGTCTTCGAGGTGTTCAGGACCTCGATGTCAGAGACCAGGACCTCGATGTCGCCGGTCGTGACCTTCGCGTTCGCCATGCCCTCCGGACGCTCGCGCACGACGCCCGTGACCTTGATCGGCCACTCGGTGCGGATGGTCTCGGCCGTATGGAAGGCGGTGCCGCCCGAGTGCTCAGGGTCGAAGGAGATCTGCGTCATGCCCTCGCGGTCGCGGAGGTCGACGAAGATGAGGCCGCCGTGGTCGCGGCGATGCCAGACCCAGCCCGTCAGCGTGACCTCGGTGCCGATATCGCTCTTGCGCAGCTCGCCGCAGGTGCGGGTATGCATGCTATGCTGATCCATATGAGATATCCTCTCATCTGTGCCGTCCCGTGCCGTTACGGACGGCTCCCGACAGATGGCGCGGGGTGCGTAGACAGCGCCCTCGCACACGCGGGCAGCATTGTACTCCACAAACCCCCAACGGTTCGGCAAAAGGCAGGCCTTCGTTACCTTCCTGCTACGAATCTGTTGCCAGCCTGCACTCCCCGCCCACAGACACTGTCCCTGCCTTCGTGCCTGACGGCCCATCTGCCTCCTGTTTTGCGCTCCTGTAGCGAAAATGCTAGCCTAGGTCACAGTTTTGCAGCCATTACGCAGGGCAAGGGAGGGCGGCTCCTGAACACAGAACGACCACGCCGCGTCTCCTCCAAGGCATGGAGGCAGATATGACCTATAGCGCAGCCATCTTCGATCTCGATGGGACCCTGCTCGACACCCTCGACGATCTCATGTGCGCCGTGAATTATGCGCTGGCACTCTACGAGCAGCCGCTGCGCTCGAAGGACGAGATTCGCCTGCGCGTCGGCAACGGCGTCCGCAATCTCGTGAGGACCTCGCTTCCCGACGGTGCGGACGAGGCGCTCTTCGATGAATGCTTCGTCGCCTTCGCCGACTATTACCGCCGGCACATGACAGACAACACGAAGCCCTATCCGGGCATCTCGGCGCTCCTCCGCCATCTGCGCACCCGCGGCATCCGCTGCGCCGTCGTCTCGAACAAGGCCGATGCAGCGGTCCAGCATCTGATCGACCACTTCTTCCCCGGCGAGTTCGATGCCGTGATCGGCGAGAACGAGGCAGCAGGCATCCACAAGAAGCCGGCACCTGACACAGTGCTCGAAGTGATGCGCGTCCTCAATCTCAAGAAGAAGGATGTCGTCTATATCGGGGATTCCGAGGTCGATATCCAGACCGCTGCCAATGCGCAGTGCGACTGCATCACGGTCACCTGGGGATTCCGCACCCGCGACTTCCTCCAGGATGCTGGCACGCCGCAGCTCGCCGAAACACCCGAGCAGCTCGAGCACCTGATCACCGGCGAAGAGCTCTGATGCACCCAGTTGTTCTGAGCTTACCGCAAATATTCAGCCACACTGCAACTTTGTTCGATTCTGCCTTTCTCTCTTCGGTGAACAGCCTATTTCCGTCATTGGCCCAAGCGATTGTTTGAGTTCCCCCAAGGAACGGTATAGTGTGAACACAAGCACGTTGGGTCTGGCCCTTCGACGAAAGGACATGCCATGGGAAAGAGAGCCGCAGAGGCACTTGAGATCAATTACGACCAGCTGGCTGACTACCTGCACAGCCACCACGCGGTCTATATGAAGGTCGGCAGCAAGGTCTACTATCTGACCGACGTCAACTACGAAGCATGGCGGGCACAGGACACGAGCCAGCTCAACTCCAAGAACCACTACATCGACTGCTCCGACCTCGTAAGCACGGTAGACGAGTTCCTGTCTCTTCCGTTCGTCGGCGGAAAGACGATCAAGGACGTCTTCGACCAGGCGACCTTCTATGCCTCGATCAAGGGCACGAAGGAATAGCACGATCCTCCACGTATCTTGCGAAGGCCTGTCCCCTTGCGGGGCAGGCCTTCTTCTTATCGAACATCTTCTCAAAAGAAGGCAGCGCTCCTTCTGGAAGCGTTGCCTTCTGCATCCCTATGCTGGCTGCAGAGCCTACTCCTCAGGATCTGCAGGTACCTGAGGCACGCTCACGCCGTCGTCTGCATACTCGAGCTCGTGAATCAGGCCACGGAACTCGTTGTCCACCGCGTTCTTGTGCGGAGAGCGCTTCGCATAGCGATGAACGGCCGCGGCCGACTTGTTGATCGCGACGAGCGTGCCGGCTCCTGCGACGCAGCCGCCCGGGCAGGCCATGCCCTCGAGCAGGTAGCCGGGATACTTCCCCTTCGTCGCATCCTTCATCATCTTCCGGCATTCCTCGAGGCCGCCTGCAGCAGCGGTCTTGACGTCGACGTCAGGATGGTCACGCTTGATAACGTTCACGACGGCCGTCGCGACGCCGCCTGCGACAGCGAAGTTGCGCCCGTCCTCGGATGCGACCTCGAAGTCGGACTTGTTGTCGTCGGCGAGCGACAGGTAGTCGATGCCGCGTGCCTCCATCATGCCGGCCATCTCCTCGAATGTGAGGACGAAGTCGACCTCGGAGCGGACCGAGCGGCGCATGGCCTCGAGCTTCTTTGCCGGGCAGGGGCCGACGAAGACGATGCGGGCATTCGGATGCTGCGAGCGCACCATGCGTGCCGTCAATGTCATCGGCGTCAGCGCCATCGAGATGCAGTCGGCGTACTTCGGGAACTCCTTCTTTGCCATCGAGCTCCATGCCGGGCAGCACGAGGTGCCCATGAACGGCAGCTTGTCCGGGACCTCTTCGAGGAAGTCCTCAGCCTCCTGCACCGAGCAGAGGTCGGCGCCGAGCGCGACCTCCTCGACGCCCGAGAAGCCCAGGAGCTTGAAGGCCTCGCGGAGCTTGCCGACATTGCCCTTGCCGCCGAACTGGCCGACGAAGGCCGGCGCCACGATAGCGATGACCTCCTGGTTCGCCAGGATCGCCATGGCGACCTGGACGATCTGGGACTTGTCGGCGATGGCGCCGAAGGGGCAGTTGATCAGGCACTGGCCGCAGGCGACGCACTTGTCCTGGTCGATGTCGGCGTGGCCCTGCTCATCGGAGCCGATCGCGTGCATGCCGCAGGCATCGGCGCAGGGACGCACGTGGTGGTAGATTGCATGGTAGGGGCAGGTGCGGGCGCACATGCCGCAGTGGATGCACAGGCTCTGGTCGATGAAGGCCTTCTTGTCCTTGAAGGAGATGGCCTTCTTCGGGCAGATCTCGCGGCAGGGGTGCGCAAGGCAGCCCTGGCACATGTTCGTGACCTCGTAGACGTTGTCCTTGCAGGCATTGCAGGCAAACTTGATCACGTTGATCAGGGGCGGCTCGTAGTAGTGCTCAGGGCCAGCCGCATCGGCCAGGCCATCGGAGATATGCGCCGGCTTGTCGACGCCCTGGAGCGAAAGACCTGCAGCGAGACGGATGCGCTCGGAGACGATGGCGCGCTCCAGAAAGACGCTCTCGCGGTAGGTGGCCACATCGCCCGGGATGATCTTGTACGGCAGCTCCTCGAACGCCTTGTCGAAGTCCGCCAAGGTCCAGTTTGGGTTCCTTCCGTTATCGTAGATGACCTTCGATACTTCGCGGAACACGGAGCGGCGGATCGCCGTCAGGTTCGTGTACACGCCACGCATGGTGTCAGCCATGTCAGCCCCTCTCCGAGCATTGACTGCTGTGTCTGAATTGGTCTCTCTTCCCCATCTCTAGCATAGCGGAGATGGATGAATCTGAAGGCTCCAAGATGCAAATCGCTGCGCATTTCCAGCTTTGGGGGAACGCGAGGATCAGGCGTCCCCATGCTCCTTGAGCCATGCAGCAAGGCCGCGCTCGATCGCACGTCTGGAGAAGCGCACATTGAAGCTCTCGGGCCAGGACGCCTCAGCCACGATATGCCTGCCTGTCACGGGATGCACGAAGGACTCGCGCCAGCAATGGAGCTGGAGGCCATCTGCTCCTTGAGATGCAGGATTGCCGTAGAGCGGATCTCCGAGCACGGGATAGCCTTTGCCGGCAAGATGGACGCGGATCTGGTGACGGCGGCCACTCTTCAGCTCCACCAGGGCAAGCGAGCATCCCTTGGCGCGTGTCACGCACCAGACGAGGCTTTCCGCATCCTTGCCGCCCGGCGAGATCCGCATCCGATGTGCATCATGCCGATCGCGGCCGATCGGTGCGCAGATCCTCATCCTCCCTTCCGGCAGGCTCCCCTGGACTCCCGCAAGGTAGAGCTTCTGCATCCCGTGGCCTGCCACGAGCGCATCGAAGCCTCCCTGGAACTCCGGCATGAGCGAGAAGAGCACGCACCCCGTCGTCTCCACATCGAGCCGCTGCACTGCCTGGGCAAGGGGAGGTTTCCCTTCCTCGGCGAGGTGCCGTCTCACCCGCGCCGTCAGCGTATCCTCCGCGCCGTCTGCCCCATCGGAGTGCACGAGGATGCCCGCCGGCTTTGCCGCCACGAGCGCGAACGGATCCTCGCAGAGCACCTGCGCAGGCTCAGCGGCATGGGACGGATCGTCGGGTGTGCCTTCCTGCTTTGGCAGGACGCAGGCAAGCGTGGCCGTGCCTCCGCGGCAGATACGGTCCTTTGCCTTGAGCGGCGCACCTTCGGCCACAAGCCGCCCTTCTGCAAAGATGCGCTTCTGGCAGGTCTTCGAGACGCCTGCTCCGGAAAGGAGCTCCTCTGCCGTTGCATCCGAAAGAAGCCTGAAGGCCACGGTGCCTGCCCCAGCCTCCAAGACCTCGGCCACCCGCCCGGTGCTCTGCGCCTCAGGCGCAGTTCCTCTCCGCCTTTCGCTCATGATGCCCCCACCTCTTCCTTCAATGTCTCATAGAACCCTTCAGTTGCGCTCCAGACATGGTCCGATGCACGCCAGGCAGCGCAGATCCAGTAGCGCGCACGCGGGCCTAGATGGATTATGCGTACCGCCTCCTGCTGCTCCTCGGTAAGGGATGAGAAGACGAGGCGCCGGGGGCAGAAGAAGGCACCTGCTCCCCTCGCGCAGAGATCGAGCAGGGTCTCGGTATTCGAGGAGGTGACCCGGACGAAGGGCGTGATGCCCGCCTCGCGGAAGATATGGCGGGCAAGGTCGCCTGGCACATCGCGCTTGCCGAGGAGCAGGAAAGGGCAGGAGGCAAGAGGAGCGAGCGTGTGCGTGCGCTCCACCTCAGATGCCACCTCGTCAGCCTTATCCCCGTAGAGCGTGCTCAGGAGCTCACGTGCGACGACGAGCACGACCTCCTCCTGGTAGAGCCCATGCACGGAGAGACCCGGGATATCGCGGGTGACGGTCGCGACAATCAGATCGAGCTGCCCTGCCCTGAGGCTCGCGACGAGCTCCTCGTTCTCGGCCTCCAGGAGATCGACCTCGATGCCCGGATGCTTCTTCTGGAAGGCTGCGATGGAGCGGGGCATGATGAAATGGGAGCGGGTCGAGGCGATGCCGACACGCAGAAGCCCCCGCTCGTCGCCCGCGATATCGAGGAACTCCTGCTGCATCGAGCGCTCGAGTGCCTGCATCTTGCGGGCATAGCCCAGAAACACCTCGCCCGCATAGGTGAGCTCGAGCGGCACCTTGCGCACGAGGAGCCGTGCGCCCAGCTCACGCTCGACGCCTGCGATATGGGCCGAGAGCGTCTGCTGGGTGATGCCCAGGCGGTCTGCCGCCTTCGTGAAGCTGCGCTCCTCGGCGACCGCGATGAAGTAGCCCATCGTGGAGAAGTTCACAGAGTCTCCTCTTCTCTATGCACGGCAGCCATCTCCTGAAGCGCCCAGTTCCGCACAGAATCCGGTATGGATGTCTGTGACCTGCGGAAACACGACGGTAACAGAGTCGATGTCGAGTTACCAGAATTTCCTGTATTCACCACTGAATATAACAGTTGGACTCGTAGTTGCAATGACCTTATTGTTCGATGCTGCAGCGCGCAGGGACGCTGCAGCTCGAAACGGGAAGGGTCGCAATCCACATGGCAGAATCCATCGTCCTCGCTGCCTTCGCAGCCATGCTTGCAGGAGGCATCGCCTTCGGCGTGCCGATCGTCTGGATCCTGGTGGCAGGCCTTGCCCTCTTCTCGGCCTACGCCGTGAAGTCTGGCCACACCATCCTTGAGGTCGCCCATATGGCGCTCGCCGGCATGCGTCCTGTCCGCGATGTGCTCGTTCTCTACCTGATCGTCGGCATGATGTGCGCCGCATGGCGGGCATCCGGCACGATCGCCTACCTCGTGGACCTCTCGACCCACCTCATGACCCCTGCCATCTTCACGCTCATGTGCTTTCTGGTCTGCTGCCTCATGTCGACGCTCATGGGCACCTCCACCGGCACCGCTGCCACGATGGGGATCATCTGCATAACCATCGCCAGGGCGATGGGCGCAAGCCCCATCCTCACGGGTGGCGCCATCCTCGCCGGATCCTTCTTCGGCGACCGCATGAGCCCGATGAGCGGATCGGCCCTCCTCGTCGCAAGCCTCACGAAGACCGATGTGAGCCGCAATGTCGCACGCATGGCCCGCACCGCTGCCGTTCCCTTCGCCCTCTCCTGCGCCATCTACGCGGCGCTCGGCTCCACCTTGGCAGGAGGCGCCCAGATGCCCCAGATGGGGAACCTCTTCGGCCACACCTTCGTTCTGACCTGGATCGTCGCGATCCCTGCCATCGCAATCGTCGTGCTCTCGCTTGCCCGCGTCAGCGTGAAGAAGACGATGCTCGCAAGCCTTGTCCTCTCCTGCATCATCTGCGTCACGGTCCAGGGCATCTCCTTGGCACAGCTCCCATCGCTCCTCTTCTTCGGCTACACCTGCCATGACCGGGCGATCGCCTCGATGCTCGATGGCGGCGGCATCATGAGCATGATGAACGTGGCAGCGATCATCCTCGTGAGCTCCACCTACTCGGGCATCTTCGATGGGACAGGGCTCCTTTCCGGCGTCTGCTCGAAGGTCTATCGGCTGAGCCGCCGCTTCACGCCCTTCTTCGGCGTCCTCGTGACGAGCCTCATCGCCAACTGCATGGCATGCAACCAGACCCTCTCCATCATGCTGACCGACCAGATCTGCATGCGGACCGAGGATGCGGGCTGCGCCCTTGCCCTCGACCTCGAGAACAGCGCCGTCGTGCTGGCCGGCATCGTCCCCTGGAGCCTCTCCTGCGTCGCCGTGCTCTCCTTCATCAATGCCCCGGCGGCAAGCGTCGGTGCCGCCTTCTTCCTCTACCTGCTCCCGCTCTGGACCCTCCTCATCAGCTACGAGGTGCACCACGACCCGCGCTTCGTCGCAAAGGCCCAGGGGCAGCTCCTCGGCCTCACGCAGGACGACAACCCTGTGCTCGCCCTCTAGCCCCACCGATCATCTTGAGAGACAGAAGGACCTGGCTCCGCATTCCGGAACCAGGTCCTTCTTCCTATCTGGAAAAGACAGGGGCGACGGGAAAGATCGTCCCTGTCCCCGATAAGGCATAGCTTATGCTGCGTGGCACGCATCGATGATGGAGCGGGCTTCCTTCGTGAGGGCGAGCATCTCGTCGAAGCGGCCCTCGCGGATCATCTGCGGCTTCACCATCCAGGTGCCACCGCAGGCGATGATGGCGGGACTTGCGAGGTACTCGGCGAGGTTGGTGGCATTGACGCCTCCTGTCGGCATGAACCGATGCCCCACGAAGACGGATGCCAGGGCCTTGATCGTCGCCAGTCCGCCGTACTGGGCAGCCGGGAAGAACTTCGTGACCTCGAGGCCACGGTTCACGAGGGCAGTGACCTCGGTCGGTGTGACGCCTGCCGGAATCACCGGGATCTTGTGCTCGAGGCAGAAGTCCACGACGCCCAGATCGTAGCCCGGGCTCACAATGAAGGAGGCACCGGCATCCACGGCGCGCTGTGCCTGCTCCACATTGAGGACCGTGCCCGCGCCGACCAGGATGTCAGGGCACTTCTCTGCCATCGTGTGGATCGCATCGGCTGCAGCTGCGGTCCTGAAGGTCACCTCAGCAGAGGGCAGGCCGCCCTCGACCAGCACCTTGGCCAGAGGCTCGGCATCCTCGACGCGGTCGAGCACGACGACGGGCACGACCCCCATCGACTCGACGTTCTCGTAGAAGGAATCCATGTACGACATGTTCAACAACCTTTCCTTTTGATGATGCTGGGATTGCTAGCGGCTGACGCGGAGGCCGGAGCCCTTGTGGGCGACCTGGGCGATCTCGTCAGCGGTCACGTAGTTCGAATCGCCCCTGATCGTGAGCTTCAGGACCGAGGCGGCAATGGCATAGGAGGCAGCCTCATCGAGATCTGCCCCGTGCATCAGCGCATGGATGAGGCCAGCAGCGAAGGCATCGCCGGCAGCGACCCCCTCGAGGACATGCACATGGTGGACCGGCGAGAAGTGGGCGCACCCGTCTGCGTACACAAGGCCCATCCAGTCGGAATCCTCGACCGAGCGGATATCGCGGATCACAGAGGCGACCATCTTCACGCCGTAGGTGCGGCTCAGCTCCTCGGCGATCTGCACGTAGGCATCCTTCTCCTCGATGCCGCATGCAAGCGAGCCTGACCCATAGGAGATGCCCAGGCAGGAGGGGGCATCCTCGTCGTTCGCGATGCAGATGTCCACGAGCGGCAGGAGGCCCTTCATCACCTTCTGGGCAGCTTCAGGCGTCCAGAGCTTGCGGTAGTTGAGGTCGCATATCGTCGTGATATGGCGGCTGCGGCAGGCCTCGAGCGCCTCCTTCGCCGCCACTGCCATCTCAGGCGACACGGCCGGCGTGACGCCGCTCACGTAGAAGGCATCGACACCATCAAGGATCTTGTCCCAATCGAGATCTGCATGGGAGGCGAGGTTCATCGCGGAGTACTTCCGGTCATAGACGCAGGAGTTCGGACGCTCCGAGGCGCCGACCTCGAAGAAGTAGGTGCCCAGACGGTCGCCCTCGCGCACGACGCGCGAGACATCGACGCCGACGCTCGAGAGGCTCCTGAGCGCGCAGTCGCCGATGCGGTTCTGCGGCACGATGGAGACGAAGGCAGCCTGATCTCCCTGGTATGCCAGCGAGAACGCGACATTGGCCTCCGCTCCGCCGTAATTCACCTGGAGCTCATGGGCCTGCTCGAGGCGCCCATGGTCGGACGGCGACAGCCTCATCATGATTTCTCCGAAGGTCAGGACCTTTGTTTCAGGACTCATGGCCACTCCTCCCCTGCCGGGCGATGCAGCTGCATTGTATGCGGTGCCGCCCTCTATTTGTCATGCTAGTTCTCACGACTCATAATCTAGCATGTCAGTTCTTCTCTGTACAGAGGAATTTCTTGCAATGGCAATTTTCCTGCAGATGTCATTATTCTGCCGGTCAGACCTCACGAATGGCCACACGGGCAGAAATGGGAGCAGGGGATAAATCTCCTGCTACTTGCATGCCAGTTGGCGTGCTATCCTAAAGAGGAATGACCAAGACCAGAAAGGCAGCACGATGGATTCCACAGAAGAGCCCTCTGCAGACGAGCAGCCAGACAAGCAGCAGGATGAGGCCTACGAGGCGCTGAGGCGCGGCATCATCGAATTCGAGTTCCTGCCAGGCCAGCGCCTGTCTGCCAAAGAGGTCCGTGAGGGCCTGGGGCTCGGCCGCACGCCCGTGCGCGAGGCGATCGTCCGCCTCCAGCAGGAGGGGCTTGTCTATACGAAGGCCAAGAGCGGCAGCTATGTCTCGCTCGTCGATATGAAATCCGCCGAGTGCGCCCATTTCCTGCGCTGCCATGTGGAGCGTGCCGTCGTGCGCGAGGCAGCGGCACAGGCGACACCTGAATCCCTCGCCCTGGTCTCAGATGAGATCGGCCGCCAGCGACAGGCTGTCGCCACGCATAGCCAGAAGGACTTCTTCGATGCGGACAATGCGATGCACGAGGCCATCTACCAAGTAGCCGGACGCTCCCTCGAATGGGCGTGGCTCGAGCGGGCAAGCGTCGATCTCAACCGGTTCCGCTGGCTCCATGTGAAGGCACGGGGCGTCGGCTGGCAGAGCATCCTCGACGAACATGAAGCGCTCTTCAAGGCCCTCTCCGATCACGACACCGAAGAGGCTGCCTACCTGATCGACCACCATCTCCATGTGATGCTCGATGAAAAGGAAGAGGTCCTCTCCGCCTTCCCGGACTATTTCCGGAACTGCTGAGAGGACCTCAGGGATACATGCCCATGCCGTTCGGCTAGGCCATATATTCCAGATAGACGAAGAGAGCCGCACAGGCCACAAAGATGCAGATCCAGAGGGCATCGGCAGCACCCAGCTTCGCGGTGCTTGCCACCTGGTAGTCGCCCTCGAAGCCACGGCAGCGCATCGCATCGGAGGTGTCCTGGGCCGCTTCCTGGGCCTTCAGCAGCGTCACGCCGCCGACACCGCCGACCGAGCTCCGCTTGTTGCGGTTCTTTCCGACGCTTCTCATCTTCAGGGCGCAGAGCACCTCGAGCGCCACCTTTCCGAGATCGCAGATGCTCTTGAGCGTCAGCTCGATTGTGAGGATGAAGACATTCGGGATATGGAAGGCGCGCAGGGCGCCCGTCAGCTGGTAGGTCGGGGTCGAGAGCGCGACGATCATCGCGATGCCGACGGATACGAAGACCTTCGTGCCGATCATGAGGGAGGAATGCGACTGGCCGAGCAGGATGGCCGGAAGCATGATAACGAAGGTCAGGATGGCCGCACCGCCTGCCGCATGGAACGCCCTCCTCATCGCCTTCTCGGGCAAGAGTGCAATCCGCACGAGCACCGCCGCCAGGAGCGCGAGCACGAAGACATAGTTCTGGGCACAGGAGCAGAGGATGATCAGGAGCAGGCCAAGCAGCATCTTGACCGGAGCGGAGGGGGAACGCTTCGTCGCCTGTCCCCCATCAAGCCGCATGTGGGCAAGGACGCCGGCGACCGACTGCATGCTCTTCCGGATGAAACTGTCCCGGTCCGGAAGCGGCTCATAGCCCTCGCTCGTGGCAAGCCATTGCGGCAGCTCCTCGATGACGGGGTCTGCGCATTCAGCCACAGTCCCCCTCCTTTCTTTCTGCTAATTGGTCCCGAAATCGACCTTCTGCTTCGAGCTGCCTGCCAGGATCCGGAAGAGGATCACGAGAAGCGCCGCTCCGATGATGGCAGAGAGGATGTAGCCTACCCAGTCAGGAAGGCTGCCGAGCGAATAGTCCGGCAGGAGCGATGTCCACTCCCAGCCGTCTGCCATGCCCTGCGGCGTATATCCGACCATCGTGGCAAGGTCTTCGGCACCCCACTCGCCCCAGGCATCGCCTTCGGCAAGGAGTCCGAGCGGCGTCAGCACGATCAGGACCGCCATCAGGATCGCCATTGCCTTCGAAGCCTTCTCAGGCTGCGTGGCCTTTGCATCGGCCATATCGATGCCGAAGCCCGGAGCGGCCTTGCGCACATAGGCGAGGATGCCGACCGTGAAGACGACCTCAGCCGCTCCGAAGACGGTCAGATGCCCGGCCAGCATGGCAGGGATCGAGACCCAGAGCGGATAGGGGCAATAGAGCGCCTGGCCTGCCGCATCGGTGAAGAGGAGCGGCTGGATGCCGAACTCGATGGCCGCGCAGAGGGCAGCCGCATTGATTCCTACATAGGAGCCGACGCCGGCAGCCACGAGCTCACGCGAGAGCGGGACTGCCTCGCCGTCCTTCGGGCGGGCGATCAGCTGGTAAATACCGTAGCCGACCATCGGCAACACGAATGCCATGTTGAAGCAGTTGGCGCCGATAGCGAGGACGCCACCATCGCCGAAGAGGATGGCCTGGATCGCCAACGCGACCGAGAGCGCGATTGTCGCCGCCCAAGGTCCGAAGAGTATCGCTATCAGCGTGCCACAGACCGCATGGCCTGTCGTGCCTCCGGGAATCGGCACATTGAACATCATCGCGATGAAGCTGAAGGCAGCGGCAAGGCCGAGGAGCGGCATCTTCTCGCGGGGCACGGTCTCGCGCACCTTGCGTCCCGCGTGGACCCAGACTGGCACCATAACGGCAGCCATCACGCCACAGGTCGAGGGGCTCAGATAGTTCTCAGGGATATGCATGGTGGCGATCCTTTCCAGCCTCTGCAGGGACTTGTATATATAGCTCTTATAGCATGGCAGCCAGTCTCCCAGGCGCCCAGCTGATGGATCCAGCCCACTTTTATCCCGAAAGAAACAACGACGCAACAGCGTGCAGAAACGCATCCGGGCAATGCATGGGGCTTGTGTTGGCACATCGGGCTTCCTGTATCCACTTTGTCTTCACTCCCCGCCCCATAGACATTCCCTACACATCGTCTGGAATGACAGCTATTGCCACACAATCCATCTCGAGAAGCCAGAGCAAGAAGGCTCTTTACCTATGCGCCATCTGCATATACACTATGCTTAATTGTTCACATCTTGATTGTGTTGCTGTCAACATAAGAGGAAAGGGCGATTCCAATGGCTAGGTAGGCTCTTCCGCTGCTATACGAATTTCCATCATGAATGAAGGGGATTCTGTTGTCAGTGTCATGAATGGAATGCATCTTACGACTTATGCCAAGTACCTTGTCCATTGGCTCTGATTGCTATCTTGGAACCCAATCAAGAACATCCCACTCTTCTCTTAATCAACGGCCGAGTTCTCCATTAGGTCTAGTTTGTAGAAAGGCAGACGACTCTTTCAAGAGACTTCGTGCAGGTCTTATCTTTTAATACAGTAGAAGACGCTGAAATTCATTCGATCTATGGAACTTGCAGCACCCCATCGAATCCCAGGCCTGAGATATCTCCCTATGAAGGCGCTACGTCATATTCTATTTCCGGAATCATTGCGCGTGCTGTTGATAAATTAGGTTGATCCCCCATCTCCTATTAGCTCCCGCCTCCACTATTGAAGGAGTGAGTCCAATGTACAGGTCATAGGTAGACATGTCAGCACTTAACTGAATTTCCGCTCAAGTATGGAGGAGGTCTAACCGCGATGAAGAGAAGAAGAATGCGTCTTGCTGTCTGCGCTTGCGCCCTAATCTTGGGGCTTTCCGGATGCGTTGCAGGGACTGCTGCCGAAAATGGCGCATCCAGCACGGCAGATGCCGCCACGGGCGCATCGTCTGTCCAGCCCGATTCGACATACACCGACAGCAACGGCAACGAAGTGCTCGTCTTCGGCAATCTCACGATGACGGGACCATTCTCGGAGAAGCAGAGCTACCCGGCAAACGATGCCGGCCTCACCTATGGAAGCGCCGATGGCATCTATCCGCCGGTCCCCAATGCCGAAGGCTATTACGACGAGTACATCTCCTACTTTCCAGATCTCATCTCAGCTGTCGGGGACAATGGCACCGAAGGCTACGTGTACAAGACCGACCTCTTCCCGCCGGCCTATGCGACCACCGGCGATGTGGACACGGCACGCATCGCTGCCTTCAATGAGATCGGCGAACGTACGCTGCCGCTCTTTGCTCAGGATGGGACGACGATGGTCGATACGCTCACGACGAGTCTCAGGTAAGGATAAGAAACACGATTTGATGACGAGCAGTATTCATGGGAGGTTTATATGTCTAGTTCCGGCGCATTCTTCAACAAGAACATGAAAAGGGCGCTGATAACACTCTTGTTTTCATTGGTCGCCAGTTGCTTCTTGAGCAGTACGCTAGCGTATGCCGCCTCTGCCAATAGCAGCGTTTTGAGATTCTCAGTATGGGGCAATTCATACGCTGCAAGCACAAGCGCAAATGAGTTTTCTAGCAGCGCCCAAGGCAATGCGGTGCTATCCAGCTCACAAAAATTCAGTGCAGGATCCGCAACTATTTCTATTGCATCAAGCCCAATTTGCATAGCTGGGCTGGCTGCCAGATGCATCAGCCTTCTGAGC
>OMTG01000103.1 GCA_900313905.1 uncultured Actinomycetes bacterium | reverse complement strand
CTTCGTTCCAGTCCTTCTCCGCGACATAGTCGCCCGCATCATTGATCCTGAAGACCGGCGCGCCGGAAGCGAACTCCTGCTGGACACGATCGTCGAGCTCGTCGGCCGCCCTATCGATTGCATCGAGCACAGCCGCACCTATAGGTTCTGGGACAAGCTCTGCTGCTGTCTCTCTGCTCCAGCAGAGAGACAGAGCTTCATCTGATAGGGAAGCCTGGTCAGACGTATCGCTTAAGGGCTTGCCCAGAAGATCTCTCGCGTCAATGACACCATTGGACACAAGCAGCCAGACCTTCTGCCACAAGGCAGGATATCCATCCCATGTCGCGTGCCAGATATCGCCTGAGACGTATGTACCTTGAGCCAAGCGGAAGACGCGCTCTCCCTCACCGAAGTCCAGAGCGCTCTTTTCATACAGCGGCTTGCCGACACGCTGAATCTCGACCAGCATCCATATATCGAGCACCGGTTCTTCTCCCATGGACCGTACCTTTACGAGCGCTTCTTCGACGCAGCGCACAGTATACGATCCTTGGAAGCTGAAACGGCTCTACCCTCTCCTGCTACTCAAGAATGCCTTGGAGACACCCTGACGCAGCTGCTTCATGAGCTCTTCGGGCAGCTTGTCCACCCGCTCGCCGAGGTAGACACCACGCTCTCCGAAGATGTATGAGAAGACCGTCTGCGCCTCCTTGTCGTCAGCACGGCCAATCTCTATTGCATGGATCTCGATGCCCTTCTTCTCGAGCTCATCTACGGCCTTCTTCGCAGCTCCCGGGAAAGACGATGCACCATCCGTCACTTCGAACACGAGATGCGCCTCACGGCCGGACTTGAGCTCCTGCACCTCTTTCTGGCTTGTGGCGGAAACAATCTCTTTGAGGCAGGCTCCGTCATTCGTCGATCCATCAGTGCCGGCAAGACGTGCAACCGAGAGCACCTGTCCCGCCTTCCGCTTATGTCCCTTGTCCTTGAAGGAGAGCACCTGCCTGTGGTGCGTGCCGAAGAGCCAGACCTCGGTCTCTATCTCTATCTTCTCGTGCGCCTTCGCCGCTGCCGCGGCAAGGTAGCGGGAGAAGTCCTCGAGCGAGAGCAGGACAACGGAGAGCGCCTCTCTCGCTGGCTCGAGCTTTCCTGACCTCATCGATCCCGAATTGTCCACGACGAAGGAGACCTTGAGCTTCTTCGGCAGCTGGTGATAGCGCCGCTGGAGCTCGGAGGAGTTGAAGAAGGCAAGGTTCCTGTAGTTATCAGTCCGCTCTGCCTCCACGAGCGAGGGCCACCCATTTATCACGGCATGCGTATCGAGCTTGCCGGTAAGGGTCCTCTCGACCTTGACGGAAACCTCCTGGGCAGCCTCTCCTATGAGCTCATGCCAGAACTGGCGCATGCGCGCTCGTGCGGGACGCACAAGCGCCTCATAGTGGGAGAAGAGCTTCTCGTCTTCTGCCGTGACGCCAAACGGAGAGAGATCAGGCACACCTTCTATGAGGGCGGATGCCGCATGTCTCCGTTCGTCCTGTGCCGCCTTCAGGCTCTTGAGCGCAGCCTCCTTCTGGGCCTGTGCCATCTCGGGACCATGGCGGCGGGAACGCTTCGTCCGGGAGGCAGAGCCTCCTTCGGCCTCTTCCTCCTCTGTGGCACCGTATTCCTTCTTCTCGATGTCGCGCTTCATGAGGTCAAGCCAGGCAGGAAGCAGGAAGGTCCTGATGAAGGAATCTCGTGCCTCGATGCCGGAACCTTCCTCGGAAAGCCGCAGAAGGTTTTCGCGCACGAAGGAGAACCGCTCTTCCCCCATCGTCTTTTCCTTGAGGAGCTGCACAATCTCAGGCTCTTCGAGCGACTCTGTTCCATACCACTCGGCCTGGAGAATCGACGGGCCAAGAAGCGGTGCAAGCTCCTTCGGATGGAGTACCGAAGGGAACTGGTCCTCCCACAGAAGCATCCGCGCCACCTCGTCTGCAACCCTCTCATCGAGATAGCGGGGAGCCCTGAGACGCACAATCAGGGTCGAGGTCCACTCATCTACCGCATCGAGGAAGCCGAGCACGGCCTCCTGCATGTTCGGCATCACGATATCTGGCTGGTATGCCTTGTCATCCTCAAGCCCCAGCTCTCGGACACGCGAGAGCACTGCCTGCGTGAGCTCCTGCGCCTCCGGCAGAAACGTCTTCTCGCGCGCGAGAGAGAGGTCGGGGTGCGCCCGCCAGTCCGGGTAGAGCGCAAGCGCTTCGTAGATATGGAACAGGAACCGGTCCTCCGAGAACGGCGCTTCCTGGAAGAAGGCAAGCGGCACGACAAGCGAAGGCTCCTCGGGCCTGAGCTCGAAGCGCTCTGCCTTCGCGTCTGTCACAAGGCGCAGGCGCATATCTCCCGAGAAGAGGACGATAAGGTCGGAATGGGCCTTGATGATGTCTTCGCAGCGCTTGGCAAACTCCGGCGAGACCGTCTGAGGAGCCTCATCGCTTCTTCTCTCTTCCTCGTCAAAGAGCTGCCGGGCTATCTTTCCGTACGTATCCTTACGCATAGAGCTGCTCCCTGAGAAGCGCTTCTGCCGTATCGAGCCGGTTGTAGGACAGGCGCTCGAGCGCGCCATCCACATCGACGAAGAGGCAGGATGCAGGAGACTCCTGCACGATCCAGGCCGGGAAGCACTCTTCTGCCAGCGGCTCCGGTGCTATCTTCCAGGTGAGATTCCTCTCCAGAAGATAGGCCGCCCCTTCGTCCGTGATGGCAAAGCAGACCGTGCCGTCCGAGACCGTGCACCAGAGATTGCCCTTGAGGACGACACCCTGCACTGCGATTCCCTCTCCTGTCTCTTCGGGCTCCAGGGGAAGCTCCGGCTCTGCGAGCTCAGCGTCCTCTCCGAGATGCTCTGCCACAAGGGCCTTGACCTCATCCGGAAGTCCCGACTCTAAGATCTTCGTAGCGTCTTTCAGAAGCACCTCGCGCCTGCCTCCCATGTCCCGTGTCGCAATGAGCTTCTCGCGGGCAGCGGGCAGGGCCTCTTCGAGAAGAGCCTTCTCTTCCGCTTCGAGAGAAGAAAGCTCTGCCAGAAGCTCGAGCGAGGCTGTGCCCTCGCGAAGCGCTGCCTCTATGGAGGGCCTGCACGAGCGCACCTTCTCTCTGAAGGCGCAGGCACGTGCAGCAAGGTCAGCTTCTGCCATCTCGCTATTCCTCTTTGTCCGGGAAGAGCGCATCGAGGACACGGACGCCGGCCCCGAGCGTGCGGGCATGGGCTGCCACATCCTCTGCGACCGAGATGCCCTGCTCGGCAGAGCCATCGATCTGGATATCTGCTGCCAGGTCATCCGGCAGCATCGTGCGTGCCGGCCCGTTGCCGAAGAGGAGGTACACGACATCCTCGGTACTCAGATGCTCGAGGAGCGCTGCGTCGTAGGCATAGGGCGCGCACCTGATGTCCTCATAGCTCAAGGCTGCTGCACCGCGGGCGCGTGCCGGCACCTTCCAGCCATCAGCCTCCTGGAAGAAGCCGTAGCGGACGGCAAGACCCAGAAGCAGGTTCCGATCGTCGGCATTCGTGACGGTCGAGAGGAATGCATCCCAGAGCGCAAGCGAGAGGTCTGCCTCTTCGCCCTGGTCCCAGAAGTCGAGGACGTGCATGAGGTTACGGATGGAAAGGACGCCTTCTGCAAGTGTCGGCGTATCGGCGTCAGCTCCCAGCTCCGAGACTCCCTCGAAGATGTTCTGGCTCATGCGCGCAAGCTCGGCCAGCTGCCAGAGGAGCTCGAGCGTATGTCCGGCATCGGGGATATCGAGCGAGCCATCCTCGTTCAGGAGATGCTCGACGATGAGGCGGAAGAGCTCCGAGGGCGTCTCATCCGTGCGGTCCTTCAGAGAGCCTTCTGTCGCCTGCGGCACATAATTGTATTCGATCGTCGTGAAGCGGGACTGGAAGGCAGGGTTCAGGGCATTCGTTCCCTCGTAGCTCACCTGCTGCGTCGAGAGGTTGCCTGTACCGATGAGGCAGAAGCCTGGCTGGATCTCGACCTTGCCGACCCCTGCGACATAGGCCTCCTGCCCTGCATGGTGCTGGAGGATATCGTTCAGGGCGATGAGGTTCGGCATCGCGATTGCATTCATCTCGTCGATGATGACAGGACGGCCCTGCCTGAGGGCAAGGAGCACCTCCTTGTCGACCTTCTCGACCGTCGTGCCGTAGCCTGACTGCTCGGCCACATAGAGGTCGGAATAGGTCTTCCAGGCAGACTCGATCACATCGACCTTCACGGAATGGTCGAGCCGGGCGAGATCCTCCCTCTTCTCCTCGAGGAAGCCCAGGAAGGAATCCATCAGATGCGCCAGCTGGGCATCGGGCGCGGACCCCGAGCCTGCATGGGAGAGCGTGAGGCTCTTCTCCGAGAAGAGGTCCTCGGGCGTCAGGTTGTGGGAACCCGAGACGAGATAGGGTTTCATGTCCTCAGGCGAGAGCGCCGAAGTGGTCGCAGCAAAGGCATCGCTGAAATATGCGCACCGCTCCTCATACGTGGCCTCGGGATGCGCCTTCTCCCAGGCGCCCATCTCCTCTGCCAGCTTGGCATCGATCGTGCGTCCATAGGAATAGTCCTCTGCCGCCTCGACGGCGAGCTGGGTCTTGCCCGATCCCAGATGCCCCACGAGATAGACCGGGATGCCCGCATCGAGCGAAGATGCGATGGCACGGCGTGCCCGCGCGAGATAGGGCACATCGATCAGACGCCCTGCCTCCTGGTCTTTGAGGTCCGAGCCAAGCTCCTCCTCGTGCCAGACGAAGAAGGCATCGGCGTCGGTCTCCATAAGATGGCGGCGGCGAGCCTCGATCTTCGAGAGCGCTTGGGCGTGCGCCCTGGTCTCAGGCGTCGAGTGCCGCTCGTGGAGAAGCGAGGTCGCCCGGCTCTGCTCGCGTGCCAGAGCCAGCAGGTAGCGCTCGTAGCGCTCCTTCGCTTGAAGCGCATCGAGCCTCCCTCTGGCAGCTTTCCTGGCATCTGCAACGAAGGCTGCATAGCGCCCATCGAGCGCCGTGGGAGCATCCGTACCCCCGCGCACCTCGGCCCTGCGCCTGCGTTCCATCTCTGAAAGCCTCTCCATGCCCACTCTCTCTCGGATGCCCAAGCATCCACGCTCTTGGGGAAGAGCCGGGCCTGCAGCATCTGCAGGCCCGGCTTGCCTTCCCTGCCTAGATCAGGTTGTACTCCTTCAGGAGCAGCTCGATATCGGTGCCCTTGATCTTCTTCTCGATCTGGCGCCTGACCAGAGCAGGAATCTTGATATCAGGCTTCTCCCCATCGAGGAGCTCGGTCGCGCCGTTCAGGAGGTAGCGGATATCGTAGCGGCTCGGGAAGACCTCAGGCACGGCCCGCTCGACGCCGCAGAGGATGTAGACCGCCTCCATAGCGGTGCGTCCGGAGTACTCGATCGTGAAGACCGTATCGCGTCCCGGCTCGTCCATCGTCTCGGCGAACTGCCCCAGGAAGGCGAAGTTCTGGGCGCCCTTCGGCACGACGTAGGGGCGGTCGCCGAAGGAGCGGCGCAGGAACATGGAAGTGATGAACGGCATCATGACCGGCACGGCATGGCAGGTATCGGCAAGCTCCTCGATCTGGTCGAGCGGGGCGCCGATGTGGTAGAGCCACTCCTCCGTGATCTCGCGGCCCGTGCAGTCCTTCAGGGGCTTCTTCACATAGTTGCCCGGCACGTCCGTAAAGAGGCCGTACACCCAGACCTCGAAGTCCTTCTCAGGCTGGCCGTAGTACTGCTCCTGGCGATTGATGGTCCAGCTCATGAGCCAGTTCGAATCCTTCGCGGAGACGATGCCGCCTGTGCAGATCTTGCCACCATAGGGCGAGCGCTTCGTGATCTTCATGACAAGGTCGACGATGCGGGGGTCGGATGCCGTGATCGTGCAGGACTCCCAGTTGGACTCCTCGGGATGGCCGCAGAAGACATCGGGATGGCCGAACTCGTCGGACTGCGCCGCGATGTTCTTCCACATCTCCCAGCAGCCGCCGAGCTTCGGGTCCCAGGGCGCCGGCTTGTCGGTCGAGCCGTAGGTCGAGCTTTCTGTCATCGATCCGTTCGTGATGAAGCAGAGGTCGTTCGGCGTGAGATCGATCGAGATATCGTTGCCGTCCTTATCGTGGGCGACGATCTTCTTCGCGACCTTGGACTCGGGCGTGATATCGAACTCCACGTTCGTGACCGTGACGCCGTAATGGAAGTCGACGTTGTGCGCCTTCAGATAGTTGATCATCGGGGTCACGAAGTCCGTGAACTGGTCGCGGCGGCAGAACTGCAGCGCCGAGAGGTCGGCGAGGCCGCCTACATGGTGGATGAAGCGGTTCATGTAGAGCTTCATCTCGAGCGCGGAGTGCCAGTTCTCGAAGGCGAACATCGTGCGCCAGTAGCACCAGAAGTCGGAGTGCAGAAGCTCATCCGAGAAGATCTCCTCGATCGACTTGCCCTGCAGCGACTCGTCGCTCATCATCAAGAAGTTCGCGAGCTCCATCGCGTTCTTCTGGCCGAGGTTGAACTTGCCGTTGTCGTAGCGCTGGCCACGGTTCGTCGTGATGCGGCAGTTCGAGAAGTTCGGATCGTCCTTGTTGATGTAATAGAGGTGGTCGAGGACCGAGACATCCGGATCCTCCACCGAGGGCAGGGAATGGAAGAGGTCCCACAGCACCTCGAAGTGATGGCCCATCTCGCGGCCGCCACGGGCCACATAGCCGACATTCTCGATCACCTTGCCGTCGAGGCAGCCACCGGGGATCTCGAGCTTCTCGAGGAAATGGATCCTCGAGCCATCCATGTGGGCATCGCGGACCAGGAAGCATCCTGCCGCCAGGGCGCCGATGCCGGTGCCGATCAGGTAGGCGCTCTTGTCGTCGATGCCTTTTGGCTTCCGGGCATGGACCAGGGCATCGCAGTCGCCACTGTAGAACTTGAGGCGGGGATCCTTCGACTTGATATGGTAATCCATCTGCTGCACCTCTCTCATATCGGGGCATGATCGGGCACGAAGCTGATTTTCGAACCCGATTCAAATCCAGAACCGATATACCCGTGCGCCTCCGCCTTTAGAACGAACGAATGCCTGATTTCCCGTGAGCGGATGCAGCGAAAGGGATGACAGTATCTATCGAGGCCGTGCAGACATGGAAGCGCCACAATGCCTGAATCGCACGGCAGCGCCAATCCCTCTCTCAGGCACGTGCCAGCCGGGGCAGGAACACGCATGCCATCACCAGGGCACCTGCCGCAGCGATGGCGCCGCCGATGAAGCCGAGCGAGGGCATCCCAAGGGTGGTGAGCGCGGCTCCCCCGAGCGCCGTGCCGGCACCGATGCCGAGGTTGTAGAGGCCCGAGTAGGCTGCCATCGCGACCGAGGAATCCTGGGGGTCGGTGAGATCGATGATCAGAGCCTGGAAGGCGATGCCGAAGGAGGTGAGCGCCAAGCCCCACACGACAAGGTCGCAGATGGTAAGGGCGGGCGCCGATGCGGCGGGGAGCAGCATCAGGAGCGCTGCTGCCACAAGGGCGCACGATGTGGAGAGAAAGCGCTGCTTGTGCCCCTCATACGTCTTCGAGAAGAGGAGCGACCCCAGAAGGCCTGCCGCCCCGAAGCCGATCAGGAGGAGCGTGATGGTTCCTGCATCATAGCCGCCCACCTGCGCGAGATAGGGCTCGATATACCCATAGCCCACATAATGCGCTCCCGCCATGAGGACCGTGGCCACATAGAGGGTCACAAGCGGCCTGTTATGAAGAAGCCCTGGAAGCCGCGAGAGCGTGAAGCGCTCAGGCGAAGGCAGCTCAGGAAAGAAGCGGGCAAGGAAGATGAGGTCGGCAAGCGCCACGACGCCGACGAGCGCGAATGCCATCCTCCAGCCCACGGCGAGGCCGACAGCACGGCCGAGCGGCATGCCGCAGATCTGGGCGATCGAGGTGCCCGTCGCGACCATGCCCAGGCCCTGTGCCTCATGCTCGGGCCCTGCCACCGCTGCCGCCATGATCATAACGATGGACCAGAAGATGGCATGGGCGAAGGCGACAAGGAGTCGGGCGCAGATGAGGAGCGGATAGGCAGGCGCCAGGGCGCTTGCCACCTGCCCTGCGGCGAAGAGGGCGACCATCGCGAGCAGCAGCCGCTTGTATTCGATGCGCGATGCCCAGACCATGAGGGGAAGGGAGAAGAGGGCCACCGCCCAGGCGTAGACCGTGATCATGACAGCAGCCGCGGCATCGGAGAGCCCGAAGCTCGCCCCGATATCCGAAAGCAGCCCCACCGGCATGAACTCCGACGTATTGAAGACGAAGGCAGCCACCACAAGCCCCATGAGGGCAAGCAGCCGCTCGCGCCCCAAAGGCGCCTTCTTGCGCTCGGCCATATCTATATGCATCCCCTTGCATCGCCGCAAGCAAAACGTTCACCATCATCGCAGGCACAGCGGGCCTGCAGGCCACGATCCTGAAAAAAGCGGAAAGGCAGCAAAGATAGGGATTGGATGTGGGGCGCGCCCCTCCCCTCCCTCCATGCTAGGCTGGGTCCGTCTGATGCGATCATCTTCACGAAGGAAGCGATACTGTGCAAGCATCCCTGAGCCGGACCCGCGCCCATCTCTGTGTCGCGCTCCTGGTCCTTCTCGGCTTCTCCCTCGGCTGCTCCGAATTCGTCGTGATCGGCATCGAGGGCGACCTCGCAGCCGACCTGGGCGTGAGCCTCTCCCAGGCAGGGCAGCTCATCAGCCTCTTTGCCCTGCCCTATGCCGTGATGACGCCGGTGCTGGCGCTCTCGACAGGGCGGTTCCGCCGCTACCAGCTCCTTGTGGCCTACTCGGCCCTCTTCTGCCTCGGCAACCTCGTCTCGGCCCTGGCCTCCTCCTTCATCCTCCTGCTCTGCGCCCGCATCCTGATCGGCTCAGTCTCAGGGGCGCTTCTCGCAGTCGGACTCACCTACATCCCCGAGCTCGTCTCCCCTGAGCGGAGCTCCTGGGCGCTCTCCGTCGTCTATGCCGCCTTCTCGGTCGCGATGGTGATCGTGACCTCGATCGGCAAGTTCGTGGCAGACATCTGGAACTGGCATCTGGTGATGTACGGGGCGCTTGTCCTCGCCGTCGCGACCTCGGCCCTTGTCCTCATCTTCCTGCCCCGCGAAGGCGCGACCGATGAGCCTGCCACCTTCCGCGAGCAGGCCCGCATCTTCACGGAGCCCCAGGTGATAGCAGCGATGCTGATCTTCGTCTTCGGCGTCGGCTCCGTCTACACCTTCTATGGCTACGTCACGCCCTATCTCGTCGATATCCTCCACATGGATACGCTCGGCGCCTCGGCGGCCCTCATGGCATACGGCGTCGTGACCTTCTTCTCGAACCTCGGCGGTGGCTGGGTCGATGCCCGTTTCGGCATCAAGGCCTTGGTCGTGACCTTCCTGATCCAGGCAGCGGTCCTCTCGGGCATCTTCTTTGCGGCAGGCCAGACCACGCTCGCCCTTTTCTTTATCTTCGCCCTGGCCCTCCTCATGTACCTCGCATCGGTCCCCTGCGTCTCCCTCTTCATGAGGACAGCGAACACGCACTATCCGAAGGCTCTGACGCTCGCAAGCTCGCTCGAGCCCATGTCCTTCAACATCGGCATCTCCTTCGGCACGGCCGTGGGCGGCGCCGTCGTCTCGGCCTTCGGCCTCTCCCCTTTGGGCCTTGTCGGCGCTATGCTTTCTGTGGTGGCTTCCTGCCTCGCAGCCCTCACTGCCCATCTGGCCCGGAAGCATGCCTGATATCCACCTGTCACGCCCCTGCCCTGAAAGGACCTCACCCATGGACGACCGCCAGCTTGCCCTGTCCGACCTCATCGCCGCAGCCGAGGAGATCGGCTATCCGAAGGAGTTCGGCCTTGCCCTGGCCCAGTACCTGGGCGGCCCCAAGACCATGGAGCGGATGGCGGCCTATCTCAGGGAGTGCCGTCCCCAGTCCTTCGAGGAGGCGGCAGATGAGGCCATAACACTCGTCTCCGAGCGCAGCCGCTGGATCGAGGAGGAGCGCTCCGAGGAGGCGCAGGCCGCCTACACCGCCTTCGTGAACCGGCCCCGCGAGGCAGACGAGGCCGTCGACTGGACCGATGATTCCTGGACCGAGGTGGACTTCTACGGCGATGGGCTCGGCGAGGAAAGCCATGAAGAAACCGATGGGACAGAGAGCGGCCCCTACAACTACGACTTCGACGAGGACATCCCCTGGTAGGCCTCAGAGGCTTCCCAGATACTCTGAAAGCGGCAGCGACAGGTCGAGGTCGAGATCGACCGACCCCTCGATGCCGGAGACCGACCCGGTTGATGAGTACTGCCAGATCGCGAACGGGAAATTGGCTGACGGCTGCGCCGTATAGGAGGCAAGCCAGTACCCATAGCTCCAGAGCGTGGTACAGCCCATATCGTTGAGATCATAGATGTTCCCGTATACCATGGCCGTCCTGCCTGCTGCCTCGATGCGCTCGCAGAAGGCCTGGGCCACAGCCTGCATCTGGTCGGTCCCCAGCGAAGCGATCCGTGCCGAGTCATTGCCCGTCGGCTCGAAGTCGAAGACGACAGGATACATGAGGGAGGTGGCCCCGAGCTTCTCGAGGACGAAGTCCGCCTCCTCCTCAGCCTCCTCGACCGTCGTCGCCTGCGAATAGAAGTAGACGCCGACATTGAGGCCTGCCATCTGCGCACCAAGCAGGTTCTGCTGGAAGGTGCTGTCTTCCTCGATCTCGCCCGAGGCGGTGCCCCGGTAGCCGATGCGGATGATCGCAAAGGATATCCCATCATTGCGTACTGCATGCCAATCGATCGAGCCCTGGTGGGAGGAGACATCGATGCCGCTCCTGCTCTCCTCCGACCCATCGACGACGTAGTGCTTCCTGCCATCGGTACCGGTCACAAGATAGCCCCAGTCGAAGGGGCTCTCCTCAGCGACGCTCTCAGATGGAAGGCTCGCCCCATGGAAGCTGCCCGAGACCGGCATCTCCCAGACGAAGAGACGGATAGCGAGGACACAGGCCACGACAATCGCTGCGATGACCGCAACGATCGCAGCCCTTCTGCGGATGAGCTTCTGCTTCTTCGTAAGGCGTTTTGTGTGGGATGCTTGCTTGGTGCTGGCGCCCTTCTTCTTGCTGGCGCCCTGCTTCTTGGCGGCATGCTTCGGAGCAGCATGCTTTGCGGTCTTCTTGCTCTTGCCCTTCTTCGCCACGCTGCCCCCTTCCGCATATCAGGACTTCCATCATATCGGGAATGCGCTGCAGCTTTCTGAAGCCCTCACAATCTGCAGGACGGCCTTTGTTCGCACGTCCGGGGCGGAAGAGCTATCATCGGTACGAAATCATCTCAGACGCCTGGAAGGAATTGGCCCATGGGCAAGAACTTTCTCTCTCCCCTGCGCATCGAAAGCCTCTGCCTGACCCGCATGGAGTTCACTGCAGAAGAGCGCATCCCGGATACCTATGATGCGAGCTTCTCGCTCACCACCGTGCCGCAGCCACTCGAGACCAGCACGGAGGCAGGAGGAGAGCTCCTGCGCATGGATGTGCCGCTGTCCTTCAAGCTCTCGCTCACCGAGACCGGCAACAAGGACAACGTCTATGCCACTTCCGCTATGGAGGGGCATACCGTGGTCTCGGTGCCGAAACAGGTGCTGGACAAGGAGAAGGACCCTGCCCAGGCCCTCCGTGTCCAGGGCGTATCGCTCCTCTATGCGCACATGCGCTCGAACTTCCTGACGCTCACGTCCCAGACCGCCCTGAATGGCTTCATCCTGCCTGCAATCGATCCGGTCGCCTTCATCCAGTCTGCGCAGGAGGACCAGCAGTAGAGGACCCAGACAGCATGCAAGCAGGAAGGCCCGGGAGCCTGGCTCCTGGGCCTTCTGCATGCCGGCATTTTATCGTGCGCCCCGCTGCTCAGCCACAGCGGTACCGGCAAGCTCGCGCAGGGCAAGCCCAGCATCCCCATCGACGAGGATAGCCCGTCCCCTCATCGCAGTGGGGGCCAGGACCTCGCCCTTGTTCAGCTGGATGTAGCGGCAGCTGCGATGGGCCTGGACCTCGCGCCAGAACGGGAACTTGATGATCGAGGGCGTGTTGCCGCCGACGCCAATCTCGAGGAAGAGAATCTTCTGCCCCTCATGCTCGCGCATCCAGCGCCCGTAGCGCTCCGCAGCGGCATGCCAGCCTGCATCCTCGACGAAGGTGTCATCGCAGCGCAGGTTCATGCTCATCGGCTCGCCGCAGACCGGGCACTTCGGCACGAGCTCCGAGGGGATTCTCATATCCTGCTGGGTCTCGACCATGAGCTTCACAATCTCGTAGTTGTCGTAGGTCTTCTTGTGGCAGGGCACCGAGCACTGGAAGAGGCCGTAGTCTCCCTGCGTATAGAAGAGCCGCTCCTTTGCGAAGCCTGCCTTCTGGAACTGGTGGTCCACATTCGTCGTGAGGACGAAGTAGTCCTTGCCCTCGACGAGCCGAAGCAGGTTCCGGTAGGCCTCCCCTGCAGGTGCCAGGTACCGCTCATGCCAGATGGCACGCGACCACCAGGCCCAGAACTCCTCCTGGGAGCCATAAGGGTAGAAGCCGCCCGAATACTCGTCGGCGATCCCGTACTTCTCGGCGAAGTCTCCGAAGATGCGCTCGAAACGCTCCCCTGAATAGGCGAATTCCGGACCGCAGGCAGCAGAGAGCCCGGCACCTGCCCCAATCATCACGGCATCTGCCTCGTCGAGCCATTCCTGCATCGTCCTGAGCGACTCGTCCCACTCCTTGGTGGATCCTGTCATCCATTTCTTCGAGAACAGCATGGGCACCTTCCTTCTCGGGACACGACACATCCCGTTCCTGTTTCTGCAACCTGCGCGTATCAGCGGCTCTTCTTACCCGCTAGCAGCCGCTCGTAGATATCCCGGTCTTCGTCCTTGAAGACATTGAAGATGACCTTCATCTGCGCCGCCTCTGCATGGTCGCTCTTGAACTTTCTCACCGCATCCACCGCGATTTCTGCTGCCTCCTTGTGGGGATAGCGGAACTCGCCTGTCGAGATGCAGCAAAAGGCGACGCTTCCGAGACCCTGTTCGAGCGCCAGCTCGAGGCAGGACGTGTAGCAGCTCCGAAGCGACCAGCGATCGCGGGCAGTGGGGATGCCGGTCGGCAGCATCGGCCCCACCGTATGGAGCACATAGCGTGCGGGCAGATTGAAGCCCGGCGTGATCTTCGCGCGCCCGACCCCTTCCTCATGCCCTTGGCGCTCCATCAGCTCGGCACAGGCAAGCCGGAGCTCGACGCCAGCGTAGGTCTGGATCGCGTTGTCGATGCAGCGGTGGTTCGGCACGAAGCAGCCGAGCATCTGGCTGTTCGCGGCATTCACGATGGCATCTGCTGCAAGCGTCGTGATGTTCCCCTGCCAGACAGCGAGCCCCTCATCGTCGAAGGAGATCTCATCCAGCTGCGTCACATGAAGGCCACGCAGGCGCTCTGCAAGATAGGCGTCCTGCACGCTGAGGAACTCTGCGCTTGGCTCAAGCGGCTCCCGCACATTCACGAGAGCCCGCACGAAGAGCTTCAGCTCCTCCTCATCCTCCGGCAGGGCCATCTCATCCGAATTCCCTGCTATCACATAGGCGCAGGCCGGATCATGGAGGAGATATCCTGCCATCCACCTGAGCCGGCCTTGCTGTGCCATCGTCTCGGCCATGCGCCAGCACCCCGCTTCCTTCATCTGCTTTCCTCATCCATCGTAGGGGGCAGCGGAGCATCTGGTAAGAATGCACCTTTCTGTGCGCCGGTGAGCTGACGGTAACCAATGTCTCTGAGCTGCGGCGATGCGCAAGAGCAGCATATGGAGAAGCGATGGAGCGCAGATGTCCCATGCTCTTCCGCCAACAGAAAAGAGCCCCTCCGCTGAGCGGAAGGGCTCTGGCGCATCAGATGCTGTCTTTGCTGCACTACTTCCAGGCGCGCTCGTAGATGCCGGCGCAGTCTGCCTCGGGCATGTCGGCCGGATCGCAGGCGAAGAGCATCCCCATGGTCTCGCGAGCATTCCTGGCAAGCGTCAATGCCTCGTCCTTCTGGATGCCGTAATCGGACATCTTCAGGTCGTCGACGCCGCAGGCACGCTGGAGATCCTTGAGGGCAGAGATGAAGTCCTCAGGCTTCGTGGCATCGGCCTTGCCGAGGAAGCGGGCCATATCAATGAAGCGCTCATCGCACACGTGGCGGCCGATCCAGTAGCTGAAGTACTCGACGGAGATCATGATGAGGCCAGCACCATGGGGCAGGGCGGGATGGTAGGCGCTCATCGCGTGCTCCATCGAATGCTCGGAGGTGCAGGCAGAGACATCCATCGAGTAGCCTGACATCGTGTTCGCGAAGGCGACTGCAGAGCGTGCCTCCATATCGTTGCCATCAGCCACGGCACGCGGCAGGTACTTCCCGATGTTCTCGATCGCGGCTCGCTGCACCATGTCGCTCATCGGGTTGTGGCGCTTCGAGATGTAGCCCTCGAGGCTGTGGAAGAGCGCATCGAAGCCCTGGTAGGCCGTGTACTTGGCAGGCACGGTCCGCATGAGCTCAGGGTCGACGATCGCGTATGTCGCCATCATCCCCGGGAAGCCGCCGACGCCGATCTTCTCCTTCGTATCGGGGTTCGTGATGACGCCTGCGGAGTCGACCTCGGAGCCCGTGCCGGCAGATGTGGTGATGGCGATCCAGGGCAGGGGCGCCGCCTCCGGCACCTGCTTCTTGCCATGGGCCGTGAAGACGAAGTCCCACAGGTCATCGGTTGCCTGCGGTGCCAGCATGGCCATGTTCTTGGCTGCATCCATCACGGAGCCGCCACCCAGGGCGACGACGAAATCGCAGCCATTGCTGCGGGCGAACTGGGCGCCCTCCTCGACGACAGCCTTGAGGGGGGTTGGCAGCGACCTTGTTGAAGAGGGCATGGCTGCAGCCTGCAGCTTCGAGCTCCTTCTCCGTTGCATCGAGCGAGCCATTCACGATCGTGGACTTGCCGTTCGAGGTGACGATCATCGCCTTCGTGCCCGGCATCGGCAGGGTGTGCAGATTCTGGAGCTGGCCTGCCCCGAAAAGGACCCGGGTCGGTGCATAGAAGCTGTAGGTATCCATAGCATTCCTCTCCTGTGTCTTGCGTTGCGTTCCACAAGAGATTCTATCCGTCTGGAGTATATGCCTATGATACCTATTGCTATGAGTTTGTTATGCATGCAACGTATATCAGAGCGACATCTTGCTAGAGCAGGTGGTACATCACATGGATGTCCTCGTAGTCCCCTTCCTTGTTCAGGAAGCCGCCAGGGATGGTGCCAAGATCGGTGAAGCCCTCCCTGAGGTAGAGGTCATACGCATGCACATTCGAGGCGACGACCGCATTGAACTGGAGGATCCGATATCCCTCTTCCTTCGCTTCGCGCAGGCTGTCCTCAGCGAGAAGGGCTCCGATATGCTTGCCCCGTACGTCCCTCCGCACCGCATAGCTTGCTTTCGCGATATGGCCGACCCTGCCGATATTGTTCGGATGCAGGATGTAGAGGCCGAAGACCTTGTCGCCTTCGGCTGCGACAGCGGTGTGCTGGCCACAGAAGAACTCCCTGCCTGACTCCTGGCCCAGCTTCTCGGTCTGCGGGAAGGCCTTCCCGTCCTCGACGACCTCATTCCAGATGGCGACCATCTGGGGAAGGTCCTCTTCCCGCCATGGCCTGATTGTGCAACCCATCCTGCGCTTTATCTTCCCATCCTTCTTCAGCGTGCCTGCTCCAGGCACCAGGTGGCGATGCGGAAGACGAGGGAAAGCGGCAGCGGCTCCTCATAGGGCACACGTATGGCTCCCTTGCTGTATCCCAACCCGAGGCGGTCGAACTCTGGCGCGAAGGCTTCAACGGCTTCGGCGCCGGGATAGATGCTGATATGGTGCTTGGCAGCGCCCATGTGGATGAGGTTCCTGCCCTGATGCCATGTCGGCATCCCCCATGCGATCTTCTCCTCAGCATCAGGCAGCGCCTGCCTGATGGCAGTGCGCATCTCGAGCAGATAGGGCCTCGCCTCTTCTGCCTGCTCTGCGATATAGGCATCGATCGGGGATTCCATCAGCGCATCCTCCTCAGCATCGGCTCTGGCAGCATAGCCAGCATAGCAGGATACGGGCTGGCCCAGAGCGCCACAGGCGCAGAGGGCAAGAAGGAAGATGTTTCAGTCCTGTGCTGGCAGCACGAGCCCGAGCTGGCTGAAGCTCTGGCCGGGCGCTGCGCCATGGCGATGGGAGAGATGGGGCGGCACCTTCACCACATCGCCCGGACGCATGAAGCACTTCCGGCCTTCCTTGTCCTCGTAGACGCCGAGCCCTCCCAGGCAGGCCAGGATCTGCCACCCCTCATGCTCATGCCAGTCGTTCATCACGCCGGGAGCGAAGGTCACCGTGCCCAGAGCGCAGCCCGAAGGATCGTCTGGCCCGACCAGCAGATTGAGATAGGCCTCGCCGGGGATTCCTGAGGCGGGCTTCCCCTTCGGGAAGATGATGCCGTGGCGCAGGATGGGATCTGCAGCAGCAGGATCTCCCCAGTCATCGACCGAAGCGATGCTCTCGTAGCCGTGGAAGAGGCCGGAAGGCGCCTCGTCGTCGAGCTCCTCGATCGTCCAGGGGCCCTCGTCCTTCTCCATCTTCGCCACGACCTCCGGCTCCGTGTAGCGTGCGATGAGGCCAGCACCCGTGACCTGGAAGACACTGCCCGATATCCCTTTTTCCGCATCGGTCGCGAGCCAGGCCAGGAAAGGCGCCATATCATACGCTGTCCCATGCATGCGCTCGGCGTGGGCGATCACCTCGGGATCGGGAGCCTCGCCGGTCTCCTGAGCCAGCTGCCTCACGGTCCGTCCGAATTCCCGGACATGGCCGGGCGAGTCCGCCTGGGGGCAGTAGGCATTGACCCTGATCCCGTACTCGAAGAGCTCCTTGGAGGCGGCCCAGGTAAGGCCGACCACGCCGGCATTGGCGGCACTGTAGGCATCGAGGCCAGAGAATCCCAGCCAGGCATTGGAGGAGCAGTTGAGGATGCACCCGCCACCCTGCTTCTTCATGTAGGGCACCGCATAGTGCATCGTATGGAAGGCTCCATCGAGCTTGGCCCGTGTCTGGCGCTGCCAGGACTCCTCACAGGTCTCCTCGATCGTCCCCTGCCCCAGGCCAGCTGCATTGTTCACGAGAATATCGATGCGGCCGAACTCGTGGATGGCGCAATCGACGAGGCGCTTCGCATCCTCCGGATCCGCCACATCGCCGAAGCAGGCGACAGCCTGCCCTCCTCTGGCACGTATGGCAGATGCGGTCGCTTCCGCATCGCCCCGCAGTGCCCGGTAGCGCTCGAACTCCTCTTCCGGCTCATCGGCTGGCCGCTCCTCCGGCATGAGCGGATGGCGGTTGTTCGTCACGACCTCAGCGCCTTGTGCGGCAAAGTATTCCGCGATGCCCCGGCCCACGCCCTGGCCCGACCCCGTCACGACCGCCACTTTCCCATCCAGGCAGCCCATATGCCCTCCTGTCGCCGATATTGGTACGTTTGTACCTATGCTATCGGCAGATGAGCGCTAGACTGCAAAGTGGTACGAAAGCTGGAAGAGATACCTTTCTGCGAGGAGGGCCCATGCGCCGCGCGGTCACGACCGAATACCTGAAGGACTGCCTGGGGACGGCACTCGTCTCCCTCATGCAGGAGAAGCCCGTGGAGAAGATCTCGGTCAACGAGCTCGTGGAGCGCGCCCATGTCGGGCGCACGACCTATTTCCGCTACTTCAGTAGCAAGGACGAGCTGCTCTCCTACCAGATCGAGCGCCTGTGGGGGCGCTATCTGGAAGAAGTGAAAGAGGACCGCACCACGCGGGGCAAGAGCTGCGATTTCACGCGCACCCAGCTCCTGCAGCTCGTCTTCGAGTTCTATCTCTCGATCCATGAGACGGTCGATATCGTGCTTGGCACGAGCCATGAGCGCTCCCTCATGATCAGCCCGCTTGAGCGCGCCTTCGCCAGCGGACCGAGCACAGAGGGCTACTATCAGGGATGCTTCATCGGCTGCGGGGTCTGCGGCGTGATCTGGGCCTGGGCCCGCAGAGGCTACCAGGAATCCCCTGAGCACATGGTCGATATCGTGAGCAGCCTCTGGAACCCAGACAGCGAGCGCTGAGCGCTAATGCTTCTTCTTCCGCTTCGCCGAGGCAGGCGCCTCCTCCTGGTATGCCTCATCCCCTGGCCCATATGCCGCATAGAGCTCAGGCAGGCGCTCAGCCAGGTTGCGTGAGGCGATGAGGGCATATTCGCACACGTCGTGCGCGAGCTCCTCTCCCGTCATCCTCTTCCGCATCCATTTCCAGGGCAGGAGCTGGCCGATCCAGTAGCGGCCCACAAGCTCCAGGCCACCTTCATCTGACTTGAGATAGAGCTGGGTCGCTGCCGTATGCAGCATGGCGCCCCGGTTCGAGCCGATCTTGGCGCAGAAGGCGATGGGCACCCCTGCCTTGTGGAGCGCCTTCGTATCGAATGCGAACTCCTCCGGTTTCACGTACTTCACTGCCAAGGGCATCCGGTCCTTACCGACGCGATGGACCACATGCAGCTCGTTGTCGTGGAAGCTCGGGCGCACGCCACGCTCGAAATAGTCACGGTCGCTCTCACGGTACCCGACGCTCTCATGGCTCTCGGGATACCAGGCCTGATAGCGCACATCGCCCTTCGGATACCACCAGTACCACCATCTGAGCATGTCAGGGGTGACAGCGGGCATGGGGCAGCAGTAGGAGACCTGCCATACCCCTTCCCCATCCTTGCGGTATCCCACCTCTGCCTGCAGGGCTCGGTCACCCACGAGCTCCTCCTGTGCAGCGAAATCGGTGAGCGTGATATGCGGGTTCGCCAGCGCCCCGACCAGCTCGAGCGGAAGCTCTCCGCTGGGGCGCCCCTTCAACTCTTCAAGCAGATCCATGGATCGTTCTCCTCACAAGCCACGGCCAGCCACAGCCGGCCTTCATTCCTGTCATTCAATACCTACCCATGTCTGCGCCCTGCAGCCATCCGCCATCGAGACCGCAAGGCACGCCCCGCAAAGCTGAAATTGCGATCGCGATTGAGACGACCGGGAGCGGGAATAAAAGGGACAAGGAGCAGGAATGGCGCCACGACCACGAACAGCATGCTCCTTTGCGCTGCCTTCCTCACGGCAGATGGAGGCAGCGCCCTATGTCCCCGCCTGCGAAAACGCCCTGCTGCGAGCACGCCTCGGGCAGGTGGAGGAAACGACGATTGGGAGCTCTGCCTGGCTCCCCTGATGATTGCTGCTCCTGGGACGCCAGAGAGATCTGCCGCCCTCGGCCAAGGCAGGCTCAAGCTGCTTTGGCCGAGGGCAGGCACCGAAGATGCCTGCCTTTCCATCGTTGTGCGGACAACGTGCATTGCACGCTGGCCTTTGCGTGTCCGAAGGAGAGCAGCCGTGTTCCATGTACATGACAACAGACGGGCCCAGCGCTCGGCAGAGCTTCTGTAGGAGGCCTTGAGAGGCCTGCTCGCAGAAAAGCCGCTCTCAGACATATCGGTGAGCGATCTCCAGCGTGAGTCGGGGATCGCCCGCACAACCTTCTACCGGAGCTTCGACGATGTGGCAGACATCCTGGCATGGAAGTTCGATGAGGGCCTGAAAGAGGCTCTGGGCAGCGGGACAGCAGACAGCATGCCGGAGCGGAAGAGAGCGGAGCGCTATTTCGCCTACTGGGCAGCCCATCCCGAGACGCTCGAGATCCTGCTCGAGAATGGGCGCGAGGACATGATCTTCGCCTGCCATATGCTGGAGGCAGCAAGGCTGGTGGCGCACAAGCCAGAGCGCACCGGCTCCGTGCCGCCCCGCATCGCAGCGGGCCTCAGGTATGGCGCCCTGGCCGGCGTCCTTCTTGCATGGCTCGAAGGAGGCCGCAAAGAGAGCACGCCGGAGCTCCTCTTCCTGATGGATCAGGAACTGACGCGCCTTGCCCGTGAGATGGCATAGGAGCAAAGATGCCCTCCTGGAGCGCATCCAGGAGGGCATCATGAGGAAGGAGGGGGCTCGTTCAGAAGCTAGCTCAGGACTGCTTCATGGCGCTTGTCGTCGGCCTCGATGCGCTCGGCACGCTCCTTCGGGCTCTTGCCTGAGACATCGTTTCCATATTCCTTCTTGCCGGTCGGATGCTGCTCGAGCCAGATGCGGTTGCCTTCCGGCTCCCACGCCTTTGCATACGGCGCGGTGCGTGCGCAGAGATGGTCGACATCCTCCGGCGTGACATACTCGGTCGACTTGGCATCCGCCTCGTGCACGATGCGCGGCAGGATCTCGGGGTTCTCGAGCATCGGGCAAGGACGCAGCATGTTCTGGTTCCACGGGTAGTTCTCGCGGTAGGCCTGGAAGATCGGCTGGTGCAGGCACTCCTGCCAGCTCATGTCGCGGATGTTCGCATTGGAGTAGTGTATGAAGACGCAGGGCTCCACGTCGCCGCGGGCGTTCACATGGCAGAAGATGCGGCCTCCTGCGATGCAGCCTCCCACATACTCCCCGTCGTTCTGGAAGTCCATCGCGAAGATCTGCTTGCCGCCCGTATAGCCACGGACGGTGCGGATGCGGTCGATCATGTACTTGCGCTGCTCGATCGTCGGCATCAGATCGGCATTGGCACCCTCGCCCACCGGCATGTAGTGGAAATACCAGGCCCAGCGGCAGCCCTTGCTTATGATGGTATCGAAGTACTCATCCGAGGTGACGAGCTCGGTGTTGAGGCGGGTATAGGCCGTCGAGGTTCCATAGAGCAGGCCATTCTTGTGCATCAGGTCGAAGGCGCGCATGACCTCCTGATAGGAGCCCTCGCCACGCCTTCCGTCATTGGACTCTTCTGTGCCCTCGAGGGAGACCGAGAAGATCAGGTTGCCGAGGCGCTTGACCTCGTCGCAGAACGGCTGGTCGATGAGCGACGCATTCGTGAAGATGTTGAAGAGGCAGTCATTGTGCTTCTCCGCAAGCTTCAGGACATCGCGCTTGCGCACAAGCGGCTCACCGCCGGTGAGCATGAAGAGATGGGTGCCCAGGGCCTTTGCCTCGGTCACAAGACGGTCCATCTCGTCGAAGGAGAGATTGAGGGTGCGCTCGTAGTCTGCCGCCCAGCAGCCGACGCAGTGCTTGTTGCAGGCAGAGGTCGGATCGAAGATCACGATCCAGGGGACATTGCACTGGAGCTTCTCGGCATTCGCGATCGTGTCGCGGTAGCCGCGGAAGGCTGCCTCATAGGCGCCGTTGAGGACTGCGGTCTTCAGGATGTTGGGGTCGGTCTCGTCGATGACGCGGAAGATCCACTGCTCCCACTTCGATCCCGGATAGAGGGCGGTATGGATGCCCTTGGCAGCACCCGGCACCGAATCCTTCAGGAGCTTTGTCGCCATGTCCACGAGATGCTGGATGTTCTTCTCGCGGTCCTCGCCCGAGCCCGCCTTGATGATCGCGTCGATGACCGTCGAGAACGCCTTGCGCTCTGCGGCGTGCACCACCTTGTTCTGCATGCTTTCTCTCCCGTCCTCAGGACCTATAGAGTCTTCATAAAAGAAGTATCGCCTGTTGGATACCCATATCTCAAATGTGTAAACTAGTATATGTACTGATGTTATACATACACTATGTATCTATTACTTCAGATGTGCATACGGACATCGGCAAATCAGTCGCGAAAAGGACACTATGCATCGAGAAAATTCCACAGACCTCCGGGTCCTGCGCACCAGGAAGGCCATCGAGCAGGCGCTCATCACGCTTCTGGGGAAGCTTCCCTTGGAGAAGATCACGGTGCAGGACATCTGCCAGGAGGCCCTTGTGAACAAGGGCACCTTCTACCGGCACTACCATGACAAATACGAGGTGGCATCCTCTCTCGCGAAGCGCGAGCTTGGCCGCCTCCGCGACCAGGTCATCGGCGCCGTCCAGTGTCTGGCGCAGCATCAGCCCAGCACTGCAGCCGACTTCCCCGGCCCCTCCCCCACCGAGAGCCTCATACCGTTGCGCACGTTCGAGGTGGATGGCGCCACGGTCGAGGAGCATGTGCGCCAGATCGTTGCCGATTCCCTCGATATCCTCTCGCAGGCAGGCATGCTGAAGGAGGATCTCGACACGGAGGCCTGGGCTTTCACGACGCTGACCTTCGAGTACTTCCACTACTGCTCGGAAGTGCGCCGACCCGTGCCCGTCGAAGACTACGTCCGGGCAATCTGCGAGGCCTCCATCGTCTACCAGAAGACCTTCGAGAGCCCCAAGGACACCCGCTCGTCCACGAACTGAGTGCACCTCCCGATGCTGCCAAGGCTCCTAGCGGGCAATCTCAGCGACAGCCGCAATCGCCTCATCGACCTCAGCTTCGGTATTGAACCAGCCGAAGCTGAAGCGGACGACGCCCTGCTCGACGGTGCCGAGCGCCTTGTGCATGAGCGGGGCACAGTGGGCGCCGGGACGGGTCGCGATGCCAAAACGGCTCGCCAGATCGTCCGATACGGCAGACGAGTCGTAGTCCCGGATGTTGAGGGCGACGATTGCCGAGCGCTTCGGCTGGAGTTCCTCTGCGATGTCCCCGTAGACCTGAACCCCCTCGATGCCGCGCACCCCCTCATAGAACTGGCGCATGAGCTGCTCCTCATGCGCAGCGATGCAATCGATGCCTGTCTGCTCGATGTAGCCCAGGGCAGCGGAAAGCCCGGCAATCCCATGGCTGTTGAGGGTACCTGCCTCGAGCCGTGTCGGATAGTCCTGGGGCTGGTGCCTGTCGTAGGAATGGACGCCCGTGCCCCCAACCTTCCAGGGCCGGATCTCGATCCCCTCGCGGATGCAGAGGCCGCCCGTCCCTTGGGGACCCATCAGGCTCTTGTGCCCTGTAAAGCAGAGCACATCGATGTGGCAGGCGTCCATATCGATCGGGACCGTTCCGGCGGTCTGCGAGGCATCGACGACGAAGATGAGGCCATGGTCATGCGCGAAGGCGCCGATGCGGGCGATTTCTGCCCGGTTGCCACAGACGTTGGAGGCATGGTTCACGACGACGAGCTTCGTGTTCGGCTGCAGGAAGCGCTCGAACTCCTCGTAGCGGAGCCTGCCCTCCCCATCGGTCCCGACAAGGCTCACCTCGACCTTCCGCTCATCCTCCAGGCGGAAGAGCGGACGCAGCACCGAGTTGTGCTCGGTCACGGTCGAGATGGCATGGTCGCCTGGATTGAGAAGACCCATCAGGGCAATGTTCAGGGCCTCGGTCGAGTTCGCCGTGAAGCAGACATGGTCAGGACGGCAGCCGAAGAGCGCTGCCAGCTGCTGGCGGCAGCGGAAATCCACCCGCGAGGCTGCAAGAGATTCTGCATGGGCTCCCCGCGAGGCATTGCCGACCGTGCAGAGCGCCTTCGTGACCGCCTCCACGACGCAGTCCGGCTTCCTGAGCGTCGTCGCTGCATTGTCGAGATAGATCAGCTTAGATGTCGAGGACATAGGCGCCCTTCCAGATGATGCCTGCCTCATCGAGGGCAGCTGTGAGCACATCCCGCTCCTCCGGCTCCGCCTTCCACGAAAGCCCGCAGCCTGCCGATATCTCGGCCGGAAGCGGGATGATGCGTCCGGGAAGCCCCTGCTCCTTGCAGAGGGCTTCTGCGGCAAGCGCCTGGGTCGTGGAATCGAAGGCGATAACAAGGGAACGGTGCTTCTGGAGCGGCATGGACCTTCCTTCCGGATGAAGACTGTCCACCAGTCTAGCAGGAGGCCTGCCGCACTTCTGCAGCAGGCCTCCCAGCGGCATTCTGTAGGGGACTTCTAGTGGCGGAAGACTATCTCGTTCGTCTCGGGGTCCATGGACTCGACGATTGCGAGCGAATCGACCCTATAGCCCTGCTCGCGCAGCTTCTTGCCGCCCGGCTCGAAGCCCTTCTCGATCGCGATGCCGATGCCTTCGACGGTCGCCCCTGCCTCGTGGCAGATCTCGAGCAGCCCCTCCATCGCGCATCCGTTCGCCATGAAGTCATCGATAATGAGGACATGGTCCTCGGGTCCCAGGAACTTCTTCGAGACGATCACATCGTAGACGCGGCCATGCGTGAAGGAGCGAATCTTCGTCGTATAGACCTCGCCGTCGAGGTTGATGCTCTGGCTCTTCTTCGCGAAGACGGCCGGCACGCCGAACTCTGCAGCGACGATGGCAGCGATGCCGATGCCGGAAGCCTCGATCGTGAGGATCTTGTTGATGGGGGCATCAGCGAAGTCCGCCTTCCACTGGCGGGCCATCTTCTGGAAGAGCTCCACATCCATCTGGTGGTTCAGGAAGTTGTCTACCTTCAGGACATCGCCGGTCTTCACCGTGCCATCACGACGGATACGCTCTTCGAGCTCCAACATATGCTGTCCTCCTGCGAACTGCTTGTGCCTCTGACCCAGAATGCGCCCGATGCCCAGCATCGCGCGTCTCGTAAGCTGCCTTTCATGTAAGCATATCGTTATTTTGCACCAAGACACCCCTGAGCATCCACCTGGACGGGAGTTTTGCCCGGCCTGCAAAAAGAGGGCATAAGGCCGCGGCATGGGGAAAGTGCGGCTACACTGGTTGGAGACAGCACACAGACAGGAGAGCGCATGCATCGGGGCACGCAGGAGACAGCACCATTCGCCGAAGCCCTGCTGCAGGGTGCCCGCATAGTCTCCCTCATCGGCTCGGGCGGCAAGACGTCCCTTATGGAGAAGCTCGGCCGCGGGCTTGCAGCAGAGCATCCTGATGCCACAATCGCCCTCACGACGACGACCCATCTCTGGCCGCCGCAGGGCCTTCCGCTGATAGCAGGCGCCACCCTCGAAGAGGCCGCCACAGCACTCCGGAAAATCCATCTCGCCTATGTCGCAGACCAGTGCCTTGTGAAGGGCGAGAAGAAGCTCTGCTGTCCCTCCTTCGGAATCGCACCGCTTGCCGAGGTGGCTGGCTATCTCCTTATCGAGGCAGACGGCTCCCACATGCTGCCCCTCAAAGCACATGGCCCGCATGAGCCTGTGGTCCCCGCCTGCGCAGCCCGGTGCGTCCTCGTCCTCGGCGCCTCGGGCTTCGGACGGCCCATTGCACGCTCAGCGCATCGCCCTGCCCTCTTTGCCGAGCGTGCCGGCTGCAGCACAGAGGATGCTGCCACGCCCGAGCGTACAGCGCGCGTCGTTGCCTCTGAGCTGGCCTCAGGCCAGATCGCGCCTGATGCCCTTTTCGTGAACCAGGCAGAAGACAGCGCGGCAGAGGCTGCCTCCGCCTTCGCAGCAGCGCTCAGCTATCTTGGCTGCACGCTTCCGGTCTATGCCGGCAGCATCCGCAACGCCGAGATCGTGCGTCTTGCCTAGGAGCTCTTCGCGCAGTCGTGGGGGCCAGGCACCCTCAGAAGCGTTAGCCCATGCGGCAGCGCCGGCAGGACCGCTCCGAGGTTCTCCCGTGCCGCCTTGGGGCTTCCCGGGAGATTGATGATCAAGGTGTGGCCTGAGATGCCCGCCTCCTCGCGGGAGAGGCAGCCGTGCGGCGTGATGGCAAGCGAGACCGCCCGCATCGCCTCGGGGATGCCGGGGCAGCGGCGCTCGACCACGGAGAGCGTCGCCTCAGGCGTCACATCGCGGGGAGCGAATCCGGTGCCGCCTGTCGTGAGGACGAGTGCCACATCGTCGGCGACGGCCTGTCTCAGGGCCGCAGCGATCTGGTCCTGCTCATCCGGCACGATTGCCGCCTCCGGCTCCACCTGATAGCCTTCCTCGGCCAGGAGCGCCACGAGCGCCGGCCCCGAGCCATCAGGACGGACTCCCTGGAAGGAGCGGTCGCTCACCGTGATCACCCGTGCCGGGAAATCGGACGCTTTCTCCTCTGCATGCATCGAAGATCCTCCTCACTTGCCGAAGGGGCAGACCGGGAAGGTGCAGGGCTTGCATCCGAGGCAGAGCCCGCCCTCGCCGAGCTCGACGAAATCGCGCTTCACGAGCGGGATGCCTGCTGCGATCCTGGGCAGCACGAGGTCGAAGACGGTCGCCGCGTTGTACATGACGCAGCCCGGAAGTCCCACAATCGGCACCGACGCACCATCCTCGCCGTCAAAGTAGCCGACGCAGAGCATCGCTCCTGGAAGCACCGGCGCCCCGTAGGTCACGATGCGGGCCCCGGCGCGCTTGATGGCACCCGGCGTGTTGTCATCCGGATCGACGCTCATGCCGCCCGTGCAGACGACCATATCGACACCCTGGGCCCGGGCTGCATCGATGGCAGAGACGAGGTCTGCCATATCATCGCCAGGCTTGGCGATGGAGGCGCACTCGATTCCGAAGGCAGCGAGCTTGCGGACGACGACCGGCGTGAACGTGTCCTCGATGAGGCCACGCTTCACCTCGGAGCCGGTCGCGATGATGGCAGCGGACTTGAGCTTGTAGGGCGCGACGCGCATGAGGGGGCCAAAGGTGGCCACATCCGCTGCTGCCTCAGCCGCAGCAAGCATCGTCTCGGGGATAACGAGCGGGATCACGCGGGTGCCGGCCAGGGCATCGCCCGCCTTCACGCCGAAGTTCCCCTTCCGCGTGGCGATCATCACCTGGTCGGTGCTGTTCACCGCAAAGAGGCGCTCCGTATCGACGAGGAAGACACCGTCTGTCGCGGCATTGATGCCGATCTTGCCTTCGCGGGGCTCGCCTGAGGCGACGCAGCCCTCGCCGAGGCAGAGTGCCGCCAGACGCTTTGCCCCCTCGTCCTCGTGGAGCATGCCGGGCTCCATCTCCCAGACGTAGAGGTGCTCCTTCCCCATCGAGAGCAGGACCGGGATGTCCTCCGGCTGCACCACATGGCCCTTGCGGAAGCGCGGCCCCTTGAAGCGCTCCTTCTCATGCCCCTGGCTGTCGGTGCCTCCCGTGACGATCTGCGTCATATCGTGGCAGAGGACATGGCCCACTGCCTCTTCGGTCCTCACAAGCTTCATGGTCCCTCTCCTCTCAGGCCCTGTAGGCACGGATGCGGTCTCCTGCCGCAATCGTCCCATCCTTCAGCACGATGCAGAATATCCCGTCTGTCGGCATCACGCACATGCCGGTGAGGCGGCGGATCTCGCAGTCATTGTGGCAGGTCTTGCCGATCTGTGTCACCACGAGCGTGGCCGATCCCGCCTCGATCAGCGTGCCGACCGGAAGCTGCGGCAGATCGATTCCCTCTGTGAGCACGTTCTCCGCGAAATCGCCTGCTTTGAGATCGAGCCCGCGCTCCCGCATGCGGTCCACGGCCTCGTTGCCGAGAAAGCTCACCTGGCGGTGCCAGTTGCCCGCATGGGCATCGCCTGCAATGCCTTTGCCCACCACGAGCTCGAGCGCATCGACGGGATGCTTGCGTGTCCCCTTCTCCTCGGAGATGCAGGTCGCAAGCACGTGCCCCTCAGCGATGAGCTCCCTTCCCTGCGGCATCTCCTCCCGCACGAAGTGGCCGGACTTCCCGCCCTCCTTCTCGAGGAGGCAGACCTCGTCGATCTCCATGTCGCGCTGCACGGCCTTGCACATGTCGTAGATCGTGAGCGATGCGACCGATGCTGCCGTCAGGGCCTCCATCTCGACGCCGGTCTCACCGGTGCAGCGGGTCTCTGCCACAAGGGAGATCCCATCCTCCTCGTACGTGAAGGAGATGTCGATCCCCGTGAGCTGGATTGGATGGCACATCGGGATGAGCTCCCACGTGCGCTTTGCCGCCATGATGCCGGCGACCTGGGCGACCGCCAGGACATCGCCCTTCTTGATGCCGCCCGTACGGACAAGCTCCAGGGTCTCAGGTGCCATATGGACCTTCCCATGGGCACGGGCACGGCGGTCCGTCTTCGGCTTCTCCGTGACATCGACCATGCGGGCCCGCCCCTGGTCATTGATATGTGTGAGCTCCATCAGGGCTCATCCTCCTATCTCGTTCATGGCACGCCTTGATGAGCTTGCATGGCCTTCGCCCATCTCGTGATGGGCAGGCTTCAGGGCGATGCCAGCGCGTATCGCATCCTCGAGCGCAGCTCCCGAAAGGCCCCTCAGCGCTATCTCGTCAGAGGAGTGCAGGCAGGGCTTGAGCTTGCCATCGGACGTTATCCTGATCCTCGTGCAGCCTGAGCAGAACCTCCTGCTCATGGGCCTGATGAGGCCGATCTTCCCTTTCCAGCCCGGTGCCGTGTAGAGCCCTGCCACGCCGTCCGATCCGCAGGGCACAAGCTCTGGCACCCGCTCGAGCACGGTCTCGGCCGAGATGAAGCGGGAATGCGGCCACTGGACGCAGGGGCCTATCGGCATGAGCTCGATGAAGCGGACGACGATCTCCTCATCTTCTGCAAGGTGGGCGAGGTCGGGGATCTCTTCGTCGTTCACGCCACCCAGAAGGACGCAGTTGAGCTTCAGCTGCGAGAAGCCTGCCTCCTTCGCGGCGCCGATGCCTGAGAGGGCATCTGCGAGCTCGCCGGTGCGGGTGATCTGGCGGTAGACCTCAGGCTTCAGCGTATCGAGGCTGATGTTCAGCCGGTCGAGCCCCGCCTCCCTCAAGGGAGCTGCCAGAGGCGCCAGGAGGCAGGCATTCGTCGTGAGGTCCACCTCATTGATGCCGGGAATCGCCTTGAGCATGCGGACCAGGTCCACGACGCCCCGGCGCACGAGCGGCTCTCCGCCCGTGATGCGGACCTTCGTGACCCCCATCCTGGCCAGGACCCTGACCATCTCCGCATATTCCTCGTAGCGGCATATCTCGCTATGCGTCAGCATCGGCACGCCCGCCTCGGGCATGCAGTACTGGCAGCGGCAGTTGCAGCGGTCGGTTATCGAGAGGCGAAGGTAGCGTATGCTCCTTCCTTCACTATCCTCCACAGGCCAGGTTCCTTTCCAGGCAGGCTCTGCCTGCCATCATCATGCTGTCGTGTCCTCGAGCGGCATCACGAGATCGGGCGAGATCGCCACTGCCATCGCGGCAGGATTGCCGAGCTGTGCCCATGCGTCCTTCCCGAGCTCGTAGCGCAGAGGCACGCCTGCCGGCGTCTCGAGCATCACGATCGTCGAGAAGGTCGAATCGATCACGCGTGCGACCGGACACGAGAAGCAATTCTCCTCCTTGCCGGACATCTGCGCCACCCTATCAGTCCCAGCAATCTCGAAATAGTGGGCCCGTATCCCCACATGGGTGAGGTGCTCCGGAACAGGCAGGGTGGTCCAGAGGCTGAGCCCCCAGTCTGTGCAGGAGACAAGGGCTCTCCCGTCCTCCCTGCGCACGAGCTCCGCCTTCGAGATGTTCTTGCAGCCCGAGATCAGGGCCGCAGCAAGGCTCTGGGGCGCTGCAAAGAGCTCCTTGATCGAGATCTTCGGGTCCGACCTGCCACGGGCGATGACGGAAACGGTGTCGCAGAGGCGATAGACCTCGTCGCGGTTGTGGGAGACGAAGATGGTGCCTCCAGGGAAGCTGTGGAGGAGGTCTGAGAGCTCCATCTCGAGCTGCCAGCGCAGATACCCATCGAGCGCCGAGAACGGCTCATCGAGCAGCAGCAGCTCAGGCTCCGAGGCCAGGATGCGGGCAATCGCCACCCGCTGCTGCTGGCCGCCCGAGAGCTGGGCGGGCTTCAGGCCCTCGGTCCCCTCGAGATGGAGGCCGCAGAGGAGCTTGCGTGCCTTCTCCTCCTTCTCCCGCCGCGTGCCACTTGCGATGCCAGCCTTGACATTCGCGATCACGCTCATGGTCGGGAAGAGCGCATAGCTCTGGAAGAGATAGCCCACATGCCGCTCCTGGGGCGAGAGGTCGATGCCGGCATCGGAGTCGAAGAGCACCCGTCCGTTCAGGACGATGCGCCCCGAATCGGGCTTCTCGAGCCCTGCGATGCACCTCAGCGTCATCGATTTCCCGCAGCCCGATGCGCCGAGAAGGGCCAATATCTCGTGGGAATCCTCGACCGTGAAGGCGACATCGAGCGGAAAGGAGGCAAGCTGCTTCCTGATCTGCACCTCGAGGCTCATCGTGCACCTCCTGCAGACGCTGCACGGACGACACGCCTCGTGCGCCCTTCGAAGAAGTTCAAGGCCAGGAGCACCACCGCCGAGATCGCGATATTCACGAGGACCCACCTCAGAGCCCCGGCATCATCTCCCGTGCGCCAGAGCTGGTAGACCGTCGTCGAGACCGTCGCTGTCGAGCCCGGCGTATAGCCAGCGACCATCGAGGTCGCGCCGTATTCACCAAGCGCCCGGGCGAAGGCCAGCACGCAGCCGCCGATGATGCCCTGACGGCAGGTCGGAAGCGTCACATGCCAGAAGATCCAGGTCTCGGACTTGCCGAGGGTGCGTCCGGCATCAGCCAGGGTGTGGTCGAAGGCCTCGAAGGCAGCACGGGCTGTCCTGTACATCAAGGGGAAGCTCACGACCAGTGTCGCGATGATGGCCCCTTCCCACCTCATCGTCAGCTGCACGCCGAAGACATTCAGGAGCCAGGCACCCACGGGACGCCTTGGTCCGACGACAAGCAGGATCAGGTAGCCCACGACGGTCGGCGGCAGCACGAGCGGCAGCGTCAGCACCACATCGAGCACGCCCTTCACGAGCCTGTGGGCACGTGCCACGACCTGCGCGAGCCAGATGCCCAGGAAGAAGACGACGATGGTCGAGATCAGGGCGATGCGCAGGGAATTCCAGAGCGGAAACCAGTCCATGTCCTGCCTCCCAACGTCGCGCGGGGCAAGGCTCTGCGCAGCCCCTGCCCCAGCTTCCCATCCTTTTCCTAGGCCTCGGCGAGCGGCGTGAAGCCGACCTCCTCGAAGTCTGCCGAGGCTTCGCTCCCCTTGAGGAACTCGAGGAACTGCTTCGCCTCATCCTCATGCTCAGAGGCCTTGAGGGCGGCTGCCGGATAGACGACCCGGCCGCACATCTCCTCGGTCGCCTCGTCCACGATTGTGAGCCCTGCCGAATGGGCGTCGGTCGCATAGATCACGCCGCAGTCGACCGTGCCCTCGGAGACCTGGGTCGTGACCTCCTTCACGTTCGTGCCATAGGTGACATTGCCTGCTGCGGCAAGCGCTGCCTCATCCAGTCCATAGTAGGCCAGGATCTTCTGCGTGTACTGCCCCACCGGCACATCGCTGTTGCCCATATCGAGGAGGATCTCCCCTGCCTTCAGCTTCTCGGCCATATCGGCGAAGCTCGTTATGCTCTTCGGGTTGTCCTCTGGCACGACGAGCGTGACCTTGTTCTCGAGGATATCGAAGCGGGTATCAGGATCGATGAAATCGAGGCCATCCGGGTTTGCGTCCGATCCCTTCGTGGCATCGAGCTGGTTCATCTGCTTCTGGCCAGCCGAGATGAAGACATCGCAGGCCGCTCCCTGCTCGATCTGGGTCTTGAGCGTGCCGGAGGAATCGAAGTTAAAGCTCAGCGTGGTTCCTTCGTTCACGGCCGCATACTGGTCCCCCGCCTTCTGGAGCGATTCCGTGAGCGATGCGGCCGCGAAGACCTTGAGCTCGACAGGCTCCGACGCCGTGCTCCCTGAGCTTTCTGTGGATGTCGAGCCGCAGGCAGCAAGGGTGCTGGCTGCTGCCGCTGCAAGCGCGATGAAGCTCCTGCGCCCCATCGAAAGAGTACTGTTCATGATCGCATCCCCTCTCGTGGCTTCGTTCTACTCAATTGAATGGAACGCTTGGGACAGCATGCTAGCAGATGTTGCAATACTATTCGTCCGCTATCCTTACTATTTGTTTGAACAGCATGAAATCAGCCGCAGACGGCAGAAAGAGGAGGCACCCTGCCCGGCAGGGCACCTCCTTCCGCGCAATCCATGCGGACGCCTCTTCAGATCAATGGCTGTGGGGACGCTCAGGCCTGAGCTCGGCTCGGCACCGTATCAGCTGCGCCGCGATCGAGATTGCGATCTCTGCGGGCGTGACCGCGAGGATGTCCTCGCCAATCGGCAGATGGAGCCGCTCGACGCCGGGAACGCCCGCCTCCTCGAGCGTCTTTTTCACGAAGGCAGCCTTGCCCCTCGACCCGATGCAGCCCACATAGGCAGGCCTTTTCCTCATCGCCCCTTCGAGCACCTCGATATCGGCCACATGCCCATGGGTCGCGACGACACAGTAGTCGCGCGACGTGATGGGAAGCGTGCGGGCAAGCTCGCCGAAGCTGCCGCAGCGCACATCCTCCGCATCGGGGAAGAGCTCGGGACGTGCCAGCTCCTGGCGGTCGTCCAGGACGACGACGCGGAAATCGATATGTGCAAGGACCGGCACAAGCGCCTGGCCCACATGCCCTGCCCCGAAGACATAGCAGATGGGGTCGGGCCCGAGCGGCGCCCGGTAGATCTTCCTCTCCTCGTCCCACGAGGCGACGTCGAGGGTCGCACGGGGGTCGCCCTCAGGCAGGTCGTCGAGATCGGTGCAGGAGATGGTGGGCAAAGCGGGGTCGCTCCAGTCCTCCTCGAGGACGGAGGAGATACCGCCCTCGAGCCGGGCGAGGATGCCCTCGAGGAAGGTGCGCCAGCTGTCTTCCGGCACCACCTTCCGGAAGGTCAGGAGCGCATCGCCGCCGCACGCCATCTTCGTCACCGCGTGCGTATACCACGCGATGGCATTGCCTTCCGCGCCTGCCAGGATCCGGGATGCCCGCTCCTGCGCCATCTGCTCGACGCGGCCGCCACCGACCGTGCCGATGAAGGTGCCATCTGAAAGCGCCGCCATGCGGGCGCCGGCAGCACGTGGCATCGACCCCTTCGTGGCAGCGACGCCTATGAGGACGAAGCTCCGTCCTGCGGAAAGCTCCTTGTCGAGCTGCTCCACGAACGCCTTGTCGCAGAAGGTCTCATCAGCTGAGCTCATGGGTCTCTTCCTTTCCTCCCTTGTGGACATGGATGCGCTCTCCGCCCTCGTAGTCGACGACTGTGCCGACCACATCGGCGCAGAGGACCCCGTCCTGTGCCGTGAGATCCGCCACGAGAGCAGCAGCCGATGCAGCGGGGACGGCGATCATGAGGCCGCCTGAGGTCTCCGGGCAGAAGAGCACATCCATCCGGGAGAGCGGCACATCGTCGTCTGCTGCGACCGAGCTCTCGGCGAAATGGCGGTTGCGGTACATGCCGGCAGGCAGGATGCCAAGCGCTGCCACATCCTCCGCACCGGGGATCAGCGTGGGGCCATCCGCATCGAGCTCGATCGCCACATCGGCCCCCTGTGCCATCTCGAGGAGATGGCCGAGCATGCCGAAACCGGTGATATCGGTCACCGCATGGACCGGATAGGACACGAAGACATCGTGGGCATAGCGGTTGAGCGTGCACATGGCTTCGAGCGCCATGTGCTCGCCCTCAGGCGTCGCAAGGCCTGCCTTCTGGGCAGTCACCGTGGGGCCGATGCCCAGAGGCTTCGTATAGATCAGCACATCGCCGGGACGCGCCCCAGCATTCGTGAGCATCTTCCTGGGATCCACAAGGCCTGTCACAGCGAGGCCGTACTTCGGCTCCTTGTCGTAGATCGAGTGCCCTCCGGCGATTGTCGCCCCTGCCTCATAGACCTTCTCGTAGCCGCCCTTGAGGATCGCATGGACGACCTCCTTCGGCATGTCTTCCGGCACTGCCATCACATTGAGGGCGATCTTCGGCTCCCCGCCCATCGCATAGATGTCGGAGAGGGCATTGGTCGCCGCGATCTTCCCGAAGGTCTCGGGGTCGTCGGCGATCGGCGGGAAGAAGTCGATGGTCGCGACCATCGCAAGGTCATCCGTGAGCTGGTAGACCGCTGCATCGTCCGAGGTGTCATAGCCGACGAGCAGGTTCGGGTCCTTGCGTGCCGGCAGGCCCGAGAGGAGCTTCGCAAGCTCCCCTGCCCCGACCTTCGCGCCGCAGCCTGCGCATTCCGCAAGCTTCGTGAGCTTGATGTCTTCCTTCACTGGGACTCCTCCTCGTCGTCGCGCACCGGCCGCTCTCCCTGGCGCGCATTGAGCGGGCGCCCCTCTCTGAGAGCACCCGACAGGTTGAGCACGGCCTCGAGCACGCCGCCCCCGACCGCAAGCGCCTTGTCGGAGGAGCAGCGCGCGTAGGCGGCCACGCCACGTGGGTCGACGTCTCCTGACTTCATGCCCTTGTGCACCTGGGCGCCGGTCTGGATGAGGCCGCGGACGACTCCGTCGATCGTAGCGACCATCGGCCGTCCTGCCACGGTGCCGCACACGTCTCCTGCATGGACCTTCTGCCCAATCTCGGCCACGTCCTCGAAGGTCCCGTCAGCCGGAGCACGCATCACGCGCTCGCCCGCATAGCCGCCGATGAGGCCCGGGATGTTCGTGTTGGGAATCGGCTTGCCTGTATACCAGACCCGTCCCAGATAGTGGCCACGCATCGTCTCGACGACCGCATCGCAGTCGTAGCCTGCCTCGAATCCCGGCCCGCAGGCGACGACGACAGGAGCCATGTCCTTCGTCGTCCCAAGATTGCGCTTCGCGAGGATCGCATCGACGACGACCTCAGGCGCAAGCTCTTCGATGCAGTGCGCTTCGGGGTCCGCCAGGACCGGCACGATGCCCTGCTTGGCAAGCTCTCTGGCCTCGTCTGCAGATTCCGCCTTCCTGGCCTCGATGCCTTCGACCACGAACGAGCCAAGCCTCAGCGCCTCGCTCATGCAGACCGTGCGGCGTATGGAGGTCGGCACCGCAAGGTCGCAGAGCACGACCTCGATCCCGCTCCTATAGAGGCGCAGCGCCACGCCGGTCGCGATGTCGCCCGCCCCTCTGATTACAGCAAGCATCAGGTCTCCTTCCGAAAAGAGCCGCCCGGGATGCACCAGGCATCTCCAAGCGGCTCCCCCATCATTCCATCATCGTCCTAGATGCGGGTCACGCCCGGATTCGAGGAGATGGTCTGTGCGATCTCATAGAGGTTCGTGACCCCGCCCACCTGGAGCTGGTCGCGGATGCCCAGATAGTCGAGGCAGGTGCCGCAGGTGAGAATCACGCAGCCACGGCTCTCGAGCTCCTTCAGGTCCTCGATTGACTCGGAGCCTGCGCAGGTCAGGTGTGCACCGCCGTTGAAGAAGATCATCTTCTTCGGGACGCGCTCCTGATGGGCCAGGGCGTAGATGAGGCCCTTCACGAGCACATGGCCGAGCTCCTCGTTGCCTTCGCCCATATGGTCGGCGCCGAACATCACGACCGAGGAGGAGGTGTCGGGGATCTCGCAGAAGTCCGCTGCCTCATCGAGGGCAGAGCGCTTCGAGCTCACGGCCTCCCGCGGCGTGAACTTCATCACGGTGTCGGCACCTTCCTCGGTCACCTCGAGGTCGCACTTCTTCTGCTCGGCGAGGCGGGTCAGGTTCCCCTTCGCGACATTGTCGTTGATGACGACCTCGAGGGACTCGCCCTCTGCCAGCTTCGGCAGGGACTCGAGCGCCAGGACGACCGGCTTCGGGCAGGTAAGGTTGCGGGCATCGACACGCATGGCTATCTCCTCACTCATCAGGTGGACAGGTCTGTTCGTTATCCATTCAGAACTATAAAGCTCTCAGATAGCCAGTATATTACGGTCTGTCTTGCAATCAGACAATATGTTAGGCATCTTTCTCTGCGGTCCCATATCCACGGCCAGTGGCAGAAGAAGGGCCCCGCCTGTGGCAGGGCCCATCGTGAAAGGCTGGGTTTCCGTAAATCCT
>OMTG01000149.1 GCA_900313905.1 uncultured Actinomycetes bacterium | reverse complement strand
AGCTGCTGGAATGCCGTTCAGGCCTCAGGCGTTCGGCTGACAACTGGATTCAACCTTTCTTCTGAAACGCCCATTCCGCGCATATGCCGGGCCAGCGGCTGCGCACAGCGATTCCGCCAGAAGGCTGCAGCATGCCCCTGATAGAATGGGCTGCGAATCTGCCCAGCGACAACCATTGGGAGAGACCATGCCAGATATGCGCGAGCACGACGGCTCGAACGACATCGATATCCCCGAGCCCGAGCTCGAGTTCGGCGCAGATGCGCCCATGCCCCAGGACCCCATGCCAGCGCCTGCCCAGCCCGAGACGCCTGCGGCAGATCCCGCCGATTGCCTCACCGACGAGGAGCGGCAGAAGGTCGAGGCCTTCGTCGACAAGATCGATATCACGGATACGGCAGGCGTCCTTGCCTACGGGGTCGGCTCCCAGCGCAAGGTCTCTGATTTCTCGGAGCGGGCCCTTGCCGGCGTCGAGGGCCGGGACCTCGGCGAGATTGGCGACGATATCGGCACCCTCATCGTGACGCTCAAGGGCTTCGACCCCGAGAAGGAGGAGAAGTCCGGCCCCTTCGGCCTCTTCCGCAAGACAAGGAACAATCTGGAGCGCCTCCGCACCCGCTATGCCGAAGTCGAGAAGAGCGTCAGCGCGATATCAGAGGTGCTCGAGGGACACCAGCACACCCTCCTCAAGGACATCTCGATGCTGGACCAGCTCTACGCCCTGAACGAGTCCTACTTCAAGGAGCTCACGATGTATATCGTGGCAGGCCGGAAGAAGCTCGAGCAGGTGCGCTCGGGGGAGCTTGCCGAGCTCCAGGAGAAGGCTGCAGCCTCAGGCCTCGCCGAGGATGCCCAGGCGGCACGCGATCTCGCCCAGAAGTGCGACCGCTTCGAGAAGCGCATCTACGACCTCGAGCTCACGCGCCAGATCGCGCTGCAGACCGCGCCGCAGATCCGCCTCGTCCAGAGCTCGGATGCCGTGATGGCGGAGAAGATCCAGTCCACTCTTGTCAACACCATCCCGCTCTGGAAGAACCAGATGGTCATCGCCCTCGGCATCGAGCATGCAGGCGAGGCCGCACGTGCCCAGCGCGAGGTGACGGAGATGACGAACGACCTGCTCAGGAAGAATGCCGACCGCCTCAAGGTGGCGACCGTCGATGCGGCGCAGGAGGCCGAGCGCGGCATCGTGGATATCGAGACGCTCAGGCATACGAACGAGCAGCTCATCTCGACCCTGGATGAGGTGAAGCGCATCCAGGACGAAGGCCGCGAGAAGCGCCATCAGGCAGAAGCCGAGCTCTCCCAGATCGAGGGCGAGCTCAAGCAGAAGCTCCTCGAAGCGTCGAAGGAGCAGTAGCAAAAGGCAGATGATGCCGGGGGCATCAGCTCCCCGGCATCATTCGTCAGAGAGCCCATCCTGCCGAAGCATCGTGCGCATAACATCGATATCGCTGCGCACATCCATCGACTGGTCGAGCACCAGCTCATCCGAGAGCCTGGAGAGGGCGCCCTCCATCTCCTTGAAGGAGGCGCGCAGGTCCTCGAGTGTCGTCTCCACCCGGGCTCCTTTGTCGTGCCCTTCGAGCTCGGCAAAGGATGCGGCGAGCTTCGCCGTGGTCGGCAGATAGTACGTCGCCGCACGCCGGAACAGCGGAGCGGTCTCAGGATGGTGCATGATATAGGCAGAGATCTGCTCGGTCTTGGAGCAGATGCCTTCAAGCTCAGCGCGGACTTCTGCATCCTGGATCCCCGCAGCCGCCCCGCGGATCTTCTCGATGCTTGCCGAGGCAGATGAGAGGACCTCGCGCGCATCTTCGGGCAGGTCCGCCATGATAGAGGGGACATCCACCCTGGCATCCTCCACCGCAGCAGACCCCTCGTCCGGGACGGCATCATGCGACTTCCTCTGCGCTTCAGCGTCGTACGCTGCGGCATTGGTGAGATAGAGCATCTGCGCCTTGCCTTCGGGCACGAGATGTCCCTCGGGGATGAGCCCCCGCTCGATGGCCTCGCCGAGGACCTCCAGAAGCTGCGATACGGGCATATGGACCTTCTTCGCAAGCTCTGCCACTGGAATGGCCTCGCGCTCGCCCAAGGCATGGTCGATGCGGCTGAGGGCATCAGCGAAAGAGCGCTCATGCTTTCCTTTCGCTATGCTGCGGGATGCCCTATGGAAGAGGATGCCCGCAAGGACGAAGAGGGCAAGGCCAGCGATCGGCCAGAGGATGAGGAACCAGACGCCTATCGCCACCAGAGGGAGCACCGCAAGCAGGATCAGGAGAACACCGTCTGCAACATGCCGGGATGCCCGTCCGGATGCATCGGGATCTTCTATCACATAGGGAGACGTGGTGGCCTTCCCGATGCCTGCGATGGCCTGTCCGATATCCTCGACAGCCTTCCCGACCGATCTCGTGACCTCGCTGAAGTCGATGCTGGAGAAGGCGTCGCCTACCGCACGCATGGCGTCGGTGCCAGCACGCTTCAGGCTGTCGAAGTCATTCTCTTCCACGGATGCATATCCTCCTGGGCTCGGTCTTGGATGGACGGGGCTTGCTGTGCCCCATCAGTTTGCCGGCACCGCCGTGCTGGCCTGGCTCCCTGCATGGATCAGCATGCTGAAGACTATACCCGATGGGCCCTGTGCCTTTCTGTTCATGCCAGCGTTCCGCAGCCGTCCACCTCCTGTGCCCGCCGCTTCCTGAAAGCACGCGGCAGGACGCGAACTTGATCTATCATCAGAGTTCAGCAACAGCCAGATTCGCTGGCCACATATCAGCAATGCAACGGAAGGCATTCCATGTCCGAAACGAGCGAGGCCGATCTGCGCTATCTCGAGCTCCTCTCCGAGAAGTTCCCGACTGCCCAAGCAGCCTTCACCGAGATCATCAACCTCGAAGCCATCCTCAACCTGCCGAAGGCGACCGAGCATTTCGTCTCCGACATCCATGGAGAATATGAGGCCTTCGAGCATATCCTGAACAACTGCTCCGGCGTCATCCGCGAGCGCGTCAGGGCCATCTTCAGGATGGAGCTCACAACCGACGAGCAGCAGGACCTCTGCACCCTCATCTACTATCCTTCGGCGAAGCTCCGCCGCATGAAGGAGGAGGGCAAGGCGACCGAGGAGTGGTATGCGATCGAGCTCACGAGGCTCGTGCGCCTGGCACGCTACCTCTCCGGCTCCTATACCCGCTCCAAGGTCAGGAAAGCCATGCCGGTCTCCTACGCCTATATAATAGATGAGCTCCTCCATTCGAGCCCCGATGAGCCCGAGGCGCGCCAGCTCTACCACCAGCGCATCATCACCTCGATCATCGATACGGGAAGCGCCGACGACTTCATCGGCTCGCTCGCCCGCCTCATCAAGCGTCTGGCTGTGGACCGGCTCCATATCGTGGGAGACATCTACGACAGGGGTCCGCATGCCGAGCGCATCATCGAGCGCCTCATGCGCTACCACTCGGTCGATATCCAGTGGGGCAACCACGATATCCTCTGGATGGGGGCAGCTGCCGGCTCCCCGGTCTGCCTTGCCGCCATCATCCGCAACAACATACATTATGATGCGCTGGAGATCCTCGAGAACTCCTATGGCATCAGCCTCCGCGAGCTCGCCCTCTTCGCAGAGCGCACCTACCGGGCAGACGATGTGCTGACGCCCTTCGAGAAGGCCATCTCCGTCATCATGTTCAAGCTCGAGGGCCAGACGATCCTGCGCCATCCCAACTGGCAGATGGAAGGCAGGCTCCTGCTCGGCAGCATCGATGCCGAGGCAGGCACGGTCGCGATCGGCGGCAGGAGCTATGAGCTGACGACCACCGATTTCCCTACATTGGATCCGGAGCATCCCTACGAGCTCTCCCCCGATGAGAAGACGGTAGTGGAAGGCCTTGTCGAGGCGGCCCGCTCCTCCGAGCGCCTGCAGCGCGATATCGGCTTCCTCTACGACCATGGTTCCATATATCTGGTCCACAACCGCAATGTCCTCTTCCATGCCTGCCTCCCAATGAAGCCGGATGGCAGCTTCAATCCCGTGAAGCATGGGAGCCGGCTCTATGCCGGCAGGGACTACCTCGACTACGCCGAGCGGGTGGCGCGCACAGCCTGGCACCAGCATGACCAGATGTCGCTCGACTGGATGTGGTACCTGTGGTGCGGACGCTTCTCTCCCCTCTCTGGGCGCGAGGTCAGGACCTTCGAGCGCACCTATGTGAAGGACCGGAGCACCTGGGCAGAGCCGCGCGACCCCTATTTCTCCCTCGTGAACGACCCCGAGGTGGCTGACCGCGTCCTGGCCGAGTTCGGACTCGCCGGCCCCCATTGCCACATCGTGAACGGCCATACCCCCGTGCATGCCTCCGAAGGAGAGAGCCCGATACGCGCAGGCGGCAAGGTCCTCGTGATCGATGGCGGCTTCTGCCAGGCCTACCACAAGACCACGGGCATCGCTGGCTACACGCTCATCGCCGAGAACACGGGCATGCGCATCAAGGCCCATCGTCCCTTCAGCTCGATCAAGGATGTGCTCGACCTCAATGAGGACATTGTGTCCGATACCGACAAGTTCGAGTACGAGGAGAAGCCGCTCCTGATCGACGACACCGATACCGGCAAGGATATCCGCCAGCAGATCCAGGACCTGCGGGCGCTCCTCGATGCCTATCGCACGGGCGTCCTGGTGGAGCATCCATCCCGCTAGCCCATTGTACAGATGGCTCCACAGGATGCAAAAACCTCCCTGAATGTGTCTGCAACAGGGCGCTTGGGGTAAAAAGAGTGCAATATTGCCGATGGGGTGCCGTGCATCCCAGAAGGAGAATTGGAAACGATGGACAACAAGAAGCAACGCCAGACGATGATCTTGTATCTGATCATCGCTATCGCGCTTGTCTTCGGCCTGAACTCGTACTTCAATCCCGTCTCATACAACCAGGTGACGGAAGTGAGCTACAGCCAGTTCCTTGATATGGTCGACGACAACGAAGTCACGAAGGTGGATCTCGACACCAGCACGAACGAGATCACCTTCATCGCCGATGACAATGGGTCTTCGAAGACCTATACGACGACTGCTTTCCCGAATGACGACAACCTCGTGTCGCGCCTGAGCGAGCACAACGTCGATATGTCGGCCCACATCCCGAACGAGAACGAGAACCTCCTCTACTACATGCTCCTGAGCTATGTCCTGCCCCTTGTGATCATCTTCTTCATCGGGTGGTGGCTGAACCGCAGGATGCGCAAGGCCATGGGCGACACGATGGACTTCAGCAGCGGATCCGGCTTTGGCGGCATGGGTGGCGGCCTCGGCAAGTCATCTGCCAAGGAGGTCAAGGGCGAAGAGGTCCACACCACCTTCAAGGATGTCGCTGGCCAGGATGAGGCCAAGGAATCGCTGCAGGAGATCGTGAACTTCCTTCAGCACCCCGAGAAGTACAACGAGATCGGTGCCCGCTGCCCGAGGGGCGCCCTGCTTGTCGGCCCTCCGGGCACCGGCAAGACGCTGCTTGCCCGCGCTGTCGCAGGCGAGGCAGGCGTCACCTTCTTCCAGATCTCCGGCTCCGAGTTCGTCGAGATGTTCGTCGGCCGTGGCGCCGCCAAGGTCCGCGACCTCTTCAAGGAAGCCAACAAGAAGGCCCCCTGCATCGTCTTCATCGACGAGATCGATGCTGTCGGCAAGCGCCGCGATACCTCGATCAACTCCAACGACGAGCGCGAGCAGACCCTGAACCAGCTCCTCTCCGAGATGGATGGCTTCGACAACCACAAGGGCATCGTCGTCCTCGCTGCGACGAACCGTCCCGAGACCCTCGATCCGGCACTGCTCCGTCCTGGCCGCTTCGACCGCCGCATCCCGGTCGAGCTCCCCGACCTCGCAGGCCGCAAGGCAATCCTCCAGCTCCACGCGAACGACGTGAAGATGGAGCCGGGCATCGATCTCGATGTCATCGCCCGCTCGACGCCTGGCGCCTCGGGCGCAGACCTTGCCAACATCATCAACGAGGCAGCGCTGAGGGCTGTCCGCTATGGCCGCAAGCGCGTCTCCCAGGAGGACATCCAGGAGTCCGTCGAGGTCGTCATCGCCGGCGAGAAGCGCAAGAGCACGGTGCTCTCCGAGCACGAGAAGCAGGTCGTCTCCTACCACGAGGTGGGCCACGCCATCGTCGCGGCGACCCAGCGCTCCGATGCCCCGGTCCAGAAGATCACGATCGTGCCGCGCACCTCGGGCGCTCTGGGCTACACGATGCAGGTCGACGAGAACGAGCACTTCCTCTCCACGAAGAAGGACATGGAAGAGCAGATCGCCGTGCTCTGCGGTGGACGCGCTGCCGAGGAGCTCATCTTCGGCGAGGCCACGAACGGCGCCTCGAACGATATCGAGAAGGCGACCCAGATCGCCCGCGCCATGGTGACGCAGTACGGCATGACCGAAGAGCTTGGCATGGTGGCGCTCGGCCAGCAGCGCAACCGCTACCTCGGCGGCGGCTCCGAGCTCACCTGCTCTGAGGGCACGGCCGAGAAGGTCGACGAGATGGTCCAAAAGATTGTCGAGCAGGGCCACAAGACCGCCCTCGCGACCCTGCAGGACCACCGCTTCAAGCTCCACGAGATCGCCCGCTATCTCCAGAAGAAGGAGACCATCACCGGCGAGGAGTTCATGGCGATGTTCACGCGCGACGATGGCTTCGCGCCGCGTCCGAAGCCGGCCGAGCAGGCCTAGCACCCGATACGAATGGCAGCTTCACCAAGAGCGCCCTGGTTTTGGCCAGGGCGCTCTTCCTTCTGCATCGCTGCCGTTGCTGCTGCTTCCGCTCTTCTCCGTGCTGCACGAATGCATGGGATGGCTGGGCGCAGCAATGCCCTGCAGGACAGCCTCCAAACAGCAGGCCGTTGCCCTGCATATCGCAGGAGCATATCAAGCCGGCTGCTTCGCGCAGAGCTCCCAGAAGGCGACCGCAGAGCTCGCCGCGACATTGAGCGAATCCACCCCATGGCTCATTGGGATGATCGCATGCCTCGTCCGTCCGAGCACTGCCTCCGAGAGTCCATAGCCTTCAGACCCGAAGAAGAGCGCCTCGCGCGCTGGCTCTTTGAGACATGGATCCGAGATGGGAAGGGCGTCGGCCGTGAGAGCCAGGCTGATGCTGGAGAATCCCCTGGAATCCAGGAGAGCGAAAAGCGTGTCGGGCCAGACGCCCTCCGCCTTCGCCCAGGGCACCTGGAAGATCGTCCCCATCGAGACGCGCACCGCCCTCCTGCTCAGGGGATCGGCGCAATCAGGCGAGACGATGAGCCCATCCACATCGAGCGCTGCAGCAGAGCGGAAGAGCGCCCCGACATTCGATACATCGACGAGGCCTTCGAGCACGGCGAGCCGCACCCGCTCCTTCTCTGAGCAGAGCCGGGAGATGAGCTCTTCTGCCGAAGGAGGTATGGGCCTTCTCATGGCTGCAAGGATGCCCCGGTTCATGCGGTAGCCTGTGACCTTCTCCGCCATCCGGTTGGGCACCACAAGGACAGGCGCTCCCTCAGGCCAGATGGAGAGCAGATGCGACTCCCCTGCCAGCTGCCCTTCCTCGATGAGGAGCGAGAGCGGCTCTATCCCTTCTTTGAGCGCAACCTCGATCGCGATGGCCGATTCGCAGATGAGGATTCCATTCTCTGGCTCGAGAGCATTGCGCAGCTGATGGTTCGTGAGCCTCAGATACGGGTCGAGCCGAGGGTCGTCCAGATCCTCTATATGCATGCATTCCATTGCTTGCATCCTCCTCGTGGATTCAGGCATCCTGCAGGCAAACCACTACGATACCATCATGGAATTCTGATACCCTCTGATAACGATGAAACCGATCATGAGGAGGGTCCGTGGCGGAGCACTTCAGATCTGGGGCAGAGCCTGCCCATTCAGGAAACCGCAGACACGCAGGTGAGAGGCCGATGCCGCAGGCCCAGGCATACCGGTCGACGCACTATTCGCTGCCTGATGAGAAGCAGGGCAGGCGTCCTGCCAGCGAGCGGAAGCAGCCGCGCAGGCAGCCTTCCTCCCGCCACCTTGGCCATCCCTTCCTGATCCTCGTGGCTGCGATCCTGGTCGTGGGCTATGCAGCCGGCGTCCTCTATTTCAGGAGCCATATGCTGCCCGGCTCCACATTGGCGGGGCGCGATGTCTCCCAGATGGATGAGGAGGCACTCTCCTCGGCGCTTACAGACGATGCTTCCGGCTTCTCTGTCAGCGTGAGGGATGCAGCAGGCACCGATGCCTTCACGATCGACAGCACGGACGTCGGCTTCTCATTCGATGCTGCCGCGGCCGCCCAGAGCATCCTTTCTGGCCAGGCATCCTTCACATGGCCCATCCGCGTCGTGACAGGAGGCCTCCTCAAGGGCACCGATTCGGTCTCGCCTCAGGCAGGCTCCTCATGGGACCAGGACAGCCTCTCTGACGCCGTATCTGACGCAGTCGCAACCTACAATGAGGACTCTGCCACCCCTGCCCAGGATGCGAAGCTGGTCTACGACGGGAGCCAGAAGAGCTTCGTCGTCGCCCCAGAGACGGCCGGGACCCAGCTCGATTTTGCGGCAGCGCAGCAGGCGGTGTCTGGTGCCATGCAGACGCTCCAGGATGAAGTGACGCTCTCCTCCGATGCCTATCTGCAGCCGAATGTCCATGCCGACGACGAGAGGCTCTCAGCCGCCATCCCTGCCGCCAACGACCTTATGGGCGCCACCATCACCGTCACGATGGACGGGAAGACCATCGCGACACCGGATGACTATATCGTGGCGCAGTGGATCCATCTCGACGACTCCTTCCAGCCGACCCTCACCGAGGAGGGCATCGAGCAGTGGGCAAAAGACAGCTATGACACGGTCGGCACGACCCGCACCTTCACGGACTATCAGGGCAGGACGAGGACCGTCGTCTGCAATGACAATCCGAACACGCAGAGCACCTATGGCCAGGAAGTCGATGCTGCCACCTTCGCAAAAGAGGCCTATGGGGCAGCGACGAGTAAAGCGACGGCGACCATCGATCTGCCAGTCACGCAGGAGGCTGCGGACTTCACCGAAGCAGGTGCCCAGGACTGGGGAGATCGCTATATCGATGTGGATATCACGAACCAGCGTGCAGCGCTCGTCGACAATGGGTCGGTCCTCTGGGAGTCCGATACGGTGACCGGCAATGTGTCTGCCGGCAACAGCACGCCTGAAGGCGTCTTTCAGATCACGAACAAGTACAACTCCATCACCCTTATGGGCGAGGATGCCTCCCAGAGCTTCGTCTACAACTGGATGGGCTTCATCCGCTCGACCTGGGGCCTCCATGATGCGACATGGAGGACGGAATTCGGCGGCGACATCTATCTCACGAATGGCAGCCATGGATGCGTGAACCTGCCGCTCGAGAAGGCCAATGAGCTCTATCCCCTGGTGCAGGTCGGGGATGTGGTCGTCGTCCACGAATAGGCCATCCGGGCTGGCGCAGCCGCTTCCGTTCGCAATGCGCTTCGGACCATTTGCCGCCATGTCCTGCTCAAATCCCCTTTTGCAGACGATGATAGTGACACTATCCATCAGATGCGAAAGGAGTCTTTATGGGCCAGTACGTTCTGAATGAGAAGGATGGGCGCTACCTCTTCAACCTGTGCTCCAGCAATGGGCACATCCTGGGCACCTCGCTGGTCTTCCCGTCGAGGGAGGAGTGCCTCTCTGGCATCGACGCCGTGCGCCGGGATGCACCTTCCGCCGCCGTCGAGGATTCCACCGTCGATGCCTTCAAGCGCGAGGCAGCGCCGAAGTATCGCATCTACGAGACGCTCTCGGGGAACTATTTCTTCCGCTTCTTCACGGCTGACAATGGGGACATCTTCCAGTCCCACAGCTATCCGAAGAAGGAGAGCCTCATGAGGCGCATCGAGCGTATGCGCAAGGAATGCGATTCCTCCATCGCAGCTGACGATATGTAGGGGTCCCTTCGTCACTCAATGAATTCAGCCCTTCCGCCTACGGTGGGAGGGCTTTTTGCTGGCTCCATCGGAAAGAGGGCCGCCTCCCAGCTGGGAGGCGGCCCTCTCGGCCATGTGGCCCATGCCATCGCTATACGAGATATTCGGCGATCTGGACGGCGTTGGTGGCAGCGCCCTTGCGGATCTGGTCGCCGCAGCAGAAGAACGTGAGGCCGTTCACGCCGTCAGGTGCGCTCATGTCGCGGCGGATGCGTCCGACATAGACGAGATCCTGGTCCGAGGTATCAAGCGGCATCGGGTACTGGAGCTTCTCGGGGTCATCCACGACCTTGACGCCGGGGGCATCTGCGAGGATCGCACGTGCCTCATTGGGATCGAGCGGACGCTCGAACTCGAGGGTTATGGACTCGGAGTGCGAGCGCATGATGGGGACGCGGACGCAGGTGCAGTTCACGCGCACCTCAGGAAGATGCATGATCTTCCTGCCCTCGTTCTGCATCTTCCACTCCTCGGAGGTGTAGTCATACTCCTTGAAGCTGCCAATCTGCGGAATCAGGTTGAGCGCCAGCTGGTAGGCGAAGGGGCTCGTATCGCCCATCTCGCCGCCTTCGGCCGCGACCTTGAGCTCGCGCTGGAGCTCCTTCAGGCCCGGCATGCCGGCACCGGATGCTGCCTGGTAGGTCGAGACGATCATGCGCTTGAGGCCTGCCGCCTTGTGGAGCGGATAGGTCGGCACAAGGCCGATGATGGTCGCGCAGTTGGGGTTGGCAATGATGTTGCGGGGATGGACCGCGATGTCCTCCGGATTGATTTCCGGCACGACCAGCGGCACATCCGGGTCGAGGCGGAAGGCGTGGGAGTTGTCGACGCAGACCGCGCCACGCGCGGCTGCCTCAGGCAGGAGCGCCTTGGCGATGGAGTCCCCTGCTGCGCCGAGCACGATATCGATGCCTTCGAATGCCTCAGGCTTCGCTTCCTTGACCTCGACCTCAGTCCCCTTGAAGGAGATGGTCTTGCCAGCGGAGCGCGCCGAAGCGAGCGGCACGAGCTCGCTCACCGGGAAATCCCGCTCCTCGAGGCACTGGATCATCTGGGTTCCCACGACACCGGTCGCGCCGAGGATTGCCACTTTCTTGTCGCTCATGGGTGCTCCTTACTCCACCATCTCATCTGCGAAGGCATGATAGATGGTACGAATTGCCCGTTCGAAATCGGCATTGTCGACGCCGAGGATGATGTTGATCTCCTGGGAGCTCTGGGTGATGAGGCGGATGTTGATGCCTTCCTCGCCCAAGGCAGAGAAGATGCGGCCCGATGTACCGACACGCCTGCTCATGTTGCGGCCGACGACCGAGATGAGGGCAAGCTCGTCGATGACCTTCACCTCGTCCGGCTGCACCTCTTCCTGGATGTCGCCGACGATCGAGTAGAGGCAGTCATGCACGTCGGCGGCATTCACGACGACGCCGAAGGAATCGATGCCCGTCGGGACATGCTCGATCGAGATGCCGTAGCGCTCGAAGACCGAGAGCACGCGGCGCAGGACGCCGACAGCATTCGACATGTGGTTCTGCTTCACATAGACGCAGAGGAAGTCCTTCTTGCCAGCAAGGCCGGTGATCAGGTGCTCGACAGAATCATCCGTTGCATCCTCGCTGATGATCGTCCCCTCGGCCTCGGGATCATTCGTGTTCTTGATAGCGATAGGAATCCCCACCTCTCGCACTGGGAATATTGCCTCCTCATGAAGGACAGACGCACCCATGTAGGAGAGCTCGCGCATCTCATCGAAGGTGATGCGATGGATGGGGCGGGGATGATCCACGACACGGGGGTCGCAGGAGAGGAATCCAGAGACATCGGTCCAGTTCTCATAGAGGTCGACGCCGATGGCACGCGCCACGATGGCGCCGGTGATGTCGCCGCCGCCGCGGTCGAAGAGGCAGATCTCCCCTTCCGGCGTCGCGCCATAGAAGCCCGGGATGAGGAACGGCCCGATCCTCTTTGCCATCTCGTGGATGTTGTGCGTCGTCTTGGTCATGCTCACCTTGCCGTTGCGGTGGAAGCGGATGACCTCCGCTGCATCGACGAAGGGGATGCCCAGATATTCGGCCATGAGCTGGCCCGTGAAATACTCGCCACGGGAGACGATGTATTCCGGCGAATAGCTCGTGATGTTGTCTTCGAACTCGTCGAACTCATCCCCGATCGGATAGGTGAGGTCGAGCTCATGGGCGATATCGACAAAGCGGGCCTTGATCTGCTCCAGGAGCGGCTTGGCATCCACGTGGTACTTCACATGGGCGGTCACCAGATAGAGCAGGTCCGTGACCTTGTCGTCCTTCTTGTCGCGCCGGCCCACTGCAGAGACGACGATGAACTGGCGTGCCGGATCGGCTTTCACGATCTGGCGCACCTTGCGGAACTGGTCGGCGGAAGCGACGCTCGATCCGCCGAATTTTGCAACCTTCAGCACCTTATGCCTCCTGCGGGAATGCCGCCATGAAGGCAGCAGGATCTTCTTCGAGCACGGAATCGAGCATGGCCCGTGCCTGGGCCGCATCGAGCCCATCGATGCGGTAGTAGCCCTCGAGATAGGGCTTTGCCCCCTCAGGCGCTGTGGCCTTCGTGCGGAGCAGGTAGTTGCTCTGGAGGAGCGACGGATCGTAGGCAAGCGGCTTCGAGAAGTCGTAGCGCGGATGCACGCCCTGCTCGCAGTCGAGGAGGTCCTGGACGATCGCGTTGCCGGTCGGGAGCGACCCTGCGCCCTGGCCATAGAACTTGAGGGTGCCGATGGTCGCGCCTTCGAGCGTGACGAGGTTGAAGTTCGAGGGGACATCCGCCTCGAGGGTCCGAAGCGGCATGCAGACCGGCTCGACCGCCACGGCATAGCGTCCGTCCTTCTGGACGCCACGGCCAAGGAGCTTCACGACGTAGCCACGGCTCTCGAGGAAGGTGAGGTCCGCGATCTTGAGGTTGCGGATGCCCGTCACCGGCAGGTCCTTCGTGCAGGCGACATCGAAGGCGACCGACGCCCCGATGATGGTCTTGTTCTTCACGTCGATTCCATCGATATCGGCCGAGGGATCGCGCTCTGCGTAGCCAAGCCTCTGTGCCTCAGGCAGCGCCACATCGAAGTCGACCGCATCGGTGCGCATCTTCTCGATGATGTAGTTCGTGGTGCCATTCATGATGCCCGAGAAGGACGAGATCTCGTCGATGCGCTTCGCCTTCATGATGGAGGCGATCCAGGGGATGCCGCCACCACAGGTCGCCTCGATGAAGAGGCGGGCGCCGCTCTTCTCGGCGTGTTCGACGAACTCGGCGAAATAGGCTGCCACGACCGCCTTGTTGGACGTGACGACATTCTTGCCCGCATCGAGCGCGCGCACGATGTAGGTGTGCGCAGGCTCCAGGCCGCCCATGGCCTCGACGACCGCATCGATCTCAGGATCGTCCAGGATCTCATCGAAGTTCGGCGTCATGCGCTCTTCGGTGCAGCGATCCGGCAGATCGAGGATGCGGGTTACCTTGAGGGAAGGAACGGACGAAGCAATGATCTCGTCGACGCCTCGGCCTACCGTTCCATGGCCAAGCAGGGCTACATTCATAGATATCCAATCTTTCAAAACTGTGACGGACACCCGTCTTCTTGATGAACACCGCTATCATGGACCTTGGCGCCCACAAATCTCGAGACGCAAGGGACAATGAAATGGTGAACACGTTCTACCACAGTACACGAAGCTGTGCGCAAACCGTAACAAGCAAGCAAGCAATCCTTCAAGGACTTGCACCAGATGGTGGCCTTTTCGTGTCGGACCAGCTTGGCGAGAACACGATCGACCTTGCCCAGGTCGTCCAGAACAGCTATCACGCAAACGCCCAGCTCGTGCTTTCGGCGCTCCTTTCCGATTATACCGAGGAGGAGATCGCCCATTGCGTGAGCGAGGCATATGGCCGGAAGTTCGACACATCCGCCGTGACGCCGGTGACGCCTTTGGGGCATGACTGGCTCCTCGAGCTCTTCCATGGACCGACCTGTGCCTTCAAGGACGTGGCCCTGCAGATGCTCCCCCAGCTCATGAGCGTGGCACGCGAAGGCGATGGCCGTGACGTGATGATCGTGACCGCCACGTCGGGCGATACGGGCAAGGCAGCCCTCGAGGGCTTCGCCGATGTCCCGGGATGCGGCGTCACCGTCTTCTATCCCGATGGCAAGGTCTCCGACATCCAGTACCTCCAGATGGTGTGCCAGGAAGGCTCGAATGTCTGCGTCTCCGGCGTACGGGGCACCTTCGATGATGCCCAGACTGGCGTGAAGCGCATCTTCTCCGACGAGGCGCTGCGCGGGCGTCTGGCAAGCCGGAACACGGTCCTCTCGAGCGCCAATTCCATCAATGTCGGCCGCCTCGTGCCGCAGGTCACCTACTACTTCGATGCCTATGCCCAGCTGGTGCGCAGAGGCGTGCTCACGCTCGGCGATCCGATCGATTTCTGCGTGCCGACCGGCAACTTCGGCGATGTTTTGGCAGGCTATTTCGCGAAGCGCCTCGGCCTTCCCGTGAGGAAGCTCATCGTCGCCTCCAACTCGAACAAGGTCCTCACGGACTTCATCACGACTGGCACCTATGACCGCCGCCGTGACTTCATGAAGACGATCTCGCCGTCGATGGACATCCTGGTCTCCTCCAACCTCGAGCGCCTGCTCTACTACCTCTCCGATGGGGACTGCGCCTACATCTCCTCCCTCATGGGCCAGCTCCAGGACGAGGGGCACTACTCCGTCACGCCCGAGATCCTCTCCCAGATCCAGGAGACCTTCGCCTGCGGCTTTGCGACCGATGCAGAAACGAAGGAGACCATCCGCGCGACCTTCGAGCAGGACGGCGTCCTGATCGACACCCATACGGCTGTCGCCCGCACGGTCTTGAACCGCTTCCCGGAGGATGGCACGCCCCGCGTCTGCCTCTCCACGGCAAGCCCCTACAAGTTCTGCTCCGACGTGCTCGATGCCTTGGGCAAGGATACGACCGGCATGAATGACTTCGCCTGCATGGATGCCCTCGAGAAGGCAAGCGGCACGGTGGCCCCGAAGCAGCTCTCCTCCCTGCGCACTGCCGAGAAGCGCCACCTGGGTGTCTGCGACATCTCTGGGATGGGCGCTGTGGTGGAGGATGCCTGCACCCGCATCTTCGCAAGGAGCTAGGGCATGGCCGATTCTGTGCACGTACAGGTCCCTGCGACCTCTGCCAACGTCGGCGTCGGCTTCGACTGCCTGGGGCTCGCCCTGGACCTCGAAGCGACCTTCCACTTCACGAAGTCCGACCATCTCGAGATCCTGGGCTGCGAGGAGCGCTTCCGTGGCGATGACAACCTGGTCCTTGCCTCCTACCGTGGCGCCACCCGACGCCTGGGGCTCGAGCCAGTGCCGCTGCGTCTCGTGATCGACTCCCCCATCCCGCTCTCTGGCGGCCTGGGTTCGAGCTCTGCCTGCGTCGTCGCCGGCATCATGGCGGCAGAGGCCCTGGCCGACCGCCCGTATGACAAGAAGTTCACCCTGGACCTTGCCACCAGGCTCGAGGGCCATCCCGACAATGTCGCCCCTGCCGTCCTCGGCGGTCTCGTCTCGAGCTTCGTCGACGGCACCGAGACGACGTCGCTCCATTTCCCGGTGGCGGAAAACCTCCGCTTTGTCGCGATTGCGCCGCCCTACGAGGTGAGGACGGCTGACGCCCGCCGGGTGCTCCCCCACGAGGTCGAGCTCTCCACCTGCGTCTGGCAGATGGGAAGGATCGTCGCCCTGGTCCGCGCCCTGGAGACCGGAGATGAGGACCTCATCTGCAAGGCCGCCCAGGACAAGCTCCACGAACCCTACCGCTCGAAGCTCATCCCGGATTATGCGCTGCTGCGCGAGCGTGCCTTGGAGGCGGGGGCTGCTGCCTTCGTGATCTCGGGCTCTGGCTCCACGATGCTTGCCATCTGCGGCTCGGATTCAGCGGCCCGCGACGTCGTGGATGCCGTATCAGGCGCAGCAGAGCACCTCTGGATCCGCATCTGCTCTGCAAATTCCGAAGGCGCCCACTATATAGAGGGCTGATGCCTTTCAGCCTGCCTGTATGGAAAAGGGCCTGTGGCTTTGAGCCACAGGCCCTCATTCATCATGAGAGGTGCGCATATGCGCTGGTGCATGGGCAGCCCCTCTCTTGGCAGCCCTCCTGTGCTGCACCGCAGAGGCAATCAGGAGGCCACAGGCCGCCCCTGCAAGATCGATCAGCACATCACGCAGCGCGCTCTGCCGGCCAGGGATGAAGCGCTGTATCGTCTCGTCGATGCAGGGGACGCAGAGGATGAAGAGGAGAAGGCTGAGAAGGTGCCCTGACCATCTCCGCCAGTCTGGCCTCCACGCATGCACCGAAAGCAGCCCGAGGATCAGGTACTCCGTGAAGTGGCCGCACTTGCGGACGATGAAGGACTGCAGCGCAGCCTCATGCACGCCACAGGCGTCAAACAGAGGCTTCACGAGCGTCACGACCATGCCGCTTTCCGCACTCGAGGCATTCCCCTCCACAAAGGAATGGCCCCAGATAACGAGGACCCACAAAAATGCGGCGAGGTACGCCCCTCGCCGCATCGCGGGATTGTGAGGATGTCTAGGCTTCATTGGCTGACTTGCTCGTGCCTCCACCCTTCTTGATGCGCCTCACCTTCGGCTTGCGTGGCTTGGCCTCATCCTGAGGCTTCTGGCCACCGCCATCGATAACCTTGAGGTAGTCATGGGCATCGGATGCGCCGGAGGCGCTCTTCGCCATCTCGTCCTGCAGGATAGCGTCGACATAGGACTCGGTGTCGATGGGCTGCGGCTGGCGGATTCCGCGATTGAAGGGAATGGCCGCGGTCGGCTGCTCGAACACATCATCGTCGTCGAGCGTCGAATCGCTTGTCACCACATTGGCGAATCCTGCATCGGGCTTCGGCGCGGGGTCCTTCTCGTCGAGGGCCTCAAGCGCAGATTTCCACATGGCATCCTTGTCGGTCTCCCCGACCTCACGATGCTCGGGATAGAGCCCTTCGTCGATCTGCGGGATGCGCGAGGAGATCGAGGCACGGCTTGGACGGGAATCCATAGCGGAGCCCTGCTGCACATGGATGGTCTCCTCAGCCTTGAGGGACCGCTGTGCCTGGGCGAGGTCCGCAGTCTCGAAGCCAATCCTGTTCGAGATGACGGAAGCGCGGAAGGGGATGTTGTCCACATCGTCCTGCGCGACGGAATAATCCTCTGAGATGGGGATCGTGAGGTCGCGGGAGATGTCCTTGCCGACAGCGCGCTCCCACCAATCGGTGCCCACATCGCCCACCGAGCCATCTGCGCGCTTGATGACCGGAAGATCGTCCATCTGGTCCTTGCCAAGGCGCTCGGACAGGACCTCGCGGACGCCACGAGCCCTCTGGCTCATGCGCTCCGACCAGGTCTTGCGCTCCGTATAGTTCGTTGCGATATCGCCGTAGTCGTCGGTTGCATGCGCTCCGCCCTGGGCGGCATGGCGAGGAGCACGCTTCGCAGCAGCCTCCTGCTTCTTGCTGACTTCCTGCAGGAACACGGTCGTCTCGTCAGGATCGGAAGAGCTCAGAAGGTCTGCCATGCGTGCCTGGACATCATTCTGCGGCATGCTGCCTGCAGTCTCCATCGGAATCCCGTACGTCATGGGCACCGAGAAGGAGGCTGTCTCTGAAGCGAAATGTCCGGGGGCCTTCGGCGGGTTCGTCGGATCCGGCTCATCCTGGGTGGCCGCTGCCGCTTCCTGCTGCTCAGGCTCAGGCGCTGTCTCCACTTCGGCCGCAACCGCAGGCACGGCCCCGGGACGGTCCTGCAGGGCAGCGAGGAAGGCTGCCGTGCTGTCGGCATCCCCTTCCTGGGGAACGAAGACGATGGGATCCTCGCCTGGGGCGCAGAGATGCTGCGGGACGTAGTCCTCGCCGTTCTTCGTGCCAAACCATTCGCGCTCGGCGCGGGCTATGCTCTCCGCTTCGAGATTCTTCTTGCTATGATGCCAGGCAATGGCGCTGATGGAGCCCGCAAGGGCGATGCCTGTGCCCAGACCTGCCGCAAAAGGGACGAGGAACGCCTGGGAATCAATATTCTGCTCGGCCGTGACACCCCATGCCACATTCGGTGCGAGCCATGCTGCCTGCGCCAGAAGACCCGCATAGACCGCCGGATTGACCCTCTGTGCCTTCATCTACCAAACCTCCCCGGTGCTGAACACCTAGGCTGATGAGCGGAGGAGCTGCCTTGCTCTGGAAATCCCCCTCTCGCAGGAGGTCCTTATGCTGAAGGCAACGGTCTGCTTCGTTTCATCTATGATTGCCGTCACCGCATGTGCCCAAAGCCCATGCAGACCATCTCTTACTTTACCGATAAATGAGGTCATTGCAAGGCAGACCGTGAATTGAATTTCGAAAAGCAATCCTGTTGCACCAAGTCGTGCAGCGGCCACA
>OMTG01000171.1 GCA_900313905.1 uncultured Actinomycetes bacterium | reverse complement strand
CTCAGGATCAGCAGATGGACGCCAGCCTCATTTATGGTCGTATTGCCACTAGGGAGCGTGCCAGGAAGCTTGGTTGCAGAGCTTCCGTCCAGAGGGGCCTTTACTGCTATCAGCTCGAAGGTCCCGAGGTTGTAGCCAAACAAATAGAGGCAGTCATGGGATACTGCGTAAAGGTCCATGCCATCGTCGTCGGCGCTGCTCTCGTACACGGTGCTTGCATCAGGGCCGTCTTCATTCATGCGGACAACCTGCATCGTGTCAGTGGCTCTGTTCCACACGTCGATGTAGAGCTTGCCACCGACGCCGTAAAGCCTCTCGACCTTGGCTCCATCTGCGGCGGTGTAGAGCGTCTGTCTGCCAGAGCCATCGAAGTTCTGGGCACCTACCATTTCATAGTCATCGCTGCTGCCAACTGACTGGAAGAGGTACGCCTTGCTCGAGGTTATGAATTTGCAGGTGATGTCATCGCCAGAGAACGTGCCTTCAACACTCTGGTTCGAGCCATCCTCATCCATGGTCAATACTTCATAGGAGGAACCCGTGCTGCTGTCAATGCCATTGCTCTTATAGGTCAGCATATAGATCTTGCTGTCATATACGTAGATCCCTGTGGGAACGACATTGTCTGCATCTTCTGCCTTCCAGATTTCCCGATCTCCGGTCCCATCGGTCTTCATGGCATGGATAGAGAGGACGTTTCCATCGGTAGAGTTTCCGCATTGTATGTCCCGATAGATCAGCGTATCCCCATCCAGGCTGAAGTAGTCGATTATGTGGTCGTGGTCGCTCGATATGGGTCGGATAACGTCCACGCCGGAGCCGCCCTTCGCGGCACGGCAGATGCCGCTTTTCTTTTCCAGGTAGAAGTAGTCGTATTCGTCGTCGCTCACGCTTGGAGCCTCATTGATATAGTTCGACTCGGTATTTCCCATCTTGGTGCCGCCGAAGGAGACAGGTCCCACCTGCACACCTTCATTGCTGGAGGGGCCTCCGTCTATGCGTATGCCTACCACATGGAGCAGGATGAAGGCTACGGCTATAACGAGAGCAGCCACGATTGCAGGAACCACCCAGCGCGGGTGCCGTGCCGGCTTCGGGGAAGCGGTGTTCTGCGTGTTGTGGGCGGTCGGGGTGGGGTGCACAGACCGCTGGCCACTGAAGCTGGAAGCTCGTGGATTCGCTCTGGTGCCTGCGAGCGTGGCGTTCCACTCTTCCAGCGAGGCTCCGCAGGACGTGCAGAACTGCGCGCCATCGGCATTCTTGGCGCCGCATTTCGGACAGAACATGGATTCTCCCCTCGCTCGTGCAATCAGTCGTGCGGGAATCCTTGTTGGCCTCCCATGGCACGCATGATAAGCCCACATGTACGCATATCTGGCAGCGATAGGGCGGTACGGCATGCTGCTGGAGGTGAATGCAGGCAGGGCATCTGCTTTCTTGCGGAGGACCATGCAGCTGCAAGGCGGAGAGTGGCTCTTGCAGTGGGGGAACGATTCAGGACGTATGAAGGCTATGAGGGAGGATTCGAGCTTTGTGATCCGATCTCCAATTCAGTACGGCCCATCCACACAGAGAAGCATGGTTCTGGGGGGTGTCCCTTTCTTGGGACAGGGAGTGCTTCAGAACGCCCGAAGGCAGTGCCATCAATGCGTATGCGTCCATGGGAATTTGGCACATGTGCCCGAAACCCGAGTGGGGCATCATTGGGTTTGCGGATGGGAAGAGGTGGCGGGAGAGCCTCTGTTTAGTCGATGCGGGAGAAAGATGCTCGCGGGAAGGCGCTGGTTCAGTAGGCTGCAGCCACTTGATATGTCAGGCGGCTTAGGACAGAGCCACGACGGAGCTCTGAAACGCCCTGCCTCAGGCAGAGAAATGTGCAGGGAAAGCTGCGAGCGGTTCTGCGAATGGCAGAAGTGAGGTTCTGAAGCAGAGCTGAAAAGTTCAGGCTACGATAGGGATGCCTTGCAAGCTCAATGAATCGATTGGATCAGCTATGACCGAGAACGATCCGAAGAAGGATATGCCCAAAGCCCAGAATCCCTTTGAAATGGTCGGTAGTGCCATGGCGTTTGCGGCAGGCGCTGTTGCCGATGCTGCTGCGCAGGGAGCAAAGGTGGCTGCTGCTGGTGCGAAGCAGGCGCACCAGATGTTCGGCGGGGAATACGGCGAGGAATTCGAGGGAAACCTCAGGGACGAGGAAGGGCACTACGCTGTTCCCGATCCTGTGCTGGATGACAAAGAGCTCAAGGAAATCGATGAGCTCACAGAACGCTACAAGCGCCTCGTAGCTCCTGGACGTCTGCAGATGATGGGCAAGAGCATTGCGGATGCAGCGCCGCAGCAGGTCAAGGATGCTGCCGGAATGATTGGCGGAGCTGTAGCCGATACCTTCAATGGCCTTACAAAGCAGGAGCTCATAGCGAATGCGTTGGAGGTTGCAGCTGAAGGGTTCGGCACGCTCGAGGAACAGGCATCAAAGGCCACAGTGGGCAGGGACTATGTCCTCCAGAGGATCGATGCTGGCAAGCAGACCGAGAAGGTATCCGAGCTGGATGAGATCTGCCTTCTGAGATCCTATGATGTGGCAAGAGTTGTCGCTGATGAGCGGCTCCAGCATATGGGAATCGCTCTGGCAGAAGGAGGTGGCACCGGAGCGGCAGGGTTCTGGGGGCTTCCTGCAAACCTGGCGCTCAGCATGCTCATCTACTTCCGGGCTGTCCAGTCGGTCGCGATGTTCTATGGCTACGACGTGAAAGGCGATCCGGGCGAGATGGAGATTGCCGGTGATGTGTTCTCCAAGTCGATGTCGCCATCTGATGATGGCTCGAAAGCCGCCAATGACTACGTGGGCAAGCTCCTCGTATATGGTGAAGCTGCCGCAGTGAAGCGGGCAGCCAATAGAGGCTGGCAGGCAATGATCGAAGCACAAGGTGCAGCATTGCTTCTTGCCAAGATGAGAGGGACGGCGAACAAGGCCGCACGGAAGGCGCTTGAGAAGGGCGGCGAGAAAGCCCTGGAATCCAACATATTCAGGAATGTATTCAAGGAGATTGGCAGCAAGCTGACCCTGAAGACCATCAGCAAGGCGGTGCCTGTAATTGGAGCTGGGTTTGGAGCGCTCTTCGATACTGCCCAGATGAGCAAGGTGCTCGAATTTGCTGATGTCTTCTATCACAAACGCTTCATTCTGGAGAAGCCAGAGAGGGTAGAGGAGCTTACGGGAATCAAGATGCTTCCTGTAGCGGATGGGACTGGCGAAGAAGCGGCGTCAGAGGATGATGCTCAATAGGTTCCGGAAGACAATGAAGCCATCCAGACGCTTACGCGGATAGGGGTCCGTGCAGATATGGGGCATCTTCTGTAGATGCCCCAAGGCGGACTGGATTGCATGCAATTGGCATGCACATGGATCGGGGGAACGTATTCCTGCCTGAAGACCCACAATGCCCTACCCTGCCCTAATAAGGGACAGGGTAGGAGCTTCTGATCCTCTTGAATGGCTGCAGTCCTTGATTTACTCACCGAAGCTATCGGGCGAATCCAGTTCAGTGATGAGCCTGGCCGTGTTTGCCTGCAGGTCATGTTGTGGAAAGTGCTCCTGTGCTATCGAATCGAGCTGGGCACGGATATCCTCGAACGGCTGGTTCAGATCGAGCGTATGCACCTCCATCTCGTTTCCGCTCATGTGGTAGGTAGCATCAGGCTGGATCTCATCGTCAGTTCGAGCATAGAGCAGCATGCCAGAGACCCTATGTGGCTCCTCTCCAAGAGCTGCTTCCTGGTTCTTCACGTAGGTGAATATCTGGTACAGGTTATGCGAGTGCACCGAACGCTTCCCCATATAGACCTGGGTATCGTGTCCGTAATACTTGCAGTCGATGATGAGGATATCGTTGCCCTGCGAGAGTACGACATCGCTTCTCATGGCTGGCAGAAGGTCATTGACCTCATCATCGAGGGCCCACTCGATGTAGGGGGCTCCGACCTTCAGGTCAGGCCGCTCCCTGCGGTAGTACTCCAGGACGAACTTCTCGTAGAGATGGCTCATCTTCTGGTCGTCTTCGAACGCCACAAAGGGTTTCTTGCCATTGTCGTTCTGCTTCTGCAGAAGGCCACTGCAGGCGAGCCAGCAGGCGCCCATGAGCATGCGGTAGCCCTTGGTTGTCCGGTCGAAGCGCATGGACCAGTCGACATGTGCGAGGTCCGTCTCGCTTACGTCGACGAAGTAGGCAAGCAGACGCCTGAGGCCATGCTTCCTCTCGGATGCGGCGTCTGATTGCAGGAGGAGAAGCATGGTCGACTTGAGTATGCGGTTCATCTCGCTATCGGGCGAGAGATCGGACCAGGTGCATACGGCCTGGTGCCGCATGAGGGCCCGTGTACGCAGGGATTGGGAGAGCTCGATCTTTCCCCGCGGAGAGGGGAGCGACTCGGTGCGGTCTATATATTCCTGTCTGAGCCCTCGTTTGAGCTGTAGCCCGATGCCATGGCACAGGATTGCTGCACAGAGGTCATCCGCATTGTCGAACTCCTCTGCATCGAAGCTGTCCCATCCACGCTCGCTCAGGGCGCGGAAGGCATAGGCAAGCATGTAGTAGACGTTGCGGACCGGTATCATTTCACAGCGCCGCGCAGCCTGCTGGACCAGGAGTCGATCTTGTCTGAATCATCGAACCAGTATTCCCTCAGAAGAGGCAGCAGCTCGTATTCGACGATATCGGAGAGCGCACCATCCTCGATGGCAGCCTGGTCGAGATTGCAGAGATAGCTATGGCCGATACGGAAGCCATCACCGAGCGCATCGTCGGAGGATATGGCTTCATTGAGCTGCTCGACACAGGATACGAGCTTGTCGAGACGTGAGCTGCCCACGCTCTCCTGATACTCATGGAATCCCTCAGAGCCAAAGGCTGGGCCCAGATCGAAGAAGTCGAACCTGCGGCGCAGGGCATAATCGAGAAGAGCCAGCGAACGGTCTGCTGTGTTCATCATGCCGATGAGATAGACATTGCTCGGGACATAGAAGTAGTCATGCGAGTAGAGCAGACGGAGCTTGTTGCGCTCGCCACGCTTGTCGGTCTCGATCAGCATGAAGAGCTCTCCGAAGATCCGGGAGAGGTTGCCGCGGTTTATCTCATCGATAATGAAGAAGTATTCATTGTCCGAGTCGTCGGCAGCCTTCTTGCAGAAGTCATAGAAGACGCCATGTTGAATCTCGAAGCCATGCTCGTTGGGACGGTATCCTTCGACGAAGTCCTCATAAGAATAGCTCTGATGGAACTGCACGAGCTCGACGCGGGACAGGTCCTTGACACCCATCATCGAATAGGCGAGGCGCTTTGCAACAAAGGTCTTGCCGTTATGCAAAGTTTTACATAACGGCAA
>OMTG01000104.1 GCA_900313905.1 uncultured Actinomycetes bacterium | reverse complement strand
CGGGCGCGCTAGGGACTTTCACCCATTAGAGACGTGCGCATGCCGGGCGCACTGAGCAGAAGGGGTGCACCTCCAAAAGAGATGCACCCCTTCTCTTGCAGCTCGTCTGAGCCTGCCTGGCTCCTACGCCTAGCCCTCGCCGGCGTTCGGATCGAGCTTGCGGCCGCCCATCACGTGGATGTGGAAATGATGCACTGACTGGCCGGCATCGTCGCCGGTGTTCGTGATGCAGCGGAAGCCGGTCTTGTCGATGCCGGTCTCCTTCGTCACAACGTCGATCGCATGGACCATGGCGGCAAGGACCTCTGCCGGCACGCCGTCCACGACGTTCTCATAGTGCTTCTTCGGCACGACGAGGATATGGACCGGCGTCAAAGGGTTCGCATCCTTGAAGGCGGCCACGAGGTCGTCCTGGTAGACCAGCTCGGTCGGGATCTCGCCGTTTGCAATCTTGCAGAAAATGCAGTCGCTCATCTGCGTCTCCTCTCGGACTTTGGTAGGTGCCCTTCCAGTCTACTCGTTCAGGTAGGCTGTGGAAGGTGCTGCGGTCGTATCCGGCGCGGCCTCGTCCTTGGTCGCATCGAGGAGCACCTGGACCTTCTGCTCTGCATGCGCAAGGCGCTCGCGCAGGCTCTTCAGGAGCTCGACGCCCCGTGCATACTGCTCAAGGGACTCCTCGAGCTCGAGATCTCCTGCCTCGAGGGACCTCACGATCTTCTCCAGCTCGATGGAGGCCTCCTTGAACGTCATGTCCTCCACCTTGGGAAGCTTCTCTTCTGCCATCTTCGTATCTCCCAACTTCTAAGCCTGAGCGTCCTTTATTTCCTTCACATCGGCCACAAGCGAGCCACGTCCGAGCATGACCGTGACCTCGTCGCCGACCTGTGCCTTGCCTGCGTCGGACAGCACATGCCCATCTTTGTCCTTCGCGATCGCATAGCCACGTCCCAGCACCTTCAGGGGCGAAAGGGCATCGAGCGTCGCTGCTGCACGGGCGACCTCGGCCTCGAACGGCTTGAGGAGGCGCTGCGCTGCCCCGCCGAGACGCTCGGATGCCTGGGCGAGACGCTGCTCCTTCTGTGCCAGCGCATGCGGCATCGCATCGTGGAGCCGCTGCTCCGTGAGGAGGAGCTGCGCCTTCTGGTCCTCGATCATGGCGCCCGGCTCCGAGAGGCAGCGATGCTTCGCCAGGCTCTCGATATGGACCCGCTCGCGCCCGATCCTGCCGGTGAGCGCTGCCTGCATCGAGCGCTGCGCCGCATCGAGCGCCGTCTGCTCCCGCTCCAGGGTCTGCCCGAAGGCGCGCCCCAGCCGTACCTGCCGGTCGTTCAGGGTCGAGACGATCTCGTCCAAGGCAGGCGCGACCGATTCTGCCGCGGCCGTCGGGGTCGAGCAGCGCCTATCTGCCACCATATCGCAGATCGAGGTGTCCGGCTCGTGGCCGATGCCCGTGATCACCGGGACCGGGCAGGAGGCGACCGCGCGTGCCAGCTTCTCGTCGTTGAAGGCCATGAGGTCCTCGAAGGAGCCGCCGCCACGCACAAGCAGGATCGCATCGGGCTTGGCTGCGGCTGCGACCACCAGCGCGCGGATCATCGTGGCAGGAGCCTCAGGCCCCTGGACCGAAGCGCCGACGCACTGGATCTCGACGAGCGGGTTCCTCCTGCGGAGGGTCCGCTTCACATCCTCGATCACAGATCCCGAAAGCGAGGTCACGACCGCGACCCTTGTGCAGAACCGCGGTATGGGGCGCTTGCGCTCGGGGTCCATGAGGCCCTCATGCTCGAGCTTGCGCGCCAGCGCCGCCACCTGCTGCCGGAGCAGCCCCTCGCCAGACACCATGACCTTGCTCGCGATGAAGGAGAGCCTGCCCGAGCCCTGGTAGACATCGAACTTGCCCTTCATGAGGAGGGTCATGCCGTCCTTGAGCTTGATGCCCGAAGCGGCATAGGTGCCCCGCCAGATGATGACAGAGAGGGCGGATGCCTCGTCCTTGATCTCGAAATAGCAGTGTCCGGAGCGGGCATTCGGGCCACGGAAGCCGGAGACCTCGCCTGTCACGAGGAAGGTGCCGACCGAAGCGACGGCCCCCTTCGCGCAGGCGACTGCCTCGGAGACGCTGAGCGCCTCGTTCTCATCCAGCTCAGCGCTCATCGGTCCTCCCCAGAAGATAGAGGAGCTGCAGGACCGAGATGAGGGCGGCGGCCACATAGGTGAGGGCGGCAGCCGTCAGCACCGACCTGGCGCCCCGCTCGTCGATCCCGCCCCCATGGGCTGCAAGATACTTGACCGCACGCCGCGAGGCATCGATCTCGACTGGCAGCGTCACGAGCTCGAAGACCACCGAGAAGGCGAAGAGGATCACCGCGAGCTGCACGAGCCCGGCGAGGCCCAGCATCATGCCGACGATCAGGACGACCATCCAGGAGTTCGAGGCGAAGTTCACGATCGGCACGAGCGCGGTCCTCACCCGCATCGGCGCATAGCCGCTCGCATTCTGGCAGGCATGCCCCGCCTCATGGCAGGCGACCGCCACCGAGGCGACCGAGCCGCCTGAGAGGTTGTCCTGCGAGAGATGCAGGTTGTTGTCGCGCGGATCGTAGTTGTCCGTGAGCGTGCCTGCGATAGGGACGATACCGACAGAGGTGGCGCCGCCCTCGCTGAGCATGTTGCGTGCCACCTGGGCGCCCGTGAGCCCGCTCGAGGCAGGGACCTTCGACCATTTGCGGTACGTGCTGTTGATGTAGCCCTGGGTGGCAAGGCCCAGGACCGTGGAGATGATGATCAGGAGGAGATATCCCCCATCGTAGTAATAGAACATGGAATCAGCTCCTTGCTCGCCAGTGATGTGTCCATCTTCTACCCGAAAGCCGACAGGAATGGACGCAGCACCGCATCTGCGCTACAGAACCTCTATGCGCCCTTCCTTCACGGTCAGGCCGATCTCGCCTTCGAGCAGCTGCTTCAGGTCTGCTCCCACGACATCTTTCCTCCAGCCCTCCATGAGATAGGAGCTGTCGGGATCCTCGAAGAAGTCCACAAGGTCGTCCCTCGTCGCGACGAGCTGGGAGGCCACACCCACCTTATCGGATTCGATGCGCAGAAGGGCGTACATGAGGTCGATCACCGACTCCACCTCAGCAGAGGGGCGGCTGCGGTGGTGCACTTCGGGATAGGTGCTCGGATCGGCATCGAGGCCCCGCCTGATCGCCGCGAGGCAGGCAGCGACGCTCTTCTTCGAGAGCTGCTCGGTGCCACGGATCCTGAGGAAGCGCTCCTGCGTCGTCGGCGCACGCTTGCAGCACTCGACGACCACCTCATCCGATAGGATCCAGCGCCTGGGCACATTGTGGGCGGCAGCCTCCTGCTCCCGCCAGGAGCAGAGCTCGCGGGCAATCGACAGCTGCCGGCGCGTGAGGGAGCCTGACCGCTTGAGATGGATGTAGGCATCCTCAGGCCGGTGCTCGATGTGGCGAGGGTCGGAGAGCGCCTCGAACTCGGGGAGCACCCAGCCGAGCCTTCCCTTCCTTACAAGCTCGTCCATCATCTGGTGGTAGATGCCCGGCAGATAGGCCACATCGTCTTCGGCATACCTCAGCTGCGCCGGGTCGAGGGGGCGCTTCGACCAGTCGGTCAGAGACTCCGCCTTTGCGAGATGGACCCCCGTATAGATCTCGACGAGCGGCCCATAGCCAAGCTGTTGCCTCTGGCCCAGGAAGGCAGCCGCCACCTGGGTATCGAAGATCGGGGAGACGACGCAGCCCATGGCATCGAAGAGCACCTCGAGGTCCTGGCTGCAGGCATGGAAGATCTTCACGACCCGGTCATCCACGAGGATGTCCTTCAGGGGCGAGAGGTCGTGGATCAGGATGGGGTCGACAATGGCAGAGGCGTCCTCTGTCGCCAGCTGCACGAGGCAGAGCTGGGGATAATAGGTGCGCTCCCGCAGGAACTCCGTGTCGATCGCAAGCAGCTGGGTGCCCGCTATCGCATCGACGAACTCCTGCAGTCCCGCTTCATCAGATATGTACACGCGTCTCCTTCTGGATATTTTCGCACGGCCCTGCCAAAAAACAGGCATTGCACGCGCTTCCCTATTGCACCATCATAACCACAGGAACCACAGATAGGGGAACGACCTCGGAGGATACATGCGAAGCCTCATAATCCACAATCCCATGTCGGGGTTCGGCTCTGACGCGATATTCGAGTTCGAGCGCGCGCTCGTGCATGCAGGGGACACCTGCACGCTGCATGAGATCGCCGCAGACGAGACGCCCGAGATGCTCGCCCACGATGCAGAAGGCTACGACGTCGTCACGATATCGGGCGGCGATGGCACCGTGGCGGGACTCCTCTATGCCCTGCGCTACCGCGATGTGCCGACCTGCATCTTCCCCTCTGGCACGGCGAACCTCTTCTTCGCGAACATCGGCAATGCGATGGAGCCTGCAGCGCTCGCCCGCGCCTGCCGCATCGGGCACACGGCCCAGACCGATATCGGCGAGGTCCGCTGGACGAGAAATGACGGGACGCCCAGGACGCATGGCTTCGGCCTCATGTGCGGCATGGGCTTCGATGCCCAGCTCATGGCATCGGCACTGCCGAACAAGAAGAGCATGGGCGAGGTCGCCTATTTCGCGGCTGCCCTCGAGAACACGAAGCCCACTGTCTCGCATTTCACTATCCACGTCGACGGCGAGGTCCATGAGTGCGATGGCATCACCTGCATGGTGGCGAACAACGCGATGATGCAGGGGGACATCGAGATCGTGCCGGACTGCACGATGACAGACGGGATGCTCGATGTGATCGTCCTCGCCGTGAACGATGCGGTGCAGGTGCTCCGTCCGATCTTTGCCGGCCTCCTCGACCGGAAGGGCAAGAGCATCGGCCGACCCTCGATCGTCACCTTCCGGGGCAAGGAGATCTCGATCGAATCATCGGAGCCCATGCGGATCGAGGTCGACGGCGAGGTCACCGAAGACGAGGTGACCTCGTATGAGGCAACGGTCTGGCCGAAGGCGAACCGCCTCATCGTCGATGGGATGAGCAGATACCATGCCGACTCAGATGATGGGCCCCGCTTCTCGGGCACCGACGAGATCGCCTTCCCCGCATAGCCCGCGTCACGCACCGATGAAGGGGCGGAGCCGAAGCTCCGCCCCTTCTGTTTTGATGCCTCTCAGGCCCCATCAGGCCTCATGCGCGCCTTCCTGTCCGGCGCTCCAGATGGCTCGGGCAAGCGTTGCCGCCTTGTGGCTCAGGTCCTGGGGCGTGATGCCCGCCCCCTCACGGAGCCACTTCCGAAAGGCCGAGATGAGGCCGCCTGCAAGGAAATCCGGCAGGAGCCCCGAGCCATCTCTCCCCTCGCGCTCGAGGGTGCAGGCGATGCGCTCGCGCAGGAGAGACTGGAGCCGCGCCACGACATCCTCGCGCACCCGCGTCCCGAGAAGCGCCCCCAGAGTCGTCGCCTTGTCCTGGGCCATACTGGCGATGAGCTCGATCATATGGGCGAGCTCTTCCTCGGTCGTGATCGCGCCCTCGCTTTCGAGCACCTGCTCGACGCCTTCTGCCGCTTCATCCTCCATCTCGTCGATGACCTCAGAAACGCTCCCATAGTGGGCAAGGAAGGTCTTCTTGCTGATGAGGGCCGCATCGGCGACCTCGCGCGGCGTGATGTCGCGTCCATCATCTTCGGCAAGCAGCCCGATCAGGGCTTCATGTATTGCGCGGCGGGTCTTCACGACCCGCATGTCCATGCTGCGGCGTGCCCGTTCCATGGCTCCCCTTCCATTCAATGGCATCAGGATAGCACGACCGGAATTTCTTCCCGATTTGATTTTATTTCCCATTTCGTGAATAATGCCATATCACGCTTTAACAGGAAAGGGAGTCCCCATGGCAGGAGCTGGAGCACAGGAGAGCTTTGCCGAGCTCGCACGCCCGACAACCGAGACGGCAGCATTCCGCCAGATGGATGCCTACATCCAGCATGGCACGACCACGACGATGGAGCACTGCCTCGCTGTCGCAGCAGCCTCGCTCGCGCTTGCCCGCCATCTTCCCGCAAGCTTCCACGAGGAGGAGCTCGTGCGGGGTGCCCTGCTCCATGACTACTTCCTCTACGACTGGCACGTGAAGGGAGCGGCTCCCGATGCCTGGCATGGCTTCACGCATCCCGCCCATGCCCTGGCCAATGCCGAGCGCGACTTCAGCCTCACCCCGATCGAGCGCGACGTGATCTCCCACCACATGTTCCCCTTCGTCCCCATCCCTCCCCATACCCGGGAAGGCTGGATCGTGACGCTGGCCGACAAATGGTGCACCGTGCGCGAGGTCCTCATCTCCGAACCCTATATTGCCCTGGAGAGGAGCCTTGGATGGAGAGCGTAGCCTATCTGGTGCTGAGCGGCACCATCATCGCCTGCGGCGGCTGGGTCTGGGAGACCATCTACTGCTCGATCGCCTCCCGCCGCCTCGAGCGCCGCGGCATGCTCATGGGTCCCACCTGCCCCATCTATGGGGTCTCCGCCATCGTGGTCTGGCTCATGCTTGGCTGGGTCGAGGATGCCCTCGCCCTCTTCTGCCTCGGCTTCATCCTCTCGACCGCCCTCGAGTACACGACCGGCGCCCTCCTCGAGCGGAGGTTCGGCCGCAGGTGGTGGGACTATTCGATGTTCCCCGGCAACATCTCGGGCCTCGTCTGCCCTGAGGCATCGGCGGTCTTCGGCCTCTTCTCGCTCATCGATGTGAAGCTCCTCCAGCCTGCGATCCTGGGTGGCCTTGCCTCCCTCGACCATGCCCTCACCCTGTCTGCTGCAGCAGCCTGCCTCCTTGTCTACGCAGCTGACCTCATGCTCACCATCTGCCGCCTCGATGAGACCACGCCGCGCGCCTATCTGGCCGCACGTGCCGGACAGGTCCAGAAGCTCTTTTCGCGCTGATAGGCATCTCTCAGATTGGGCAGGGCCGAAATGTGGCACCATGTCAGATAGACTGACAAGGAGCCACCTATGTATTCATTCGACAGCCGCGTGCGCTACAGCGAATCCGACGAGCAGGGGATGCTCTCGCTCTATGCCCTCCTGAACTATCTCCAGGACTGCTCGACCTTCCAGTCCGAGCATCTGGGCATCGGCCTCGACCACCTGAGGCGCAACCACATGGGCTGGATCATCGGCACCTGGCGCATCGAGATTGCGAGCCTGCCGCGCTTCGCAGAGAAGATCAAGATTTCGACCTGGGCCTATGCGCTCAGAGGCTTCCAGGCGAAGCGCAACTTCACGGTCGAGCGCGCCGATGGATCTCTCTGCGTGAAGGCCGATTCCCTCTGGTTCACCTTCGACCTGGCAGGCCAGCGCGTGATCAATGTCCCGGAATCCGAATATGCCTATATGGACGAGGCAGAGCCTCGCCTCGATATGCCGCAGCTCCCCCGCAGGATCAAGGTCGCAGGCGAAGGGATCGTGAAGCCCGCGACCATCGTGACGGAGCAGCTCCTCGATACGAACCAGCATGTGAACAATGCGAACTACGTGCTCCTGGCAGCAGGGGCGCTGGGGCAGAAATGCCTTCCCCATGTGATCGAGGTCCAGTACAAGGCGGCTGCCACCCTGGGCGACACCATCGTCCCTTCGGTCCACGTCGAGGAGGGCGGCCACACGGTGAGCCTCGCCTCCCCCGAGGGCACGACCTACGCCGTCGTCCGCTTCACGGATGAGGAGCCCCTATGCTAGAGACGAAACATGTCGCTGCTGCCATCATCTACGCCGATGGCAAGATCTTCGCAGCACAGCGGGCCGCAGGCCCGCAGAAGGATGGCTGGGAGTTCCCCGGCGGCAAGATCGAGCCGGGCGAGACCTCCGAGGAGGCCTGCCGCCGCGAGATCGCCGAGGAGCTCGGCGTGAGGCTCACGACGATGTGGCTCCTCGACACCATCGAATATGACTACCCCGATTTCCATCTCTCGATGGACTGCTTTGTCTCCCACCTCGACGAGGGCGAGAAGCCGAAGCTCCTCGTGCATGAGGCAGGCAGATGGCTGGCCCACGACGAGATCCTCTCGGTCCCCTGGCTCGAGGCTGACCGCACGCTCGTGAATGCGATAGGCCTCGCCTGGGATGACATATTTGCAGACGAGCAGTTCTGAGGAGGAACCATGCCACAAGAAGAAGAGCAGGTGCCGCAGAGCCCTGCCTACGCGAATGGCCCGAGCTCGACGAACGATCCTGGCAATGCCCAGTCTGGTCCGATCTCCCTCATCATTGCCGCAGCGGTCGTCCTCTGCCTCATGGCGGCAGGGTCGACCATCGCAGCGGTCCTGGGGCAGCTCGCTGTCAAAAGCTATAGCAGCTACTCCAGCTCCTCGCAGGGGCTCGATGATGGGTATGGGTACAACAACGGCTACGGCGACCAGAGCTATGGCTACGGCAGCGGCTCTGGCTCGTCTGACGAGTACTGGTATCCCATCCGCTAGGACGGAAGGAAGGAGCCTCTCTGTGAGCAAGGCTGACGACATCTTCATCGCGATGTGCCGTGACATCCTCGACCATGGCACGACCACCGAGGGCCAGAAGGTCCGCCCCCATTGGGAGGACGGCACCCCTGCCTACACGATCAAGCGCTTCGGCATCTGCAACCGCTATGACCTGAGGGAGGAGTTCCCTGCCCTGACGCTCAGGAGGACCGCCCTCAAGAGCGCGATGGACGAGGTGCTGTGGATCTACCAGAAGAAGTCGAACAACATCCACGATCTCCACTCCCATATCTGGGATGAGTGGGCAGATGAGACCGGATCGATCGGCAAGGCCTATGGCTACCAGATCGCCCAGGTCTCGGAATATCCCGAGGGGAAGTTCGACCAGATGGACCGGGTCCTCTTCGACCTGAAGACCAACCCCTATTCCCGCAGGATCATGACAAACACGTACAACTTCCAGGACCTGCACGAGATGCACCTCTATCCCTGCGCCTACAACGCGATCTACAACGTGACGCAGGACCCCGGCTGCGACAAGCCGACCTTGAACATGGTCCTGGTGCAGCGGAGCCAGGACGTGCTTGCAGCGAACAACTGGAATGTCTGCCAGTATGCCATCCTGCTCATGATGGTGGCACAGGTCTCGGACATGATCCCCGGCGAGCTCGTCCACATGATCACCGATGCCCACATCTACGACCGTCACGTGCCGCTGATCGAGGAGCTCATCAGCCGCCCCACCTATCCGGCACCGAAGGTCCATCTGAACCCTGAGGTGAAGGACTTCTACGCATTCACGACCGATGACCTGATCGTCGAGGACTACAGCCATGGTCCCCAGATCAAGAACATCCCCATCGCCATCTAGGAGCCAGCCATGAGAGCGATCGTAGCAGCCTGCGCCGACTGGGGCATCGGATACGAGGGCCAGCTCCTCGTGAAGAACAAGGCAGACATGAAGCACTTCGTGCACTGCACGACGGGTGGATGCGTGATCATGGGGAGAAAGACGCTCCAGAGCTTCCCGGGAGGCCGTCCCCTCAAGATGCGGCGCAACATCGTGCTCACCCACGATGGGAGCAATCTCGATCCCGGAGCAGAGACCGTCTCCTCGGTGGATGAGGCGCTTGCCGCTGTGAAGGACCTCGATCCCGATACGGTCTGGGTCATCGGCGGCGAGACGGTCTACCGCGAGCTTCTCCCCTTCTGCACCGAGGCCATCGTCACGAAGAACGATTGCATCCGTCCAGCCGATGCCTTCTTCCCCGATCTGGATGAAGACCCGGCATGGGAAGTCGCCGAGACAGGCGATGCCGGCACGACCGACGAGGGCATACCCTATGCCTTCATCACCTACCGCCACATCTAGCCAGCATCGATGCAGGAAACGATTGGAGGCCGCAGCTCTTTCGCTGCGGCCTCCTCTTTTCGGCTCTAGCGCTTCAGCGCATCCTCGAGCGCCAGGACCAGCTTCTTCGGATCCCCGTAGCCGCAGGTGAGGCGAATCCAGGGTCCATCCTTCCCTTCGACGATATCCATCCTCGAAGCGATGCCGCCGGGCACCCAGGTGTTCCCCGGAGCGCAGAGGATGCGGCCGCCGAGATCGGGGCGCAGATCCTGGCTGCGGAAATCGACGCAGGGGCCAAATCCGCTCTGCAGCGTCGAGGCAGCGATGCGGTAGGTGGGATCGTCCTTGAGGCCCGGATAGCGGACGCATGTGACCGCGGGATGGCAGGTGAGATAGGCTGCCGCCACCTGCGCCGCATCTGAGGCCTCGCGCCGTCTCCGCTCGAAGCTCGAAAGGCGCCGCGCAAGCTCCTCGAGCATGCGGCCCTGCGGACGGGGCCGCTCGGCGAAGGAGGCGACGAGCGGACCGAGCTCTTCAGGCGCCTCGTCTTTGACGCTTGCCGCAATGAGGCCGCTTCCGATGTCGCAGAGGATGGCGTCAAGCGATTCGATCACGAGCGTGGCCCCCAGGCGTGCAGCCGGGCAGCCAAACGAGCTCGCGAGGCTGTTGTCCACGACCAGGAAACGGCCCGCCGCAGAAGCCTCCTGTGACTCCTTGCGGATATCCGTGCAGGCTATTGGCACACCGCCCAGGCTCTCTTCCACCTCGGCTGCCCCGTCGAAGGCATTAGAGAGATGCTCGGTCCCGCCGGGCACGATCCAGGTCCTGCGGGCGCCCAGCCGCTTCGACCAGCTGCGTTCCATCTCGTCCAAGGTCTCGTCCATATCCGCTCGCTCCTTCTGGCATAGAAGTTGAAATAGTCGCTCTGCCGTGCCCCTATAAGGCGTACCCTGATACACGCGCTTCAGGCACTGACCCGAGGCAGCATCTCTGCTCCCACGTCAGGAGCATGCAGAAGGCAATCTGAATGCATCCGTCTGAGCAGAGCCTGCCTTTTTGGGTATGTCTTATAAGTCATGAATTTCTGCACACCTCTTGGGTGTCTTGTTGGGATGATCTGGATGGCAAAGAAGATCGCGGTGGGGCATCAGCTCTACCTCTATCAGCTTATCAGCAAATCGTTCGGCGTCGGCAAGCAGACCTTCCTCCCGAAGGTCGAGAGCCTCCTCGAGGAGCAGCATCTCGCTCCTGAGGATCTCGGCTGCGAGAGCTGGCACGAGGTGATGGAGTCCTGCAGCGACTTCGTCACCCTGACCGACTTCAAGGGCAGCCGCAGCTATGTGACGATTGTCCGGAACGAGCAGTGGGACCAGGCACTCGCAAAGCCTGCCACGAAGGACGCTTCTGGCAAAGGCGCAAAGCCCTGGAAGAAGCGCAAGGGCTCATCGCTCAAGCCGGTGAAACCCCGCCACATCGAGAAGAAGAAGCCCGCTCCTGAGCCTGCAGCACCGGTGAGTGAGGCAGAGGCGGCGCCTGTCGCCGCAGAGCCCTCTCCGGAGCCCGAAAAGGCTGAGCCAAAGGCCACAGCGAAGGCCGAGGAGCCCCAGGCAGAGGCCCCAGAGGCTGCCACGGCGGATGCGGCAAAGACCGAAGCTGTTCCTGCGCCGGAGGCTGCAGCGGCAGGCAAGGCTTCCGCAGAAGCCGCAAGGGAAGAAGCTCCCGAAGGCCCCCATGTCTATACGCTCCAGGAGATCCTCGCGATGCCGAAAGAGGAGCCTGAGCCCGAGGACCTGATCGACTTCAGCCCTGCCTCCGAGCCCGGCGCAGATTCTGCGAGGAGCACCAGCGAGCCTGCGCCCGCTGCCTCGGCAGCATCTGCCGACAGACCAGCGCCTTCCCCGAACGAGGCTGCCCAAGAGGCTCCTGCTCCGGCGGTCCCCGCGACACCCGCGCCTGAGCCCGCTCCGCTCCAGCCCTCCTCGACCCTGCCGTCGAGCCTGCCTTCCCGCTTCAGCACCGAAGTCCATTGCAAGGATGAGCTGCTGAGCATGCTGACGCGCATGCTCCCCTTCGATATCGATCTCTGGACGATGCTCGATGAGGACTGGCAGCATGCCTGCGCGACCGGCGCTGCCGAAGGCTCCCGCAGCCGCGTGAGCTTCCCGATCCGCTTCCTGAACGAGGATGGCTCGGCCCCCATCCGTCTCACGATCCGCAGGAGCGCCCGTCCCATCGCAGGCAAGCAGTGGTCGCTCGTCCTCGTCGACGGAGACGATGGATCGGGCCACACCCATGAGGGGATCGGCATCGAAGGCCTCCCCCATGTGGATGAGGGTGCCTGGTCGGACCTGCTCCCTGTCTCCTCGACGGAGCAGCAGTTCAGCTGCGAGCGCGCCTTCACGCAGTTCGCTTCGGTCGGCTCCTGGGAGAGCGCTCTGGGGACCCTTGCCCGCATGGCAGAGCCTGAGAGGTGGTCGGAGGGCAGCACCCGCACCGACCGCTATCCGATGCTGCGCGAGTATCTGACGTGCACCTTCGTGCGCCTCCAGCAGGAGGGCGGCATCGCCGAGGTGCCCTCCCAAGGCTTCGCCGCCTTCAATACGGGGCTCCTCTCGAGCTTCCAGCAGGACATCTATGCCTGCTTCACGGCGACGCCTGCAGGGCCCTCCCCCTACCGTCTCGAAGGCTTCGCCCAGGCAGGCACAGATGAGCTGGGGCAGAAGCTCGTCGCCTTCGTGAATCCCCTGCCGGAGCCAGCATCCTATCTGGCGAAGCTCGAGGACATCCAGCCAGTGCGTGGACGCCTCGTCTCGATCGACTACCGGAACATCCTCACCCGCGAGACCAGCCGTCTGCCCCGCGCCTTCCTGGAAGAGCATCTCGAGGGCACGCCAGCCGAGGCCTTCCTCAAGATCCTGGCAAGCACGGACGCCTCCCTCCAGGAGAAGGGCCAGGCGCAGACCCAGCTCGGCCGTGCGCTTGCCGGCGATGCCATCACCTATCGCCGCCTCTGCCGCGACCTCGACGATGCGCTCGAGCTCTCGCTCCTCCATGCCCGCACGGACTACCGCTGGTGCGCCCCTGCCTATGTGCCTGCCACCAATACGCTGAGGCTGCTCGTGCCGCTCTCGCTCGTGGATGACCGGAAGGCAGACTGCGCGCTCAGCCTCGAGCTCATGCCGTCAGGCAGCTACCAGGCTGTCTCTGCCATCACCCTGCCCCGTGCCCGCGTCTGCGCCCGCGTCATCTCATCCGAGCTGCCTTCCTGGCTCGCAGGCGATGAGGCTTGAGGCCCGCTGGCTTCTTGGCAGGAGACCGAAAGCTCCCATAGAACGTCCGAGAAAGGGCTGCACCACGGTGCAGCCCTTCTTCTGTGCATACATTTGCGGTGCTTATGAGAAGAGGGCAGCATCCCATAGGATGCCGCCCTCAGAGCCGCTATCAGAGCCT
>OMTG01000141.1 GCA_900313905.1 uncultured Actinomycetes bacterium | reverse complement strand
TCGGCGTCAAGTTCGAGTACAACGCTGTCGTCGGCCGCATCACCGATGCTGACGAACTGTTCGCACAGGGCTATGACGCCCTCTACATCGCGACGGGCGCCGGCCTCCCCAAGATGCTCAACATCCCGGGCGAGAACCTCCCGAACGTCTTCTTCGCGAACGAGTATCTGACGCGCGTCAACCTGATGAAGGCCAACCGCTTCCCCGAGTACGACACGCCGACCAAGCGTGCAAAGAACGTCGTCGTCTTCGGTGGCGGCAACGTCGCAATGGACTCCGTCCGTACGGCCCTGCGCCTCGGCGCCGAGTCCGTCACGCTCTGCTACCGCCGTACCGAGGCCGAGATGCCTGCCCGTCGCGCTGAGGTCGAGCATGCAAAGGCCGAGGGCGTCAAGATCCACGAGCTCGCCTCTCCTATCGAGTTCGTCGCCGGCGAGGATGGCGCTGTGTGCGCTGTCAAGGTCCAGAACATGAAGCTCGGCGAGCCCGATGCCTCTGGCCGCCGTCGTCCTGTCCCCATCGAGGGCTCCATCGACGAGCTGCCGTGCGACCTTGGCATCTCTGCCATCGGTACCAATGCCAACCCGATCGCCAAGCTCATCGGCCCCGAGAAGATCAACAAGTGGGGCTACATCGTGGCCGACGAGGCTACGGGCCAGACCTCAGATCCGCGCATCTGGGCTGGTGGCGACATCGTGACCGGCGCTGCAACCGTCATCCTCGCAATGGGTGCCGGCAAGTCCGCAGCTGCTGACATCACGAAGAAGCTCGCTCCTCTCGCTGAGTAGAAGCACAGCTCATCGCACGAATGAGGGAGCCGTTCCTAGGAGCGGCTCCCTTTTCATGTCTAACGTTCCTGCCCCTCTTCAGGCACTGCCGCCTGCCCTGCCCAGACACGCCCCAGGATCTTCTGCTTCTTCTCCCCATCGAACCTAACCGGCACGACAAGGTCCTTCGGCTCGAGCAGGATGCGTCCATCAGGGAACTCCTGCACGTGGTAGGAGGTGAAGGCAGGATCTAGGAGCTTCACCCGCTTCCTGCGGTCGAGCTCCACATCGTATTCCCTGACAGCCTTCATGGACGGCCTCCTTCCAAGGCATACCGGATAGATACCCCCATTTCGGCAGCCCCTACGGCAAGGCAGCCCCTCTTCGCCCGGCGGACAGCAGAACAAGGCGCCCGTCATCCCAGGCGTTTCCTGCTATCCTGCTCGATAAGGCAATGGGACAGAGGAGGCATGCGATGAGGATCGAGACGAGCGACTTCTCGCTTCCTGCCATAGCTTCCTCAGGCCAGGTCTTCACCTGGCAGGAGCTGCCCTCTGGCAGGGCAGACGCCCGTTTCCTCATCGCCTCAAGCAGACACCGCTGCATCGCTTCCCAGAAAGGCACAACGCTCACGATCCTCACCCCGTCAGGCTCCCAGCCAAGCGCTTCGGTCCTTGCCTATTGGCACCACTACTTCGCGCTCGACCAGGACTATGGAGCGATCCTCAGCAGGCTTCCGCTCACACAGGACCAGAGGCAATGCAGCGCAGGTATACGCGTGCTGGCGCAGGACTGGTGGGATGTGAGCGTCTCGTTCATGATCTCCCAGAACTCGAACATCCCGCGCATCCAGCATGCGGTCACCTCCCTCATGGAAAGCGCGCATGGCCTCATGCCCCGGCCGAAGCAGCTCAAGGCGCTGCTGGATGATGAGGAATACGCACAAGCGCTGAAGCTCGGCTACCGCCTCCCCTATCTCAGGGCCCTCGCCAAGACAGCATGCCATTGGCAGCCGAGACGCCTCCAGGACCCCGCTATGCCGCTTGCAGATGAGATGGCAGAGCTCGAGGAGATCCCTGGCATCGGCCCCAAGGTCGCAAGCTGCATCTGCCTCTATGGGCTGGGATATCTCGAGGCCGTGCCCCGCGACACCTGGATCAAGCGCGCAGAGCGCGCCTACACTGTCGAATGGGATCCCGTCTACGGAGGCATCCAGCAGCAGTACATCTTCGCCTGGATGCGGGAAACTGCCTCAGAGCTGTGACGGCATTCGGCAGGCTGTGCCAATGCTCCCCGCTTGGAAAATCTGGAGTTGCATTCCAGATTTTTCACTGCTTTCGATTGCCTCATTTCCCCGTATTGCAAAGAGGATATCCATGTACATCCATCGAGCTATAGAAGCATCTCTTCATCGCCTGCTCTCCCAGCGAAGCGTCGTACTGGTGATGGGCTCCCGCCAGGTCGGGAAGACCACCATGCTCAGGCATGCAGTGCCCGCAGGATATACCTATGTGACGCTCGACGATTATCGCGCGCTCCAGATAGCCGAACGTGATCCCCTATCGTTCTTTTCAGTCTATCCCCTGCCCACGGTCGTGGATGAGGCACAGCGTGCTTCCAGCCTCTTGCGCTGCCTCGAAACCACCCAGGACCAGTCCGATGCAAGGGGTCCCATCGTGCTGGCTGGATCTGAAGCTTGTCGCCCCCTGCGGGGAGCAGACGAATCTCTGTTGGGACAGATTGGCACGCTCGAGATGTCTGGCCTCTCGCTCAGGGAGCTCAGCGGATCCCCAAAGGTGGAAGGCTATGTTCCTTGCTCCCATGCCGACTTCGGGCAGGATGGCAAAGCGCCTGAGGGATTCGACCTTTGGCGCCACATCCAGAGAGGGCAGATGCCAAAGCTGCAGGATCCGGATGTCGAATGGGAATCATTCTATAGCGAGTACATCCGCTCCTATATCAAGCGGGACGTACGCGAGCTCATCAATATCAGAGACGAGCTGAAGTTCTTTGATTTCCTGGTTGCATGCGCAGCAAGGACCGGACAGCTCTTCAATGCCAGCGACATTTCCAGCACTGTCGGCATCGATAGCAAGACAGTGCAGAGCTGGCTCTCGGTGCTTCAGGCATCTGGGCTCGTTCATCTCATCCGTCCGCTCTGGTCCAATCCAAACAAGCGCCTTTCCAAGACGCCGAAGCTCTTCTTTATGGATACTGGCCTCGTCTGCTATCTTCTGGGCTGGACAAACCCTATTGCTGCCTCACGGGGAGCAATGTCGGGACATCTCTTCGAGACCTTCGTTGCAGATGAGATCCTGAAATCCCATATGAATGCCGGCCGCGACCTCAGAAACATATGGTTCTACCGGGACGCCCAGAAACGGGAGATAGACTTCGTGGTGCAGGATGGACGGGTGCTCCATCCTGTAGAGGTGAAGCAGTCCTTTGCCCCTGGTCCGGAAGCAGCAAGACACTTCTCTGCACTCGAGGCATTCCCTGATTTCGAAGTTGGCCCAGGCAGCATTGTATGCATGACAGACAGGCCATATCCGGTGGCAGAAGGGGTCGCGGCTATCTCCCCGTGGGACATCTGATTGGCTCCTTCACGGGCGTCATCTCATGGTGGATGAAGAAAGCTGAGGTCTGGCTGACCTGGCCTCAAGGCGTCCATCAGACCAGCTGGACGCCAAACAGAAGGCGGGCAGGCCCCTTCACAAAGCCGAGGAGCTCGCCCGCCACGGAACCGCGGTCCTTTATGCCGTTGCATCGCTTCAACCTGCGGACTGAGCAGGACGCACAATCAGCTCGCACTGTCCAGCTTGTGGACCGTCAGCCCCACCGATTCGATGCTCTGGGTATCGACGAGATTGTCGTATTCGTTCCCGTCCGCGTCTTTCATCATTGTCAGCGTGCCCTCGGTATTGGGAGCCACGTTCTGCCCCACGACCACGTACTGGGAGAGGTTGGCGATGGCCTGCTGGTAGGCCTGGTCGCTGTCCTGTCCGTCGCCTGTATCGGTGGAAAGGTCGATGTAGGATCCATCATCTGCGGTGATATCGAGCTTCACATTGCTGATGCCCACATAGTCGCGCAGCTCGCCTCCCAGGGAGATGTAGCCGCATGCGGCAAGGTTGCGGCCGGTGTAGTCCTTTATGTAATAGTGGTACTGGTCGGGTGCAGCCGATATTTCCGTCATATCGATGGTGGTGCCCGACGTGTCCTCTATCTTGCTGACCGAGAGCACGATCTCATCGATGCTCGACCACTTGACCAGCGATGATTCGGTCCCGTCGCTCAGCATCGTGAACGTGTATTTGATCTCGGTGTTCGGGGCCAGGTTCTGGCCGACCACCCGGTACTGCTTGAGGAGGTCCTCATCCTGCGGGTTGATATAGGTGCCATCAGGCGAGACGAAGACGATGCGCATGGCGTTGTCTCCGTAATATTCGCGGCGCGATCCATCAAGCGCCGTGTAGCCGACCTGGGAGGCATTCATGCCGACATAGCTCTTGACGTACCACGTGTATTTGTCCGGGGATGGATTGATCGCGATGGCAGGCTCTGCAGCCTGCACCGCTTCCGCAGCAGCATTGGCGCCGCCATCTCCGGATGTGCTGCCTGACGGAGCTGAGCATGCGCCCAGAAGACAGGCAAGCGCTACGATGCCCACGCACGAGAGCATTCTCTTCATTGGGTACCCCTTCCCTTGCTGAACATGCCGGCTTTCACCGTGCATTCAGTCTAGGAAGGAGCGGAGCGCATTTCCTCAGCTGCCAGCTGAATCCGTCATCTCGGATCCAGGCAGGGCCCTGCGGGGCATTTGCTCAGTAGGCGAACACCTGCGTGCTTGCCGCATCCTCGCAGAGCGGAAACTCGACGCTGAAGGGCTGGGTCTCCCCCACATCCATCGTGTCTGCGACGTAGCTCACCTGCAGGGCCACGAGCCTGCCTGAGCCATCGTGCTGGAGAACCACGATCTCGACCTGCCCATCGCTGTAGCTTCCACCACCAGCGCGCACCTTCCGGAGCATGCCGGCCACCGTCTGCATATAGGGCCCGGCGTGGACCGCTACGTCGCTCGCCGAGAAGGCTGCGGTCGCATCATCCGTGAAGGAATAGGAGCCTGCCGGCAGCGGCACGACCTCCACCCGGTCCAGCGTGCCCGCAGCCATGAGGGTGGCAGTGCAGATCTCATCTTCCCCGGCGGCCACGGAGCAGAAATATTCATCCTGGCTCCCCAGGACCGACCCATCTGCCGCATAGGCCTCGACGCGGCAGCCAGGCAGCTCCTGCGTCCTGCCGCCTCCGTTGTGCAGCCGGAAGGCTATCTGCGCAACGCCCTGCTCCGTATACCATTGGATGTCCGATACGGCAAGGCTGCTCTCCGTCTCATCGGCACCTGCCGCAGCACCGCTTCCTGGGGAAGCGGCCGAGGCGGAAGAGGAATCCTCAGACGATGCAGAAGACGAGCCTGCCGTCTCCTCTTGGGAGCCAGTCTGCCCTGACGGCGACCACGAGCCATTCCCCAGAAGGATGAAGGCCACGAGGGCGGCAGCCGCACAGGCCGCTGCGGCAGCAAGGACGGGCTTTGCCCACGAGGGCCTGGTGCGTGCCGGCCTGGCATCGCCTGGCACGCTCTGCGGGCTCTCCGGGCGTTCTGGGCGCCCTGCAGGGGCAGCCTGCTTGGCAGCAGAGGCAGTACGCTCCGCAGGGGCAGCCTCCTCCCCTGCCTGTGCCAGCGCATCGCGCAGGCTGGCAGCGTCCTGGAAGCGCGCGCTCGGCTCGAATGCGGAGGCCTTCTCCAGGATCTCCCGCATCTGCCGCGGGACCATCCCCTCATCCTGCAGGGCCTCGCCGTAGCGCTCCTTGTCAGCAGGGTTCACGCCGCACAGCATGTAGCCGAGAAGATGCCCGAGCGCATAGATGTCGCTGCGCTCGTCAGCGGGCGCAAAGCCATACTGCTCAGGAGCAGCGAATCCATAGGTCCCCAGCCGCTCCTTCTCGCCGGAAGCCGTCTCTCCCCGGAGCTGCGCGATGCCGAAATCGATGAGGTGCGGGCCATCTGCAGCCAGCACGATATTGGTGGGCGTGATGTCCCGATGGATGATGCCGAGATGGTGCAGGGCGCACAATGCCTCACAGATGCCTTCGGCGACTGCAAGAGCTTCTGCATGCGGCAGCGGTCCCCGCGTCTCGACAGCCTCTTCGACAGTCTGGCCTGCTATGAAGTCATATACGACGACGAACTCATCGGGCATCTCGTAGGCTGCCTCGATCTTGGGGAGGCGTGCCGATCCGGCGCTTGAGAGCAGCGCCCATACCGTGCGGCACGCATATGCCAGAGGGATGCGCTTGCGCACGAAGGGCCCCGCATCATCGAGCATAACGAGCTCGGTCCGGCCATAGCGGCTCTCGGCCAGGACCCGCTCCACGGTATACAGGTCATCTATCGACATCGCGTGCACTGCCTGGTTGCCGTCCAATGGTGCCTCCCCTGCCAGCCTGGTGGCCTATGGATCTGATGGCCTTCAGCATGCCACAGAGAGCCAGCATCCGGAAGCGATCATGATTCAAGCCTGCCCGTAGGGAGAAGTGTCGCCTCTCCTCTCGACCAGAGCTCGTCGTCGATCGCAGAGCGGCTCTTGCCATGCTCGATGCACCAGATGATGATGGCATCGCGCCGCACCTTGGGCCAGAGCTCCGAGACGCCTGCCAGCCGCAGGAGGCGCTGGGTCTCCCTGAGGTCGCACCCGAGCCCTACGGCAAGCATGATGGCATGGTCGCGGCCCGGGCGGCTCTTGCCCTTGAAGATATCGTAGACGACAGTGCCATTGATCCCTGATGCCCTCACGACATCTGCCCGCTTCAGGCCCTTCTCACGGAGCAGCTCGGCCAGATAGTCCGTCAGGCTGCGGTCCGTCGTCGAGTCAGGCTGCGCAAGGTAGTCCTCAGGGGTCTGTGCCGCAAGAAGGCGCTCCAGGAGATCCTCTGTCAGAATCTCGCGCTCCATGCCGTGGCCCCCTCCCCTGTGCTGCATCTCGGGGAAAGTATAGCGCCCCCGAGCCGCCATGCCTCAGCTGCCAGCTGAATTGCAGGCACGAGAGCTCAGTCGAGAGGCGGCATCGGCTTCCAGCCCGGGTCGTGCAGGATCTTCTTGGAGTCCTTGTATCCTGCCCAGAGCCTGGCCCAGCTCGATGAGAAGTGGCCCCTGTCCACCAGGAGGAGGCGGATGAGCTCCTTCGCGAAGTTGAGGAGCGTGCCCACGCCATATCCCACAGGATTGAAGTCCCCATAGAGCTGGAAGTAGCGGGCCAGATAGCCCCGGTTCCTCGTGATGTAGTACCTTGTCATGTCGCTCGTCGAATTGAGCTGGCGGACCGAACCGATGCTCTGGTTCGCCACCTCGCGCTCGCGATGGACCACATAGTCAGGCACCAAGGCCACGGTCGTGACCTTGCTGGCCAGATACCCGTAGAGCGCATCATCGAGGTAGATGAAGAAGCGCTCATCCGGAAGTCCGATCCTCTTCACGACCTCGCGGCTGAAGCAGCCTCCCTCGAAGCAGAGGGCATTGCACTCCTTGTACTCCTCCCCTTCCTTCCAGCCAGCAGGCGAGAAGGGGTTGTAGATGGCAAGGGCGGTATTGAAGCGGTACTGCCAGTAGAAGTGGCCGCCATCCGTGTCGTAGCGCTGCCCCTGGATCGCCTGGAAGCGGTGGCTCCACTTGTCCAGGGCATCGATTGCCCCCGGCAGGACCGTGACATCGTCGTCCATGACCCAGAACCACTCGGCCCCCAGCTCATAGGCCTTCCCGACGCCGCGGGAGAAGCCGCCCGAGCCGCCGATGTTCTCGGTCTGTGGGAAGTAGACCACATGGCTCGTGCCGCCCAGACGGTCGGGGTCCGCATCTGAAGTCCCCCAGCGCCCATCTGCTGCCTCGGCGAAATCCGCGACGATGGCCTTCGTCTCGGCACTGTTCTCGTTGTCGACGACCACGACCCGCCATGGCGCGCTCTCGAGCTCCAGGATGGAGCCGAAGAGCCGCTTCAGGAGCTCCTGGCGCTTGTAGGTCACGATCACCATCGAGAGGTGCTTCATAGAGAGGTCCCATCGCATCGGCCGGACAGATGTGCATCTCTCCCATTATACGTCCCGCCGCCTGTCCGCCTGCTTCGGGTCCTGTCCTATGCAGGGAGACCACACCCTGAGGCGTGGTGGCGTATCATGGAAGGAAGCATGGCAAGAGATGGAAGACGCAGGCTTTGGAGGATGCATGGCCCATAAGGTATCCGTGATCGTGCCCAGCATGAACGTCGAGCGCACCTTGGATGAGGCTCTCTCATCCATCGAGGGCCAGACCTTCCAGAACATCGAGATCCTGGCCCTGAATGACGGCTCGACCGATGGCACCCTCCGCATCATGCAGGAGCATGCCGCCCGCGACCCCCGCATCGTCGTCGTGGACAAGCCCAATGAGGGCTACGGCGCGACCTGCAACCGGGGCATCGAGATGGCGAAAGGCGACTACATCGCGATCGTCGAGCCTGACGACTGGATCGAGCCCCGCTTCTTCGAGGACCTCCTCGCCTTCGCAGACACCCTGGAGCCTCCGATCGATATCATCAAGTCCGCCTATTGGCGCGTCTTCACCCAGGACCCGGCCCATCCCATGAAAGTCAACTGCGCCTTCAAGGGACGCGTGCATCCGAAGCACCAGCCCTTTGCCATCGCAGAGGCCCCCGAGCTCCTGCTCCACCACCCTGCCATCTGGTCGGCCCTCTACCGCAAGGCATGGCTCGACGAGAAGGGCATCCGGTTCAGGCCGATTCCAGGAGCGGGCTGGGCAGACAACCCCTTCCTGGTCGAGACCCTCTGCCAGACGGCACGCATCGCCTACCTCGACCGCCCCTATTACTGCTACCGCGAGGATGATGCGAACCAGGGCATCGCGTTCGCGAAGAAGCATCCGTTCCTGCCCCTCGAGCGCTGGAACGATATGATGGACATCCTCGAGCGCCTGCACATCACGGACGAGTCGGTCCTCTCTGCCCAGTGCCAGCGCGGCATCACCTATGCCGGCACCACGATCGAGGCAGTCGGCCTCGACCATCCAGGCGTCCGTGACGCGGTCACGAAGATGTACCGGCGCATGGATCCGGAGCTGGTCCTCCAGAACCCCCGCCTGGCGCCTGCCGCCAAGCGCCTCTTCTGCAGCCTCTGCGGCCTGCCCGATCCTAAGATCTCGGATGCCTCCTACGTGCCGGAGCTCCTCTCGCAGGCCGTCTACCGCCTCATCACCTGCGGTCCTCGCTATACCCTGCACTCGGCCAGGGAGTTCCTGCAGCACAAGGATGCACGGAGCGCCGATGCCGGAGACGGCAGGCAATAGGCGCCGCCACATTGTAAAAAACGTAACGTTTGAAATGGACCTTCCCCGCGGTATAACACAGGCAGATGCACAGGAACGTGCAGGCAGCCACCGGCATCTGAGCTGGTGGCACGTCCATTAGGAGGTCCATTATGGGTCGCAGGCCAATCAGGGTCGTCCAGTACGGTTGTGGCAAGATGGCAAAGTACACCATCCGCTATCTGCATGAGCACGGCGCCCAGCTCGTCGGCGCCATCGATACGAACCCCGCTGTCATTGGCATGGATGCTGGCGACTTCGCCGGCCTGCCCGTGAAGCTCGGCGTGAAGATCTCCGACGATGCCGACGCAGTGCTCGACAGCTGCGCTCCGGACATCGCGATCCTGACGCTGTTCTCCCTCGTCGACGATATCGCCCCGATGGCAGAGAAGTGCCTCTCCCGTGGCATCAACGTCGTTACCACCTGCGAGGAGGCAACCTTCCCCTGGACCACCTCGTCTGCCACCACGAACCGCCTCGACGCGATCGCACAGGCCAATGGCGCCACGATGCTCGGCGCTGGCATGGAGGATGTCTTCTGGGTGCGCATCGTCGGCCTCATCGCTGGTGCCGTGAACCGCATCGATAAGATCGAGGGCTCCGTCTCCTACAACGTCGATGAGTACGGCATGGCGCTCGCCAAGGCCCACGGCGTCGGCCTCACCCCGGATGAGTTCGAGAAGACGCTCGCTCACCCGGAGGAGATCGTCCCGTCCTACGTGTGGAACTCCAACGAGGCGCTCGCCCAGGAGCTTGGCCTCACGATCTCCGAGGTCATCCAGGAGAACGTCCCCTACATCGCCGAGAAGGACACCTACTCCGACACGATGGGCGGCATCGTCCCTGCTGGCAAGGTCCTCGGCATGAACACCCGCGTCACCACGAAGACCTATCAGGGCATCGATATCGTGACCTCCCAGATCGGCAAGGTCTATGGACCGGACGACGGCGATCTCTGCGACTGGAAGATCTCGGGCGAGCCTGACACCACCTTCCATGTGGACAAGCCTGCCACGGTCGAGCACACCTGCGCCACGATCGTCCAGAGGATCCCGACGGTCCTCGCAGCCCCTGCCGGCTACCGCACGGTCGACGAGCTCGAGCCGCTCCGCTACCAGACCGAGCCGATGATGATCGAGGACTTCGGCTTCTAGGATCGCTCTCAGGGCATGCAGAGGGCCAGGCACCGGATCTCGCCGGAGCCTGGCCCTTTTCCTTGCCACGCAAAGAAGCGCCCGTGCCAGCCAATTGAAGGCCAGCACGGGCGCCCTGCCATTTCCTGTCAGCTGAAGAGCTGGGCTCCAAGGCTTGCATTGTGCCGCGTCAGCCAGGAGAAGATCCTCCCCTCGCCCATCGCGAGCGAGACGTCCTTCTTCCTGATCGGCATGAGCATCGCACGCACCGCCCCGGACCAGGGAGCTGCCTCGGATGCGATCTGCTGCGTGCGGTCGGAGGTGATCATGCGCTCCACATGGGCCCTCTTCTCGTCCTCCGTGAGGTCGCAGGAGGGGCTGCACATCGTGATGATCGTGGAGATCACATTGGAGACATAGCGGCGCTGGAGCATGCTCGTGGTATTCGCATCGTCCTGAAGCCCCCAAGAGGCGAAGAGGCCTTCCAGGAGGTCCTGCTCATCGCTGTCGATCCAGCAGCGGGCAAGCTCGCCTGTCGAGAGCTGCCGCAGCGCTGCCTCTCCGACATTGCAGATCGCCCGGGCATCGAAGGCCACGCCGTGGGCATCCTTCAGGAAGGACGTTATGAAGCCCGTCCCCGCTGCAGAGGCAAACCGTGCGCCAGCCTCGTCGATATGGGCCTTAGCGAAGAGCTTCCCTCCCGGATAGGGCAGGATGCCTGCCTCGAAGTATCTCCAGGCATCTGCATGGAACTCCTCGTCGCTCGCATAGACGACTGCCTCATCCGCATCGGAGGCAAGCTCGCGGGCGGCAAAGCCGACCGACCCCATCGCAAGATCCAGATCATGTGCCATGGCAAGCGAGAAGAGGCGCTCAAGCGTCTGGGGGGCAAGCGTATCGCCAGCATCCATCAGGTAGGCATAGCTGCCGCAGGCGCGCTCGATGCCAAGATCGAAGGCATCCGCTGGATCGTCCGAGTCGATATGGGCGCATTCGAGCATCGCGTCGCGATCCTGCGCCGTCGCAAGCACGCGGGCCACCGCAGCATCCGAGCCCTGCTCCACGACGATGACCTGGAGGTTTCTCTGCGTCTGGGCGGCAAGGCAGTTCAGGGACCTGGTCAGGCCATCCGCAGCGTCGCAAGCCCGCACGATCACGGACACCGACGGATGTCTCAGACCATAGCCTCCCATAGATCCGCGCCAATCCTCCTCAGGCAGCCATCTCCAGCCAGCGTCCGCGCTTGGGACCACAGGCCAGCTTGCATGCAACAGTACCAGTTTCTCTACCCCCTCGACGCTGCGTCAGCATGCCCCTACGCAATGCGTACAGAACGTTCAACACATCTGCAAATTCCTTCTCGCTATCAAACCGTTTGCAGCCAATGTCCCGCCAAATACCGGAAATTACGCTCCGTTTATGCAGGTTCTGCGTGGGGTTTCTGAACGCTGATGCTTTATGCCGGCTCCTTGGATATGAGGAAGGCCGCCCCCGAAGAGACGGCCTCCAGCCCCATGCTTCAGCTGCAGAAGATCTGCCGCTAGGCTGCGACGACCAGCCCCAGCGCCAGGCTCAGCTGCGTTGCATCGACGGACGAGACCGAGCCGGCATCTTCCCCATCGGTCGTGTTCACCGGATAGGAGACAGGTGCTGCCACGGCTGCCTCCACGCCTGAGGAGACCATCTCCTGCAGGAAGCCATCGATCAGGCGGTTGGAGATATCGGAGGAGATGGCCTGGCGGACCTGGGTCCCATAGGCGCCATCTGCCGCATCGCCTGCGGCGCTGTATCCGGCGAAGGCCTCCCAGAAGCTCTCCTGCGCGACGAAGACATGCGTGAAGCTGATGCCCAGGGTGCTGCTGGCAGGAACGACGCAGGCAGCACCGCCCGATTCGCTGTAGACCACAGCGAGCGTGGCCGTGCCCGCATCGGTCGTGACCAGAAGATCTGCCGGCACAGCCGCCACCCGCGAAGTGCCGGTGGTCTCGTCGATCGCGATGATGGAGGCGCTCTCGAGCGTCGCCTTGTCCTGGCTTGTCGTCAGCACAAGAACCGTCACGATCGTGTCAGGCGAGGCAGCCGTCCCCGCAAACGTGGCGGCAGCAGGCTGGTTGTCGATTGCGTTCTCGAGGTTCGACTCATTGAAGCCGCTGTAGCTGTCCGCCCTGCTCCATGCGTGGGAGATGCCCAGGAAGAAGGCGACGAAGACCACGATAGCGACAACGAGGGATATAACGTTGCGCCTGTGCGAGGGAGTAGGGACATCGGTCCGTTCGAACCGTTCACGCTGCCGAGCCATGGGAACCCCTTTCAGGCAGAAAGCTTCGGGCTGCCCAGGCGCACGGTCCTAGAGGACGATGCCAGAGGCCAGAGCGAGGAGCCCGAGAGCGACACCTGCCACATAGATGAAGACGGCGATGGCTATATTTTGCCGCATATTGGGGTTCGTGCGGAAGAGAACAAGCAATCCAACACCGCCAGAGGAAAGAAGTCCTGCAAGCATGGCGGACGTCGAGAGGGTGCCTGCGAGGAAGAGCTCCGTGATCGCGACCGAGGCACCACAGTTGGGGATCATGCCGACAAGCGCCGCCAGGAAGATGGCACGCACCGGATGGTCCGCCAGCACGATCGCCAGTGAATCCTGTCCCACAAGGGCGATCATGAGGCCGAAGGCGAAGGTGACGAGGAAGATGAAGAAGGTCACCTGGACCGTGTGGATGAGGGCGGAATGCGCGATGTGCCAGATCTTCCCATGATGGGTGTCTGCGTGGTGGTGGGCATCGTGCTCCCCTCCATCCTCGTCGCACTCATCGCAGTCGCAATGCTCGCGCTCGCAGAGCTCGTGGATATGGACATGCCCGTCGCCTGCACGATGGAGCACCCTGAGCGCAGCATCGACCGCAAAGCCCACGACGAGGCCGCATACGACCTTGATCGCAAGGATTGCAAAGAGCTGCGAAGGGGCCGCCTGGTTCGCCACGAAGACCGGCAGCATCTCGTCGCTCGTCGCGAGGATGACCGCGACGAGGGTGCCTGCCGTCACGACGCGCCCGGCATAGAGCGTGGCTGCCATAGCGGAGAATCCGCACTGCGGAAGCGCTCCGAGCACGGCTCCGACAAGAGGGCCTGCCTTGCCGGCATTGCGCACGACACGCTCTGTCTTCCCTGCCGCTCCATGCTCGAGCGCCTCCATCGCCAGATAGGTGAGGAAGAGGAAGGGTACGAGCTCGAGCGTGTCCTTGACGGAATCGAGCAGGGTATCGAGAAGAAGATCCATTGAGCTACCTCCATGGCTGCAGGGCACCATCGGGGTAGGCCACTGCAGCGAATGTCAATCCTTGGGCCGGCGCAGTCGGTCCGGCAGCACGGCGATCCTGCGCTGCGAGTGCCTCTGCCACCCAGGAGATGGGGCGATGCCCGCGTCCCACCTCGACGAGGGTGCCGACGATGATGCGGACCATATTGTGGAGGAAGGCATTGCCCGAGACCTCCACCAGCACGAGCGGCTCCCCCGCCTCCTCGATCTCGGCAACCGTGATATCCGAGATGCAGCGGGAGGTCGAGAGCCCCTGGCTCTTCAGGAGCTCGCAGGAGTCTGCCTTGCAGAAGCTCGCGAAGTCGTGCTCCCCCACAAGGGATCGGGCCGCTTCCTGCATGGCCTCCACATCAAGCTCGGAGCGGAGCCACCAGGCATGGTCCCAAGCAAGGATGGGCCGGGCATTGCCAGCGGCTATGCGATAGCGATAGGTGCGGCTCTGGGCATCGAAGCGGGCCGAGAATCCCTTCTCCGCGCGATAGATCCCGCGTATCGAGATATCGTCCGGCGTGAGGGCAGAGAGGCCACGTGCAAGACGGCGCCCCTCGAGTCCGCATTCCTCAGCGGTGATAGGCAGGCTCACATATTGGGCAAGGGCATGCACGCCCGCATCGGTTCGCCCCGCACAGGCGACATCGGCAGGCCTTCTCAGATAGGTCTCGAGGGTGCGCACGATCTCGCCTTCGACGCTGCGCTTGCCCGGCTGTGCCGCGAATCCGACAAAGCCCGCTCCGCGATAGCCGAGCTTCACGACCATGGTGGCAGCAGCATTGATAGCGAAGGGATCGCCTGCCTGCTTGGGCTCCGTCTTCGGCTCCATCTCATGCACCTCCCGCTTCGGCTCCCGTGACAGATGGGAATCCTACCAGACCGAGGGGATTTCAGAGGCTCCGCCCCGCCGAGCGCGTGAGAAGTTGCCAGTTCCTTCACATATGAATGGATGCTCACATGCACGCATGCTTGTGCATACGTCTCTGAGCCATTGTGCGGGTTTCTGAGCTTTTGATTGTCCGATAGCCATCAAGTATTCATTCTGACAATTTTCTTGCGGTACAGAGGCTCTCAGCGCCCCAATAATAAGCAGCCAGAGGAAGAGGGGGCGGGTCATCGAGACAGCAAAGAGGCCCCGGATTGCTCCAGGGCCTCCAGGCGTTCGGTATGCAGCTTTTCCGCTACTCTGCCGGGGTCTCCTCTGCAGGAGCCTCCTCGGCTGCCGGCTCCTCTGCGGGAGCCTCGGCTGCAGGAGCAGCCTCGACAGTCTTCACGGTGTCGGCCTTCTTCTGCTTCGGCTGGACCGGCTCGGTCACGAGCTCGATGATGACAACCTCAGCGTTGTCGCCCTTGCGGCGGCCAAGCTTCATGATGCGGGTGTAGCCGCCATTGCGGTCTGCCCACATGCCCTGGGCTGCACGCTCGAAGACCTCGCGGACAACCTCCTTGTCTCCAACCTTTGCGATTGCGAGACGGCGGGAGTGCAGGTCGCCCTTCTTGGCCCAGGTGATGACGCGGTCGACATCCGTACGGATTGCCTTGGCGCGCGGCTCGAGGGTCTTGATGCGGTCATTGGCAAGCAGAGAGCAGGTGAGGCTCTTCTTCATCGCCTTGGTATGGCTGGCATCAGTGCCAAGCTTCATGCCATGCTTCTTGTTGTGTCTCATGGTCGTTTTGCTCCTATTGAAAACGCAGCGTCATTAAGGCTTGAGTCCGAGCCCCATGGACTCGAGCTTGTCCTTGACTTCCTCGATGGACTTGACGCCGAAGTTGCGAATGTTCAGAAGATCGTTCTCGGAGAACTCGACGAGCTGGCGCACCGAGTGGATGCCAGCGCGCTTCAAGCAATTGTAGGAACGGACAGAGAGGTCCATGTCCTCAATCTTCTTGTCAAGTTCCGTATTGTCGTCTTCAGTGCTCACCGCGAAGATGGAGGCATCCTCCTGCGGCTCGGCCTCCTCAGCCAGGCTCATGAAGGCGCTCATGTGCTGGTTGATGATGTTGGCGGCCTCGACGACAGCATCCCTCGGCGAAACAGACCCGTCCGTCTCGACCTCGAGGATCAGGCGGTCATAGTCCGTACGCTGGCCGACACGGCAAGGCTCGATGACCTTGGCGCAGCGGCGCACCGGGGAGTACAGGGAGTCGACGTGGATGATTCCGATAGGATCGTCATCACGCTCGTTGTCCTCGCCAGAGACGTAGCCACGGCCACAGCCGATGCGCATCTGCATCGTGAGATGGGCACCCTCGCCGAGCGTGCAGATGACATGCTCGGGATTGACGAGCTCGAACTCGGTGGGGACCTTGAAGTCGCCACCGGTGACGGTCATGGGGCCGTCGACGGAGATGGTGGCCGTGCCCTTGTCGCCCGTCCCCATGGAACGGAACACGAGGCCCTTCACGTTCAGGACGATATCGGTGACATCCTCATAGACGCCCTCGACGGTCGTGAACTCATGCTGCACCCCATCGATCTGGATGGCCTCGACGGCTGCACCCTCGAGCGAGGAGAGGAGCACGCGGCGCAGGGAGTTGCCCAGCGTGTCGCCGTAGCCACGCTCAAGCGGCTCGGCGGTCACACGGGCGATCCTGTCTGTGACCTCTTCTACCGACACATTCGGCCGGATGAATTCGGACATGTAAACCTCCAACCGTTCCTGTTACTTGGAGTAGAGCTCGACGATCAGCTGTGCATCGAGATCAAGATCGATCTGATCGCGCGTCGGCAGCTGCAGCACGGTACCCTGCAGCTTCTCGATATCGACCTCAAGCCAAGAGGGAACGGCCATGTGCTCGGAGGAGATGATGGCCTCCTTGATCGGAAGGAGGTCACGTGCCTTCGGAGCGACGGCGACGACGTCGCCAGCCTTGACACGGAAGGAGGGGATGTCCACGCGGCGGCCGTTCACGGTGATGTGGCCGTGACGGACGGTCTGGCGGGCCTCCTTGCGGGTACGGGCGAAGCCGAGACGGAAGACCACATTGTCGAGACGGCTCTCGAGGAGGATCATCAGGTTGTCGCCGGTGACGCCTTCCATCTTGAGTGCCTTGTCATAGTATCCACGGAACTGCTTCTCGAGCACGCCGTAGATGAACTTGGCCTTCTGCTTCTCGCGGAGCTGCGTGCCGTACTCGGATTCCTGGCGGCGACGCTGCTTCGGCTGACGCTTGGATTTCTTGTTGATGCCCAGCACAGAGGGCTCGATGCCGAGCTGGCGGCACCTCTTGAGGACAGGAGTCCTATCAACTGCCATAGTTACTGTCCTTCCTTAGTTGCGACGACGCTTGCGCGGACGGCAACCGTTGTGCGCAATAGGGGTCTTGTCCTGAATGCCCGAAACCTCCAGGCCTGCTGCCTGAAGCGAGCGGATTGCCGTCTCGCGACCAGAGCCGGGGCCCTTCACGAAGACGGTCACCTTGTGCAGACCGTGCTCCATAGCGGCCTTTGCTGCAGCCTCTGCAGCAATCTGAGCAGCGAACGGAGTGGACTTGCGGGAGCCCTTGAAGCCCACCGTGCCACCGGACTGCCAGGAGATCACATTGCCCTGGGAGTCGGAGATGGAGACGATGGTGTTGTTGAAGGTGCTCTTGATGTGGGCCTGGCCCACGGAGATGTTCTTGCGATCGGCACGCTTGACGCGAGCGGTGCGCACATTCTTCTTCTGCGGCATGTGTTACTCCTAAGCCCTCTTCTTGCCACCGATTTGACGACGCGGACCCTTGCGGGTGCGTGCGTTCGTGTGGGTGCGCTGTCCATGGACAGGGAGCCCCTTGCGGTGACGGAGGCCACGGTAGCAGCCAATCTCCATCAGGCGATTGATGTTCTGCCTGCGCTCACGACGCAGATCGCCCTCGACCGTATAGTGTGCATCGATGTAGTCGCGGATCTTGGAGACCTCCTCTTCAGTGAGGTCACGGACGCGGGTGCTGGGGTCAATGCCAGTCTCCGCGCAGATCTTGGTTGCGGACGTACGGCCAATGCCATAAAGGTAGGTAAGTCCGATCTCGACGCGCTTCTCGCGCGGAAGATCGACACCGTTGATACGGGCCAACTTGATGCTCCTCTCTTAGCCTTGACGCTGCTTGTGGCGCGGGTTCTCGCAGATCACGTAAACCTTGCCATGGCGACGGATGATCTTGCATTTGTCGCACATCTTCTTGACCGAAGGACGTACCTTCATTGCAATTCCTTTCGGTTGCTCATACTTCCTTATATAATCGCCCAGCCGCAGGCGTGTATTGCCGGCTTGCGCGCATCCCTACTTGTAGCGGTAGGTGATGCGGCCGCGGGTGAGATCGTACGGAGAGATCTCCACGACCACCTTGTCACCTGGAAGGATGCGGATGTAGTTCATCCGGATCTTGCCGGAAATGGTGCACAGGATACTCTTGCCATTCTCCAGTTCGACATTGAACATGGCGTTGGGAAGCGGCTCGATGACCTTGCCTTCGAGCTCGATCGCATCTTGCTTACTCAACCTGTCTACCTTCTCCTCGTGTAAAACGTCCATAGTGACAGCGGCATAATATCATAGCAAATTTCCACTCATGGGAGCTAACAAGTTGCATTGCACACAAGTAGTGCAAATTTCCTATGAGCGAAAGGCTCCGCTGCGCGGGCAGCGGAGCCTTCATGGTACCGGAATCCGAAGTCGGCTACTGCTTGTCGTCAGCCGCTTCCTCATTGCCAGAGGCATCGTCTGCGGCAGGTGCCTCCTCAGGGACGTACTCTTCCCCACCCTGGAGCGCACACCAAGGTCCGATCTCGTCTGCGGAGAGGATGACCGGGCCATCCTTCGTGATTGCGACCGCATTCTCGTAGTGCGCTGCCGGCTTCCCGTCATCCGTGACGACGGTCCAGCCGTTGTTCAGGGTATGGACGCGCTTCGTGCCCATCGTGATCATAGGCTCGATCGCGATGAACATGCCGGGCTGGAGCTTCACGCCCCAGTGCCTGCGCCCATAGTTCGGAACAGCCGGGTCCTCCCACATGTCGTGGCCGATACCGTGGCCCGTATAGTCACGCACCACGCCGTAGCCATTGCTCTCAGCGAGCTTCTGGATGGCATGGCCGATATCGCCGATGCGGTTGCCCGGCACAGCCTGCTCGATTCCTGCCTTGAGGCAGTCGCGCGTGCATTCGCAGAGGCCCTGCACATCCGTGGTGACCGTGCCGACAAAGAAGGTCCAGGCATTGTCTCCTGCCCAGCCATCCTTGTTGGCGCCCGTGTCGATGGAGATGATGTCTCCCTCGTAGAGCACCTTGTTCGGCGATGGGATGCCGTGGACGACCTCCTCATTCACCGAAGCGCAGATGGTTCCGGGGAAGCCTTCATGGCCCTTGAACCCCGGAGTCGCATCGTGCTCGCGGATGAACTTCTCAGCAGCCTTGTCGAGCTCGAGCGTCGTGACGCCCGGCTTTATGAGCATGCCCACATGGCGCAGGACCTGCTTCGAAATGAGGCCTGCCCCTGCCTGGTATGCCTTGATGTCAGCTGCTGTCTTGATCTTGATCATAGCCCCAGGACTTCCTTGACGTCCTTGTATACCTCGTCGACCGGCTGGTCGCCATTCACGGTCTTGAGAATGCCGTGGCCCTTGTAGTACTCCACGAGCGGAGCCGTCTGGGTCTGGTAGACATCAAGACGATGCTGGATGGTCTCCGGCTTGTCGTCGTCGCGCTGGTACATCTCGCCACCGCACCTCGGGCACACATCGACACCAGCAGGAGCGGTATACCCGCAGCTGCGGCAGGTGCGGCGGGAGGAGAGGCGCTTCACGATGACGGCAGAGTCGACATCGACGAGCAGCGCTGCATCGAGCGCGATGCCCATGTCGGAGAGCTCGGAGTCTAGGACGACCGCCTGTGCGGTGTTTCTCGGGAACCCATCGAGGATGAAGCCCTTCTGGGCATCATCCTGGGCAAGGCGCTCCTTCACGAGGCCGATCACGAGATCGTCGGGGACGAGCTGGCCCTTGTCCATGAAGGACTTGGCCTTCTTGCCGAGCTCGGTGCCTGCCTTGATGGCGGCACGGAGCAGGTCGCCCGTCGAGATGTGCGCCACACCGTATTCAGCGACCAGACGCTGGGCCTGGGTGCCTTTGCCCGCACCGGGGCCGCCGAGCAGAACGATTTTCATTCGAACTCCCTACTCTTATCCGTGCCGTTCAATCTTTCTTACTTGAAGAACCCGTCGTAGTTGTGCATCTTGAGCTGGCTCTCGAGCGATGCGATCGTGTCCATCGCGACGCCGACCATGATGAGGATGGAGGTGCCGCCGAATGCCTGGATCAGGCTGTTGCTGGTGAAGGCGAAGATGATGGAGGGGACGACTGCGATGAGGGCCATGAAGATGGCGCCCGGAAGGGTGATGTGGTCAATCACGTTCTTGATGTAGGCCGCGGTGGCATTGCCCGGACGGACACCGGGGATGAAGCCGCCCTGCTTGCGCAGCTGGTCTGCCGTCTCTTCAGGATTGAAGACCATTGCCGTATAGAAGTAGGCAAAGAAGACGATGAGGACCACGGAGAGGATCCAGTTCAGCCAGCCAGAGGAGACCGCGTTCGCGAAGACGTTCATCCACGTGACATTCGGGAAGAAGACTGCGATCTGGGCCGGGAGATACAGGATTGCGGAAGCGAAGATGATGGGCACGACGCCTGCCGTGTTGACCTTGATCGGGAGATAGGTGGACTGCCCGCCCATGACCCTGCGGCCGACGACACGCTTCGCGTACTGCACGGTGATGCGGCGCTGGCCACGCTCGATGTAGACGATCAGCGGGATGACCGCCAGGATCACGATGAGCGTTATGACCGTATCGAGCACGCCGTGCTCGGATGTCTGGCCAGAGCTGATGAGAGCAGAGGGGAAGCCAGCCATGATGTTCGCGAAGATGATGAGCGACATGCCATTGCCGATGCCGCGCTGGGTGATGACTTCGCCGAGCCACATGATGATCAGTGCGCCGACCACCATCGTGAAGACGACGATGACATCCATCAGCCAGACCGGAAGGCCGGCCCCTTCGAAGCTGATGCCGTACATATCGCTCTGGAACAGGAACAGATAGCCGATTGCGCTGATGAGCGCAAGGACGATCGTGAGATAACGCGTGTACTGCGTGATCCTACGCTGCCCGGCCTCGCCTTCCTTCGCCATCTCGCCGAGGGAAGGAATGACAGCCTGCATCATCTGCAAGATGATCTGCGCGGTGATGTACGGCATGATGCCCAGGCTGAAGACGGAGACACGAGAAAGAGCTCCGCCCGAGAACAGGTTGAGGACAGCCATCGCACCGGAACCTGCTGCCGCCGCTGAATAAGCGGAGAGCATCCCCTGGAAGGGGATGCCCGGTACGGGGATATAGGCCCCGATGCGATAAAGCACGAGAATGCCAATCGTGATAAGGATCTTGTTACGCAGCTCCGGAACCCGGAATGCGTTCGCAATTCCCTTTAGCACGCTGCCTCGACCTTTCCGCCAGCTGCCTCGATCTTGGCCTGTGCAGACTTTGAGACCTTGTCGACACGGACCGTGAGCTTCTTGGTGAGCTCACCGTCGCCCAGGACCTTGACAGGAATGTAGTTGCGCTTGATGACGCCCTTTGCGACGAGGGCATCGCCGTCCACGACATCGCCGTCATTGAAGAGCTTCTCAAGACGGGAGACGTTTACCGGCGCGTACTCGACGCGGTTGTGGTTCTTGAAGCCGCCGAGCTTCGGGAGACGCATAGCAAGCTGCGTCTGGCCACCCTCGAAGCCAGCACCCTTGCCGCCACCGGCGCGGGAAAGCTGGCCCTTGGTGCCGCGGCCAGCAGTGGTGCCATAGCCGGAGCCGTTGCCACGGCCGACACGCTTGCGAGCCTTCTTGGAGCCCTCTGCGGGATGGAGATCGTGAAGATGCATGTGATGACTCCTAGTTCTCTTCTACTACCTCGACAAGGTGCTTGACCTTGAAGATCATTCCACGAACGCTGGGGTTGTCAGGCAGGGTGTGCGTATCGCCAATCCTGTGAAGGCCCAGGGAACGGCAGGTTGCCGTCATGTCCTTGCGCTTGGAGGCGGTGGAGCTATGAACCAGCTTGACAGTCACAGTCTTCTCTTCTGCCATGGTTAGTTCTCCTTCCCGACAAACATCTCGGCGACCGTCATGCCGCGACGCTCAGCGGTATCGGCGGGCATCTCGAGCTCCTTGAGGCCTTCGGCTGCAGCCTTGACCATGTTGAGGGCGTTGGAGGTGCCGAGAGACTTGGAAAGCACATTGGTGATGCCTGCCAGCTCGAAGAGCGGACGGACAGGGCCGCCAGCGATGACGCCGGTACCCTCGATAGCAGGCTTGATCAGAACACGGCCCGCGCCGTAGTGACCCTCGACCTCATGGGGGATGGTGCCCTCATCGGTGACGGGGACGTGGAACATGTTCTTCTTGGCATCCTCGACTGCCTTGGAGATGGCCTGGGGGACCTCAGCGGACTTGCCCATGCCGAGGCCTACATTGCCCTTGCCGTCGCCCACAGCTACGAGAGCGAGCAGGGACATGCGGCGACCACCCTTGACGGTCTTGGACACGCGGTGGATAAAGATGACGCGCTCCTGAAGATCGGAATCCTCCTGGCGCTTGCGATCACGTGGCATCTGATTCCTCCTAGAACTTCAGTCCGGCTTTGCGAGCAGCGTCAGCAAGAGCCTGCACGCGCCCATGATAGATACGGCCGCCACGGTCGAACGTGACGGTGGTGACGCCCTTCTCGAGGGCGCGCTCAGCAACGAGGTTGCCGACGAACTCGGCGGCCTCCTTGTTGGAGCCGATCTTGCCGGTAGCACGGAACTCGGGGCTCAGGGTCGAAGCGCTGCAGATGGTCTTGCCATCCACGTCGTCGATGACCTGGGCATAGATGTTTGCATTGGTGCGATGGACGCTGAGGCGCGGACGCTCGGCAGTGCCGTTGATCTTGGCACGCACGCGGCGCTGGCGGCGCTTCAGGGCTGCCTTCTGCTTCTGGTACTTGTTCATGCCTACTCCTTTGTCACGCCGCTACCTGACGGGGTAGCGGTCTTCTTATGACACTACTACTTGGCAGCCTTGCCGAGCTTCCTGCGGATATGCTCGCCTTCGTAGTGGATGCCCTTGCCCTTGTAGGGCTCAGGCGGACGCTTGTCGCGGATCTCAGCTGCGACCTGGCCGACCTGCTCCTTGGAGATGCCCTTCACGGTGATGTGCGTGTTGTCGGGGACCTCGAAGGTGATGTTCTCAGGGGCGTTGTAGATCACAGGGTGCGAGAAGCCAAGAGAGAGCTCGAGGCCCTTGCCCTTGAGCTGCGCACGATAGCCGACGCCGGTGAGCTCGAGCTTCTTCTCGAAGCCCTGAGAGACGCCCTCGACCATGTTGCTGATCAGCGTGCGGGTGAGGCCCTGCATAGCGTTGGACTCGGTGGTCTCGTCGTTGCGGGTGACGTGGATCTCGTCGCCCTCCTGCGTGATGGTGAGCAGGTTGGAGAACGAACGCTCCAGCTCGCCCTTGGGGCCCTTCACGTGGACGTCAGTGCCATTGATGGTCACGGTAACTCCAGCTGGAACCGTGACAGGCTTCTTGCCAATACGGGACATGATGTCTCCCTTCTCATTCCTGTCGCGTGTTACCAGATGTAGCAGATGACCTCGCCGCCGACGCCGAGCTTGCGGGCGTCACGGTCGCACATCATGCCCTTGGAGGTGGAGATGACAGCAGTGCCGAGGCCGCCGAGGACACGCGGAAGGTCCTTGGCGGAAGAATAGATGCGAAGGCCCGGCTTGGAGACGCTCTTGATGCCCTTGATGATGCGGGCATTGCGCTTGCCGTACTTCAGCGTGATGGTGAGGGTCTTCTGGGGCTTGGTATCCTCAACCACGTAGCCCTCGATGTAGCCCTCTTCCTTGATGACGCGGGCAATCTCGACCAGCACCTTGGTCGACGGCATGGAGACCGTCGCCTTGCCGGCTGAGTTGGCGTTGCGGATGCGCGTCAGCATGTCCGAAATGGGATCGGTAATCTTCATTGATCCTTCTCCTTAGTTCGTGATGAAACTGCACGGCCGGTTCACCTGGGCCCATGGCCCCTGCGCTTGGCCGTCAGAGCCCCGTCGCCTACCAGCTTGCCTTGGTGACGCCAGGAAGCTCGCCCTTGCTTGCGAGTTCACGGAAGCACACGCGGCACAGACCGAACTTGCGATAGACGGAGTGGGGACGCCCACAACGCTGGCAACGGTTCTGAGTGCGCGTAGAGTACTTCGGCTCACGCGAAGCCTTGACGATCATCGATGTCTTAGCCACAAATCCTCCTAACCTGAGCAGCCCCAGCTCCTTTGCTGGGGCGCGTCTCTGAAATAAGCGGCACCAGAGAGGGTGCCTCGTGGATGCTACTCAGCCTTGAACGGGAAGTGGAAGGCGTCGAGCAGTGCCTTGCCCTCTTCGTCGGTGGCTGCAGTCGTGACGATGGTGATATCCATGCCACGGGTATGATCGATCTTGTCGAAGTCGATCTCCGGGAAGATGAGCTGCTCGGTGACGCCCATGGAGAAGTTGCCACGGCCGTCGAAGCTCTTCGGGGAGATGCCGCGGAAGTCGCGGATGCGGGGGATTGCCGTGGAGATCAGGCGGTCCAGGAACTCCCACATGCGGTCGCCGCGCAGGGTCACCTTGGCGCCGATGGCCTGGCCCTGACGGAGGTGGAAGGTAGCGATGGACTTGCGGGCGTGCGTGATCATCGGCTGCTGGCCGGTGATGGCGCGCAGGTCTGCAACTGCGCCGTCAATGGCCTTGGCATCAGTGGCCGCCTCGCCGACGCCCATGTTCACGACGATCTTCTCGAACTTCGGGATCATCATCACGTTGGGATAGTTGTACTTTGCCTGGAGGGCATCGCGGACCTCGTCGTAGTACTTCTGCTTCAGACGGGGAACGTACTTCTCTTCTTCTGCCATCAGATAACTCCTTTTGGATCGTGGGGTCTTGAGCGTGGGGTTTCCGTCCTCACGCCTCCTGGCCGGCTGCCAGGAGCCAGTTTGCATGCTTCCGTGTCGACTCGACATAACTCTCCCCGACACAGAGACACGAATGTTTATATTACGAGCTTTTTCAGTGAATTGCCAGCGCCATGCTGCGGTGTGGAGCGAATTCACAATTCCTCAAGCTCTGCGGTCTATCTCACACACCAGCTGCTTGCCTGCGACCCACCGTTCCAGGTTGCACCGGGCCCGCTCGAAGACCCGCTTGCGCGTCTGGGGCAGGTGCCAGAAGCCCGCGACATGCGGCGTGATCAGGAGGTTCGGGCAGTCCCAGAGTGCAGAATCCTCCGGCAGGGGTTCCGGGTCAGCGACATCGATGCCACAGCCAGCAAGGGTGCCGAGCTCGAGCGCACGGGTGAGCGCCGCATAGTCGATGAGGTCTCCCCTGCCGCCATTCACGAGGAAGGCTCCCCGTGGGAGGGCAGCCAGGAACTCCGCATCGACAAGACGCCTTGTCGATGCAGTGCTTGGCAGGAATGAGGCGACGAGATCCATCTCGGGCAAGGCCTCGAAGAGCTCCTCCCTGCTTGTGATGGTCCCGCTGAAGACCTGCTGGTAGAGCGCAGATGGCACCTCGGGGACATGCCTGCGGTATGCGCGGCAACCGGCACCAAGGGCGCAGCAGAGCTTCGCGAACTGGGTGCCAATATCCCCTGCACCCATCACCAGGACACGGGCCCCGTCGAGTGTCGAGACGGTGCCTTCCTCGCCCCAGATATGGGCCCTCTGGTCATCCTCGTAGAGATAGAGCTTCTTCTGGAGGCTGAGAAGCAGGGCGAAGCAGTGCTCGGCCACCGCCTGCCCGTAGCAGCCGACCGATGTCGAGATCCTTGTCTCTTCGGAGAGCACGCCGGGCCTGAGATAGGCGTCGGCGCCTGCGCTCCCCAGCTGGATCCACTTCAGATGGGGGGCCTGGGCCGCAAGCTTCGGGCTCACATTGCCGATGATGATATCGGCAGCAGCGACCTCTTCAGCAGAAAGCATGAAGTGCGGCGTCACCGCATGCGCGGCGGGATCCTCGACGAGCGCCTTGAAGACAAACTCATAGCCAGGAGCCGCATCCTCGAGCTCTTTGGCCTCTCCCCTGCTCACGGGCAGGACGACTAGCACACGCCCATCCATGGCATCCTCCACCTCTCACGTCGTTTGTGTCCCCTACTCTACTACTCATCCATTCTCTGAGACTTTCTCGCTATTGCCTGCATACAGAAAAGCGCTCCAAGCCATTTGAGGCTTGGAGCGCAATCCTGGTCATATGCCAGAGTGGCTTAGAACTGGGCGCCGCACTTCTTGCAGACGCGGACCTTCTTGCCCTCGTCGTTGACGGCGTGGCCAACACGGGTCGGCTTGCCGCAGGTCGGGCAGATCAGCATCACGTTGGAGACGTCGATCTTTGCCTCCTTGGTGATGAAGCCGCCATTCTGGCCCTGGGCATCCGGACGCTGGGCCTTCTTCACGAGGGCGACACCCTCGACGATGACCTTGCGCTCAGACGGGAAGGCGCGGAGCACCTCGCCGGTCTTGCCACGGTCCTTGCCAGAGATGACCTGGACCTGGTCGCCCTTCTTCACATTCATCTTTACACTTGCCATGAGCTGTCGTCTCCTTACAGCGTCTCGGGTGCGAGCGAGACGATCTTCATGTACTTGCGATCGCGGAGCTCACGAGCGACCGGCCCGAAGATACGGGTGCCCACCGGGGTGCCGTCCTTCTGGATCAGAACGCATGCGTTCTCGTCGAACTTGATGTAGCTGCCGTCCTTGCGACGCGTCTCCTTGACGGTGCGGACGACAACGCAGGTGACGATGTCACCCTTCTTGACATTGCTACCGGGCGTAGCCTCCTGCACGGCACACTTGATGATGTCGCCGATGCCTGCGTAACGACGCTTGGAGCCGCCCATGACCTTGATGCACTTTACTCGACGCGCGCCGCTGTTGTCGGCCACGTTGAGCATGGTCTCCATCTGAATCATGAATGTTCCTCCGAACAGTCCTTCCCACCAGAGGTGCGCCCACACGTGCGGCGCACATGGTGGAAATGCTTGACAAAAACTTACTTGGCGCGCTCGACAATCTCAACGACACGCCAACGCTTCGTCTTGCTCAGCGGGCGGGTCTCCATGACGCGAACGGTGTCGCCGATGCCACACTCGTTCTTCTCGTCGTGGCAGTGGAGCTTCTTCTTGATGGTCATCATCTTGCCGTACTTCGGATGACGCTTGCGATAGGTCATCTCGACGGCCACCGTCTTGTCGCCAGAGATAGCGCAGACGACGCCGGTACGGACCTTACGAGAGTTCCTGGTTTCGGTATCAGCCATGAGTATCTCCTACGATCTAGTTCTCGGCGGCAGTCTTCTGGGCTGCCAGCTCACGTGCACGCTGCTCCGTGAGGATGCGTGCGATGTCACGCTTGACGGTCTTGACGCGAGCAGTGTTGTCCAGCTGGCTGGTTGCCATCTGGAAACGGAGGTTGAAGAGCTCGGCACGAGCGTCCTCGAGCTTCTTGGAGAGCTCTGCGTCAGACAGTGCGCGGACTTCACTTGCCTTCATGTTCTACTCCTCCCCGCGCTTGACGATCTTGGTCTTGATGGGAAGCTTGTGCTGTGCGAGGCGCAGTGCTTCCTTTGCGGTGGCCTCGTCGACGCCGCCGATCTCGAACATCACGCGACCGGGCTTGACGACAGCGACCCACTCTTCCGGGTTGCCCTTGCCGGAACCCATTCGGGCCTCAGCCGGGTGCTTGGTCAGCGGCTTGTCCGGGAAGATGGTGATCCAGATACGGCCGCCACGCTTCATGTAACGGGTAATGGCGACACGGGCAGCCTCGATCTGGCGGTTGGTGATCCAGTGGCGCTCAAGGGAGACAAGGCCCCAATCGCCGTTGTAGATCTTGGTGTTGCCCTTGGCCTGGCCCCTCATAGAGCCACGCTGAACCTTGCGGTGACGAACACGCTTAGGAGCCAGCATTAGTTGCCCCTCCTCTCGTTATTGCGACGGCGCGGACGCGACGGACCCTCGAGTGCCGGGTTGGGCACAGGCTGTCCGGGGAGCTTCTCGCCGAGGTAGATCCAAACCTTGATGCCGCAGGCGCCCATGGTGGTGCGAGCAGTTGCCTCGCCGAAGTCGATCTTGGCGCGGAGGGTGTGCAGAGGCACGCGACCCTCGCGGTACCACTCGCGGCGGCCCATCTCTGCGCCGTTCAGACGGCCAGAGCACTGGATGCGGATGCCCTTGGCGCCAGCCTTGCGGGCAGACTGGACGGCCTTGCGCATTGCACGACGGAAGGCGACACGGCCCTCGAGCTGCTCTGCGATGGACTGTGCAACGAGAGTTGCATCAAGCTCAGGACGCTTGATCTCGACGACGTCGACGGAGAGCTCGCCCTTCTTGACGCCAGCGACCTTTTCAAGCTCGCCACGGAGCTTGTTGATCTCGTCGCCCTTCTTGCCGATCACGATGCCCGGACGGGCCGTGTAGATGATGACCTTCACCTTGTCGCCAGCGCGCTCGATCTCGACGCGGGACAGGGCAGCATGGGCAAGCTTGTCCTCGAGATACTTGCGGATCTTGAGGTCGTTGCCGAGCTTGGTGGAGTAATCCTTGCCTGCGTACCAACGGGAACGCCAGTTCTCGGTGATGCCGAGACGGAATCCAGTAGGCTGTACTTTCTGGCCCATCCCTTACGCCTCCTTTCGAGGAGCAACAACAATGGTGATGTGGCTCGTGCGCTTGTTGATGCGGGATGCGGAGCCCTTGGCGCGCGGACGGATGCGCTTCAGCGTCGGTCCCTCATCCACGTAGGCCTCTGCGATGTAGAGGTTGTTGGCGCGGAGATTGTTGTTGTTCTCAGCATTGGCAACGGCAGAACGGAGAACCTTCTCGACCGGGGTGGCTGCTGCGACCTCGGCGAACTGCAGGATCTCGAGTGCCTGGGAAACGGACTTGTTGCGGATCTGGTCGACGACCAGACGAACCTTGCGAGGAGCCATGCGCACGTACTTAGCAGTAGCGGAGACGCCGTTCTCGACTTCAATACGCTTCATTTAGTCGTGACCTCCTTAAGCTTCCTTGTGGCCACGGAAGGTGCGGGTCGGCGAGAACTCGCCGAGCTTGTGGCCAACCATGGACTCAGTGATGAATACAGGGACATGCTGGCGGCCGTTGTGCACAGCGATCGTGTGGCCGACCATCTCAGGATAGATGGTGCTGGAACGGCTCCAGGTCTTGATGACCTCCTTGTCGCCAGACTCATTCATCTTGGTGACACGCTCGAGGAGGCGAGTCTCCACGTACGGGCCCTTCTTGAGACTTCTGCTCATTATTTCAACTCCTACTCGGCGGACTAGTTGGTCTTGCGACGACGGATGATCAGGTGGTTCGAGGCCTTCTTCGGGTCACGCGTCTTGTAGCCCTTGGTCGGCTTGCCCCACGGAGTGACCGACGGACGGCCAGACGTGTGGTTCTTGCCCTCGCCGCCGCCGTGCGGGTGGTCGACAGGGTTCATGACCGTACCACGGACGGTCGGACGGACGCCACGCCAGCGCTGGCGGCCAGCCTTGCCGATGACGATGTTGGAGTGTTCGGCATTGCCGACCTCGCCGATCGTTGCACGGCAGGTGAGGAGCACGCGGCGCATCTCGGAGGACGGCATGCGCAGGATTGCGTACTTGCCCTCCTTGCCCATCAGCTGGATGGAAGTGCCGGCGGAACGGGCGATTGCAGCGCCCTTGCCCGGCTGGAACTCCACAGCGTGGATGAGGGTGCCGACGGGGATCTCGGACAGCGGCATGGCGTTGCCCGGCTTGATGTCGACGTCCTTCTCGCCGGAGATGACGGTGTCGCCGACATGCAGGCCCTTCGGGGCGAGGATGTAGGCCTTGGCGCCATCGGCGTAGTGGAGCAGCGCGATGCGTGCGGTGCGGTTCGGGTCGTACTCGATGGTGGCAACCTTTGCGGGCACGCCATCCTTGCGACGCTTGAAGTCAATGATGCGGTACTGACGCTTGTGGCCGCCGCCCTGGTGACGGGTGGTGATGCGGCCGTTGTTGTTGCGGCCTGCCTTCTTGGGCAGGGGCACGAGGAGCGACTTTTCGGGCTTGGTGGCGGTGATCTCCTTGAAGTCATACACCGTCTGGAAGCGCCTGCCTGCGCTCGTGGGCTTTAGATGCCTTACAGCCATTGCTTTCCCTTCTAAACCGTTGGCCATCGTATTCAGGGATGTGAGGCGAAAGCCTCGGGATACGATGACGCCGGATTACCACGGTACCGCGCGTATCCCTTATATGCGGCACCAGAAAACATGCCCCCGCCCTCGAGCGGGGGCAGAGATACCTACTGCTGGTCGTCAGCTGCCTTCTGGGCGAAGACCTCGATGGTGTCACCCTCAGCGAGCGTGACGATGGCCTTCTTCCACTTGCGGGTCTGGCCTGCGACATAGCGGACGCGCTTCGTCTTCGGCTTGACCCACATGGTGTTGACCTTCACCACATGGACGTTGAAGAGCTTCTCGACAGCGTCAGCGATCTCCTCCTTGGGGGCCTTGGCAGCAACCTCGAAGGTATACTTGCCCTGCTCCATCAGATCGAAGGAACGCTCGGTGACGACCGGGCGGATGATCACGTTGTACATGGAGTTCATTTAAGCGAGCACCTCCTCGAAGTACTTTGCGACCTCGACCGGCATCAGGAGGGCACCGTTGTCGATGAGATACTCGGTGTTGGCCTCAGTCTCGCCGATCACGAGGACGTTGGGGAGGTTGCGGAAGGACAGGTAGGACTGGACGTCCTCGTCGTTCACGACCAGGGTGACGCGCTTGTCGTCCAGGCCGAGGGCCTTGAGGACGTTGCGGGCTGCCTTGGTGGAAGGAGCGTCGAACGTGAGCTGGTCGAGCAGGAAGAGCTCGGAGTCACGGAGCTTGCCAGAAAGCACGGAACGCATAGCGAGCTTGACTTCCTTGGCGTTGGCGCGACGAGCGTGGGAACGCGGGGTCGGGCCAAAGACGACGCCGCCGCCCTTCATCTGAGGAGCGCGGATGGTGCCCTGACGAGCACGGCCGGTGCCCTTCTGGCGGAACGGCTTCCTGCCGCCGCCGGAGACGGCTGCACGGTTCTTCGTGGAGTGCGTGCCCTGGCGCCTGGAAGCAGCCTGGACCACCACGACCTTGTGAACCACAGGGATGTTGGGCTCGATGCCGTAGACGCTGTCAGCCAGCTCTGCGGTAGAGACCGTCTCACCTGCCATATTCTTAACATCGATGCTGGACATTTGTCCTCCTTGTTAGCCTAAAGCTTGCTGTTCTGGCCTTAGGCCATACGGATAGATACGATAGCGTCCTTGGCACCGGGAACAGCACCCTTGACGAGCAGGAGGTTCTGCTCAGCGTCGACGCGCACGAGCTTGAGGTTCTTGACGGTGACGCGCTCGTCGCCCATGTGCCCAGCCATGTGCAGGCCCTTGCGGACACGTGCAGGATAGGCGCACTGGCCGATGGAGCCCGGCTCGCGCTGGTTGCGGGAACCATGTGCCATGGGGCCGCGGGAGAAGTTCCAGCGCTTGATGGTGCCCTGGAAGCCCTTGCCCTTGGAGGTGCCGGTGACGTCGACTGCCTTCACGTCGGCAAATGCCTCGACGGTGACCTTGTCGCCGCACTTGTACTGGGAAGCATCCTCGACGTGGACCTCACGCAGATACTTCATGGGCTCGACGCCAGCCTTGGCGAAGTGCCCTGCCATGGGCTTATTGACCCTGTTCGGCTTCACAGAGCCAAAGCCGATCTGAACGGCCTCGTAGCCGTCCGTCTCCTTGGTCTTGACCTGTGAGACGGTGCAGGGGCCTGCAAGGATGACGGTGACAGGAACGACGTTGTCGTCCTCGTCGAAAATCTGCGTCATCCCCAGCTTGCGGCCGAGAATAGTGCTGACCATGCTCAATCCTTACCTTCGGTGGTCATGGGACCCTATAGGGCGCTCCGTGCGCCTTCCCCAGCGGACCACATCCTGTGATATGCCGTCTTCCTGGGCATTTGCGCATGATGCAAGGGCCCGAAAAAGGCAGCTTTATTACTTTACACTCGCTCAGCCCATTTCACAATATCTACTCATACTTTTTTAAGGCCCTCACCTGCAGTTTTGCAAAACACGTTGCCGGGCGTTCCCCTCCCCCGGCCCTCAGCATGGAAAAGGCTCCCCGCCGGAGCGGAGAGCCTTGAAGACACATGGAGATGAAGCTTAGAGCTTGATCTCGATGTCGACGCCTGCCGGGAGGTCGAGACGCATCAGCGAGTCGACGGTAGAGGACGTCGGGTCGAGGATGTCGATGAGACGCTTGTGGGTGCGCATCTCGAACTGCTCACGGGAATCCTTGTCCTTGTGCGGCGAGCGGATGACGGTGTAGAGGGAGCGCTCGGTGGGCAGGGGGATGGGGCCGGAAACACGGGCACCCGTCTTCTGAGCGGTGTCCACGATGAGCTTCGAGGACTGGTCGACCACCTCGTGGTCATAGCCCTTGAGGCGAATCCTGATCTTCTGGTTTGACACGGTTGGTACCTCCATCATTGAGCGATGACGCTCGAGTTTCTAATTACGCAGTCTTTCCGGCGTTCTTGGCGACAATCTCGTCCTTGATGTTCTTCGGGACGGGCTCGTAGCTGTCGAACTGCATGGTGTAGCTTGCACGGCCCTGGGTCTCGGAACGAAGGTCCGTAGCGTAGCCGAACATCTCGGCCAGAGGCACCTTTGCGCGGATGACCTTGGTGTTGGAGCGATCCTCCATGCCCTCGATCTTGCCGCGGCGGCTGGAGAGGTTGCCCATGACATCGCCCATGTACTGCTCAGGCGTCTCGACATCGACGCGCTCGATCGGCTCGAGCAGGACAGGATCGGATTCCTGGAGTGCCTTCTTGATGGCCATGGAGCCAGCGATCTTGAATGCAGCCTCGGAGGAGTCGACCTCGTGGTAGGAGCCATCGACGAGCGTGACCTTGATGTCCTCGACCGGGTAGCCTGCGATGACGCCGGACTGGAGCGCCTCCTGGATGCCCTTGTCGACAGACGGGATGTACTCCTTGGGGATGGAGCCACCGACGGTAGCGTCGATGAACTCGTAGCCCTTGCCCTCCTCGTTCGGCTCCATGTCGATGATGGCGTCGCCGTACTGGCCACGGCCACCGGACTGGCGGACGAACTTGCCCTGGACATGCTGGACAGCATGTCCTGCGGTCTCACGGTAGGCAACCTGCGGCTTGCCGACGTTGCAGTCGACGTGGAACTCGCGGCGCAGACGGTCGACGATGATCTCGAGGTGCAGCTCGCCCATGCCGGCGATGATGGTCTGGCCGGTCTCCTGGTCGGTGTGGACCTGGAAGGTCGGGTCCTCCTCAGCCAGCTTGGCGAGGCCCACAGACATCTTCTCCTGCTCGGCCTTGGACTTCGGCTCGACAGCGACGTCGATGACGGGCTTTGCGAACTCGATGGACTCGAGCACGATGGGGTGATCCTCATCGCAGAGGGTGTTGCCGGTCGTCGTGTTCTTCAGGCCGACGCATGCGACGATGTCGCCTGCAGAGCAGGCCTCACGGTCGACACGGTCATTGGCGTTCATCTCGAGGATGCGGCCCAGACGCTCACGCGAATCCTTGTTCACGTTGTAGACGTAGGAGCCGGCCTCCTTGTGGCCCGAGTAGACGCGGAGGTAGGTCAGCTTGCCGACGAAGGGGTCGGTCATGATCTTGAAGGCAAGAGCTGCGAACGGCTCCTTGACATCTGCCTTGCGGTAGATGGTCTCGCCCGAGTTCGGATCGGTGCCCTCGGTGGGCGGGATGTCGAGCGGAGACGGCAGGTAGTCGCAGATTGCGTCCAAGAGCTCCTGGATGCCCTTGTTCTTGTAGGCTGAGCCGACGAAGACGAGGTTGAGCTCGTTGGAGATGACACCCTTGCGCAGAGCTGCCTTGAGCTTGTCGACGGGGATGTCCTCCTCCTCGAGCACCATTTCCATGAGCTCGTCGTCGAAGTTTGCAGCAGCCTCGAGGAGCTCTTCGCGCTTCTCGTCTGCGAGGTCCTTGAACTCATCAGGGATGGCGTCCATGACCTCAGGATAGATCATGCCCTTGGCGTCCTCCTTGAAGTCCCATGCCTCCATGGTGACAAGGTCGATGAGGCCCCAGAAGTCAGCCTCGGCGCCCATCGGGATCTGGGCAGCGACAGCGTTTGCGCCCAGGCGGTCCTTCATGGTGTCGATGGCATGCCAGAAGTCAGAGCCGACGCGGTCATACTTGTTGATGAAGGCGATGCGCGGGACGTTGTAGTTGGCAGCCTGACGCCAGACGGTCTCGGACTGCGGCTGGACGCCTGCGACAGCGTCGAAGACAGCGACAGCGCCGTCGAGGACGCGCAGGGAGCGCTCGACCTCAGCGGTGAAGTCGACGTGGCCCGGGGTGTCGATGATCTGGATGACATGGTCCTTCCAGAAGCACGTCGTAGCTGCGGACGTAATGGTAACGCCGCGCTCCTGCTCCTGAACCATCCAGTCCATCGTTGCAGCACCGTCGTGGACCTCGCCGATCTTGTGGGTCTTGCCGGTGTAGTAGAGGATGCGCTCGGTGGTAGTGGTCTTGCCAGCATCGATGTGTGCCATGATGCCGATGTTGCGCAGGTTATGAAGGTCGTACTTAGGCTTTGCCATAGCTTTCTTCAGCCCCTCGACTAGTAGCGGTAGTGAGAGAATGCGCGGTTGGCCTCTGCCATCTTGTAGAGGTCCTCGCGACGCTTGACGGAAGCACCGACGCCGTTGGAGGCATCGAGAATCTCGGAGGCAAGGCGCTCAGCCATGGTCTTCTCCTTGCGGGCGCGGGAGAAGTTCACGAGCCAGCGGATTGCCAGCGTGGTGGCACGACGGGAGTTGACCTCCATCGGCACCTGGTAGGTAGCGCCACCGACACGGCGAGGCTTGACCTCGAGGGTCGGGCGGATGTTGTCCATAGCCTTCTTGAAGACGGTGAGGGCATCCTCGCCGGACTTCTCGGCCACGATATCGAACGCACCATAGACGATGCGCTCAGCGGTTGCCTTCTTGCCATCAAGAAGGACCTTGTTGATGAGCTGGGTCACCAGACGGTTGTTGTACTTGGCATCCGGCATGACCTCACGACGGACTGCTGCTGCACGACGCGGCATGTTTTATCTCCTCTGATCAGCGATTGATTCGGGTGGCTTGGCCACTTATTCCTTGGGGCGCTTTGCGCCGTAGCGGGAACGGGCCTTCTTGCGGTTCTGGACTGCAGCGCAGTCATAGGCACCACGGACAATCTTGTAACGAACACCAGGGAGGTCACGAACACGGCCGCCACGGATCAGGACGATGGAGTGCTCCTGCAGGTTGTGGCCCTCGCCCGGAATATAAGCGGTGACCTCGATGCCGTTCACGAGACGGACACGGGCAACCTTGCGGAGTGCGGAATTCGGCTTCTTCGGGGTGGTGGTGAAGACACGGGTGCAGACGCCGCGCTTCTGGGGGTTGTGCTGCAGAGCAGCGTTCTTCGACTTGGCCTTGACGCTCACGCGGCCCTGGCGAACGAGCTGATTGATAGTAGGCAAAGCTCTTCTCCTTTTTTACCTCTTTGGAACAACGTACGCTTATGCTTTAGGCGACGCAGCACGACATCACCCGGAATAGGCGCAAGTTGGTACTTTACGACCCTCCTGCGCAGTTGTCAAAACACCACGTATCCGGGCGTATCCTTTCTACACCGTCTTGCCATAAGCTGCTGATCCTGACTGGCATTCCTAAATAAAGAGAGGCCCGACATGTGCTTGCCGGGCCTCCCCCTATCAAGCTTCCTTGGCGAGGACTAGTCCTTGTCGTCGTCCTCGCTGTTCACGACCTGGCTCAGGAGATCGTCGAGCGAGGAGAGGTCCTCGTTGATGACGCCGGAGTCCTCATCGTCCTTCTTCGTATCGGAAGGAGCGCCGATGAGCTCATCGTCGTACTGGTGGGTCGACGGTGCAGCCGTGCCGAGCATGATGTCGGAGTCTGCATCCGGCGAGAAGACCATGTTCAGAAGCTGGGACAGGTCTTCCGAGTCCGCCTCATCCTCATCGGGCTCGAGGATGTAGAGCAGGCCACGTGCCTCAAGGCCGTCACGGAGCTCCTCGATGGCCTTGGCGCCGATGCCGTCGATGCGCAGGAGGTCGTCCTCCGTCTTGCCAATGAGGTCGCCGACGGTCTCGATGCCCTCCTCGGAGAACTTGTTGGTCCAGCGCTGCGACACGCCCAGATCGTCGAAGAGGTAGAGCTTTGCATCCTCGGCGGAGAGGGTGCGGCCATTCTTCGAGTAGACGCTCGTGCCGTAGCCGTAGTCGTCGCCGACCCAGTCGAGCTGCTTCGGGAGCTGGTCCTCGATGGACTTGAGCTCGTCCGGAGCCCACTCGGGCAGGCTCTTGGCCGTCGGGCTCGTCGGTCCGTCGATGCGGGTGCCGTGATAGGTGAGCTCGACGTTGTCGTAGGCGGAGAGTCCGGTGCCTGCCGGGATCTTCTTGCCGACGATGACGTTGGACTTGAGGTCCAGGAGGTGGTCCACATCGCCCTTGATGGCAGCCTCGGTGAGGACGCCAGCGGTACGGATGAAGGATGCGCTCGAGAGCCAGGAGTCGATGGAGCTCGCGACCTTGAGGGTGCCGAGGATGACCGGCTCTGCCTCAGGCGGCGTGCCGCCAGCCAGCGTGATGTTGCGGACCGTGTCGGCGAAGACATAGCGGTCCACATACTGGCCGAGCAGGTAGGTCGAATCGCCCGGGTTGGTGACCTGGACACGGCGGAGCATCTGGCGGGCGATGACCTCGATGTGCTTGTCGTTCAGGTCGACGCCCTGGGAGGTGTAGACCTCTTTGACGGAGTTGACGAAAGTGTGCATCGTCGACTCGATGTCGGTCAGCTGGCGCAGCTTGCGGAAGTTGACGAAGCCACGGGTCAGCTGGTCGCCGGCACGGACCTCGACGCCGTCCTCGACCTCAGGCATGAAGCGGACGGATGCCGGGATGCGCTTCTCCGCAAGGATGCGGGTCGTGTCATCCGGATCGACGATCTGGACGAGGTACTCGGTGCCTTCCGGGGTGATCTTGAGGATGCCGGAGACGGAGGCAAGGTCTGCCTCGCGGCCCAGGATCTTCTCGTTGATGTTGCCGACAACATCGAACATGCGGGCGACGGTCGGGAGGCCCTGCGTGATGTCCTCGGCGCCAGCGACGCCGCCGGAGTGAATCGTGCGCATCGTCAGCTGGGTGCCCGGCTCGCCGATGGACTGTGCGGCGATGACGCCGACAGCCGTGCCGATGTTGACCGGACGACGGGTGGAAAGATCCCATCCGTAGCACTTCTGGCAGACGCCGTACTTGGACTTGCAGGTCAGGAGGGCGCGGAGCTCGACCTTCTTGAGGCCGTGGTCCGCAAGCTTCTGGAGGTCATCAGCAGACTCGATGTAGCCGCCGGCCGGGATGAGCACCTCGCCCGTCTCCGGATCGACCACATCGTGCAGGGTGCAGCGGCCGATCAGGTCTGTGTTGAGGTTCTGCGTGCCCGGGAGGTAGACATTGTAGTGGCAGGCCTCATCGGTGCCGCAGTCCTCCTCGCGGACGATGACATCCTGGGCGACGTCGACGAGACGGCGGGTCAGGTAGCCGGAGTCGGACGTGTGGGATGCCGTATCGACCAGGCCCTTGCGGGCGCCGTAAGTCGAGATGAAGTACTCGAGCGGCTCGAGGCCCTCACGGAAGTTGGACTTGATCGGGAGGTCGATGGTCTCGCCGGACATATCGGCCATGAGGCCACGCATGCCTGCGAGCTGGCGGAGCTGCGTCTTGGAGCCACGGGCGCCGGAGTCGGCCATCATGTAGATCGGGTTGTCCTCGCTGAAGCCTTCGAGCATCTTGGTGCCGAGCTCGTCGGTGCAGGCGGTCCAGGCGTTGACGACCTCGATGTGGCGCTCCCTCTCGGTCAGGAAGCCATCCTCGTAGTTCTCGTTGATCTCGTCGACCTTTGCCTGTGCCTCATCGAGCATGGACTGCTTGTCCTCAGGGATGACTGCATCCCAGACGGACACGGTCAGTCCAGCACGGGTCGCATAGTGGAAGCCCGTCGCCTTGATCGCGTCGAGGATCGGCTCGACCTCAGCGGTGCTGTAGCGGTCGCAGCACTCGTTCACGAGCTTGCTGATGTCGCTCTTCACCATCTTGTAGTTGATGAAGGGGAAATCGGCAGGCAGGCACTGGCGGTTGAAGATGATGCGGCCGGCCGTGGTCTCGAAGTGCACGGGGCCATCCGTGACATCGAGGTCCTGGACATCCTTCTTGGAGACCTTGACCCTGAAGAGGCGGCGGCCATCCTCGACCACGTTGGCATCCTTCGGATACACGCGGACAGTGACCTTGGCCTGCATATCGAGGTCGACATCATTCTCGATCGTGTTCACTGCATCGTCGAAGTCGGCGTAGACAGCGCCCTCGCCGGCAACGCCGTCCTTCTCGGTCGTCAGATAGTAGACGCCGAAGACCATGTCCTGCGACGGGACCGTAACAACCTCGCCGGAGGCCGGCTTGCGGAGGTTGTTCGCAGAGAGCATGAGGACGCGGGCCTCGGTCTGGGCCTCGGTGGAGAGGGGCACATGCACGGACATCTGGTCGCCGTCGAAGTCTGCGTTGAACGGTGCGCAGACGAGCGGGTGCAGATGGATTGCCTTGCCCTCGACGAGGACCGGCTCGAAGGCCTGGATGGAGAGGCGGTGCAGGGTAGGTGCACGGTTGAGGAGGACCAGGCGGTCCTTGATGACCTCATCCAGGACGTCCCACACAGCCGGGAGCGAACGGTCGATTGCGCGCTTCGCGCCCTTGATGTTCTCCACCTTGCCGAGCTCGACGAGGCGGCGCATCACAAAGGGCTTGAAGAGCTCGAGCGCCATGGTCTTCGGCAGGCCGCACTGATGGAGCTTGAGCTGCGGATCGGTGACGATGACGGAACGGCCGGAATAGTCGACACGCTTGCCAAGCAGGTTCTGGCGGAAGCGGCCCTGCTTGCCCTTGAGGGACTCTGCCAGCGACTTCAGCGCACGTCCGCCACGGCCCGTGACCGGACGGCCACGGCGGCCATTGTCGAAGAGCGCGTCGACGGCCTCCTGGAGCATGCGCTTCTCGTTGTTCACGATGATGTCAGGGGCATCGAGCGAGAGCAGGCGCTTCAGGCGGTTGTTGCGGTTGATGACGCGGCGATAGAGGTCGTTCAGGTCGGAGGCAGCGAAGCGGCCACCGTCAAGCTGGACCATAGGACGCAGATCGGGCGGGATGACCGGGATGACATCCAGGATCATGTCCGCAGGATCGTTTCCGCCCTTGAGGAAGGAGTCGACGATCTCGAGGCGCTTGACGGCCTTGTCGCGCTTCTGCTTCTGGGAGTTCTCGTCGGCGACGATGGCACGCAGCTCATCGGCCTCCTTCTCGAGGTCGATGCTGCGCAGGAGCTCGCGGATGGCCTCTGCGCCCATGCCGCCCTTGAAATAGATGGAGTAGTAGCGCTTCATCTCGGAGAAGAGGCTCTCATCAGCGATGAGCTGGCGCGGCTCGAGCTGCATGAACTGCTCGTAGGCGTCGGTGCGGAGCTGCTTCTCCTCGTCGTACTCAGCCTCGAGGTCGGCGATCTCGGCGCGGACCTCGTCGTCGGAGAGCGGCTCGACGCCGTCGAACTCGGAGCCCTCGCCGGTGCCGGCCGCCTGGGCGCGGACACGATCGATCTGATCGTTGCGCTCGGCATCCAGCTCCTCGAGGTCGGCAGCGAGCTCCTCCTTGAGGTCGGCTGCATCCTGGTCGCGGGCCTCGGTGTCCACCTCGGTGATGATATAGGAGGCGAAGTAGAGGACCTTCTCGAGATCCTTGCTCTTGATATCGAGGAGGCGCGACATCGGGAACGTCGCCGGGCTCTTGAAGTACCAGATGTGGCTCACCGGAGCGGCAAGCTCGATATGGCCCATGCGCTCACGGCGGACCTTGGCGCTGGTCACCTCGACGCCGCAGCGCTCGCAGACGATGCCCTTGAAGCGGATGCCCTTGTACTTGCCGCAGGAGCACTCCCAGTCCTTGACAGGACCGAAGATCTTCTCGCAGAACAGGCCGTCCTTCTCAGGCTTGAGGGTGCGGTAGTTGATGGTCTCAGGCTTCTTCACCTCGCCGTGGGACCAGCTGCGGATCGTGTCGGCGGAAGCGAGGGAGATCTTGATTGCGTCGAAATCTGTGGTATCGAAATCTGCCACCGTTACTCCTTCTCGTTCATCGAATTGCCAATGAGGGCCTCATGGCCGTCCTTGGCGGAACCGGAGGGTGCGCCGATGAGCTCGTCTGCGTTGGCGAAGACATCTGCGGGGTTCTCCGTCTTGGTGCTGTGGGCCGCCTTGGTCTCGGCATCCGCCTTCTTGTAGGAGATGGGCTCCATGTTGAGTGCCAGGGAGCGGACCTCCTTCACCAGGACCTTGAAGGACTCGGGGATGCCCGGCCTCGGGACGTTCTCGCCCTTGACGATGGCCTCGTAGGCCTTGACGCGGCCGTTGGTATCGTCGGACTTGATGGTCATCATCTCGTGCAGGACCGAAGAGGCACCGTAGGCGTACAGTGCCCAGACCTCCATCTCGCCGAAGCGCTGGCCGCCGAACTGCGCCTTGCCGCCGAGCGGCTGCTGGGTGACGAGCGAGTACGGACCCGTTGCGCGGGCATGGATCTTGTCGTCGACCATGTGGCCGAGCTTCAGGATGTAGGAGACGCCGACAGTGATCTGGCTCTTGAACGGCTCGCCGGTGCGGCCGTCGTAGAGGGTGGTCTTGCCACGCTCGTTGAGCTGCGGCACGAACTCCGGCATCATGTGGTCGCCGTAATCGAGCTTCGCCTTGTTCATCATGTTGATGTTGGTGCGGCGGATGACTTCAGCGACCTCCTTGTCGGTGGCGCCGTCGAGGACGGGCGTCGCGACATAGGTCGGCCCGGGCACATAGCGGTCGGAATCTGCGGACTCCTGGTCCCAGCCATGCGCTGCGCCCCAGCCGAGGTGGCACTCGAGAAGCTGGCCAACGTTCATACGGGACGGAACGCCCAGCGGGTCGAGCAGGACATCGACCGGCGTGCCGTCAGCCATGTACGGCATGTCCTCGATCGGGAGGACCTTGCAGACGACGCCCTTGTTGCCGTGGCGGCCGGAGATCTTGTCGCCCTGCTGGATCTTGCGGCGCTGAGCGACGAAGACGCGGACGAGCTCGTTGACTCCAGGCGGCAGATCGTCGCCTGCTTCACGGCTGAAGCGGACCACGTCGACGACACGTCCATAGGCACCGTGAGGCATCTTGAGGGAGGTGTCACGGACATCGTGGGCCTTTGCGCCGAAGATGGCACGCAGGAGCCTCTCCTCGGCCGTGAGGGCCGTCTCGCCCTTCGGGGTGACCTTGCCGACCAGGATGTCGCCCGGGCCGACCTCGGCGCCGATGCGGATGATGCCATCCTCATCGAGGTTCGCGAGCATGTCCTCGGACAGGTTCGGGATCTCGCGGGTGATCTCCTCGGGGCCGAGCTTCGTGTCACGGGCATCGATCTCGTGACGGGAGATGTTGACGGAGGTCAGAAGGTCCTGCTGCACGACGCGGTCGGAGACGATGATGCCGTCCTCGTAGTTGTAGCCTTCCCACGGCATGTAGGCCACGGTCAGGTTGGTGCCGAGCGCGAGCTCGGATTCATCGACAGAGGGGCCATCGGCAAGCGGCTCGCCCTTGATCACGTGGTCGCCCACGTGGACGATAGGACGATGGTTGATGCAGGTGGACTGGTTCGAGCGCTGGTACTTCGGAAGGTCATAGCGCTCGGGGCCATTCTCGGTCTGGACGATGATGTGGGAGGCGTCGACCTCGCTGACGGTTCCCTCATGCTTGGCGGAGATGAGCTCGCCGGAGTCGAGGGCGGCGCGGAACTCCATGCCGGTTCCGACATACGGAGCGTGGGCGCGGATCAGGGGCACTGCCTGGCGCTGCATGTTTGCACCCATGAGGGTACGCTTTGCATCGTCGTGCTCGAGGAACGGGATCAGGTTTGCCGCGACAGAGAGCAGCTGGCGCGGGCTCACGTCCATGAAGTCGACGTCGGCGACATCAACCTCTGCAGGGGCGCCGAAGGAGCCGTCGAAGTCGCGGGTGCGGGCGACGACGCGGTCAGGATGGACCAGCTCGCCGGTGGACGGATCGGTCTCGACGAACTCGCGGGTCTTCGGGTCGTACGGCGTGTTGGCCGGCGCGATATTGTGGTCTTCCTCTTCGTCTGCCGTCATCCACACGATCTCGTCGGTGACCTTGCCGTCGACGACGCGGCGGTACGGGGCCTCGATGAAGCCGTACTCATTGACGTGCGCATAGAGTGCGAGCGAACCGATCAGGCCGATGTTCGGGCCTTCGGGCGTCTCGATTGGGCACATGCGGGAGTAGTGGGAGTTGTGGACGTCGCGGACAGCCGTCGGCACGTTGGTGCGGCGGCTGGAGCCCGACTTGTGACCGGCAAGGCCGCCAGGTCCCAGAGCGGAGAGACGGCGCTTGTGCGTCAGGCCCGAAAGCGGGTTGTTCTGGTCCATGAACTGGGAGAGCTGCGAAGAGCCGTAGAACTCCTTGATGGCCGCCACGATCGGGCGGATGTTGATCAGCGACTGCGGCGTGATGTCGTCAGCATCCTGCGATGCCATGCGCTCGCGCACGACGCGCTCCATGCGGGAGAGGCCGATGCGCAGCTGGTTCTGCACAAGCTCGCCCACAGTGCGGATGCGGCGGTTGCCGAAGTGGTCGATATCGTCAGTCTTCTTGGTCTTGTCGCCTGCATGGAGGGCAAGGAGGTAGCGCACAGCAGACACGATGTCCTCGTTGGTGAGGACGTTTGCGGTGTTCTCTGCCGGGTCGAGGCCCAGCTTCTTGTTGACCTTGTAGCGGCCGACACGCGCGAGATCGTAGCGCTGCGGGTTGAAGTACATGCCATTCAGGAGTGACTTTGCGGAGTCGACGGTAGGCGGCTCGCCCGGACGCTGGCGGCGGTAGATCTCAAGCAGTGCATCCTCGCGGGTCGTCGCGACGTCGCGCTCGATGGTGGAGCGGACGACCTCGGAGTCGCCGAGCAGGTTGATGATCTCATCGTCGGTCTCTGCGATGCCGAGGGCACGGAGCAGGAGCGTCGCGGACTGGCGACGCTTGCGGTCAATCGAGACCACGAGCTGGCCGCGCTTGTCGACCTCGAACTCCAGCCAGGCGCCACGGGCAGGAATGAACTGCGCATGGTGCACCTGGACGCCAGAGTCCATCTCCTCGGAGAAATACACGCCAGGAGAGCGGACAAGCTGGGATACGACGACGCGCTCGGTGCCATTGATGATGAAGGTGCCCCTGTCGGTCATGAGCGGGAAGTCGCCCATGAAGACGAGCTGCTCCTTGATTTCGCCCGTGACCTTGTTGACAAACTTCACTTCGACAAGCAGCGGAGCCTGATACGTGGTGTCCTTGGCGCGGCACTCGGCAACGCTCGAGGCCGGATCGCCGAACTGGATGTCACCAAAGGTCACTTCCATGGTGCCGGCATTGTTTTCGATTGGGGAGAACTCTGCAAACGATTCAGCGATGCCGTCTTTCATGAAGCGATCGTAGGATTCCCTCTGCACAGAGATGAGGTTCGGGAGCTCCATGACCTCAGGAATCTTGCTGAAATCCACGCGTTGGCGCTTCTGGAATTTAGCGACGGAAGACTTTGCGGTATGCACCAGGCATTTCCTCCTTCATACAGACGTCTGCGGCATTATGCCGCAAATTAGTAATCTACAGAAGGATAGCTCTTTAGTCAAGAAAACGTCTTGACTTATACCGCCAAATCAATTAATAAAGCCTGACCCACGTTTAAGCTGCAGAAACATCAGACATTTATATGGAGAGCCTGTGAACGCCCTCAATGCAACCTTAGCAAGAATAGCAAAGAAGGGGCTGGGTGTAAACCCCAGCCCCTTCCAATGCATCGAACCTCGTATCGAGAGATCGAACTACTTGAGGGTGACGGTTGCGCCGGCGTCCTCGAGCTCCTTCTTGGCAGCCTCGGCGTCGTCCTTCTTGGCGCCCTCGAGGACGGCCTTCGGAGCAGCCTCGACGACCTCCTTTGCCTCCTTCAGGCCAAGGTTGGTGAGCTTGCGGACAACCTTGATGACAGCGATCTTGTTGTCGCCGAAGCTCTCGAGGACAACGTCGAAGTTGGTCTTCTCCTCCTCAGGAGCGGCAGCAGCTGCAGGAGCAGCAGCGACAGCGACAGGAGCAGCAGCGGAGACGCCGAAGACGTCCTCCAGCTCATGGACGAGCTCGGAAAGCTCGAGTGCGGGCATCTCCTTGAGGGCCTCAATGATCTCTTCCTTGGTGACAGCCATGGTATGACTCCTTTTTGGTCGGGACACGCATCCTTTGCGTGCCTCTGATATGTTCTGATACGTACAAGCAGTGCGAGACGTGCGCGCTTATGCAGCGTTCTTCTGGTCGGCGATAGCGTCGAGGGCGGTAACGAGGCCGCGGGCAGGACCGGCGCAGACAGAAGCGATGCCACGGAGCGGGCTGGCGACGACGTAGACCAGCTTGGCCATGAGCTCGTCGCGGGACGGCAGATCTGCGTATGCCTTGGCATCCTCGGCAGACAATGCCTTGCCATCAGCGAGGCCGCCGACAAACTCCATCTTGTTGAGCTTCTCGGACGTCTGCTTCAGGACCTTGGCTGCGTCCACAGGATCGTTCTTGTAGAAGACGTAGGCGCAGGTGCCTTCGCAATCCACAGCCGGCATCTCGGCCTTCTCGAGGGCGATGCGGACGATGTTGTTCTTGTAGACCTTCATCTCGGCATTGGCCTCACGGAGGGCACGACGCAGCTCCTGGGTCTCCTTCACGGTCAGGCCACGGTAGTCGACCACGAAGAATCCCTTGGACTCTTCGAGAGAGGCATTGACCCTCTCGAACATCGCAGTGTTCTTCTGATTGGGCATGAATTACACCTCCTTGTTTCTCGTTTGGCACGAACCACCGACGCGGCAGGTCAAACGAAACCCCGCCTGGCGTTGCCAGACGGGGTCCAAGAAAGCTTCTTAAGACCACCTCGGCTGGCGGATTGCTCCTTTGAGCCTTTCGGCACCGGCTGTCTCTGGCAGCGGACGTGCTATAGACATTGCAGCTATTGAGTATCGCATCCTTGCCATCCCCCGTCAAGATTCTCTTCTCGAGGGTTCGGGTCTGCACGGGGCCTCCATAGCAAAGGAGGGGAGAGGCCTAGCGCCTCTCCCCTCCCCTGTGCAATGCATGCAGGAAACGCTTACTCTGCGAGCAGGTCCCTCACCATGGTCGGATCGACCTTGATGCCCGGGCCCATCGTGCTGGAGAACGTGACGGACTTGATGTACTTGCCCTTGGCCGTTGCCGGCTTGACACGCACGATCTCGGAGATAAGGGTCTGGTAGTTCTCGAGGAGCGCCTTCGTGTCGAAGGACTTCTTGCCCATCGGGACGTGGCAGATGCCATAACGGTCTGCACGATACTCGACACGGCCAGCCTTGAGCTCCTTGACCATCTTCTCGACGTCCATGGTGACGGTGCCGAGCTTCGGGTTCGGCATGAGGCCACGCGGGCCAAGGATGCGGCCGAGGCGGCCGACCTTGCTCATCATGTTCGGGGTTGCAATGGCAGCATCGAAGTTCAGGTTGCCCTTCTGGATCTCTGCAACGAGGTCGTCGGAGCCGACGATGTCAGCGCCTGCAGCCTCAGCCTCGCGGGCCTTCTCGCCCTCAGCGAAGACGGCGACGCGGACAGACTTGCCGGTGCCGTTCGGGAGGGAGATGGATCCACGGATGTTCTGGTCGGCCTTGCGGGTATCGACACCCAGGCGGATGGAGACCTCGACGGTCTCATCGAACTTCGCGAAGGAGGTCTCCTTCAGGAGCTCGAGAGCCTCCTTCGGGGTGTAGAGCTTGTTCTCGACCTTGGCCGCGTTCTCGCGGTAGAGCTTGCCATGCTTCGGCATGTTGTACCTCCTGTGGTCAGCGGGCCTGCGCCCTCCCACATCGGGACGGAAGCAATTTCCGTCCACTTCCAACAAAGAGCGTGCGCTCAGAGGAGCGCACGCAGTAGAACCTTGCTACTCGGCAATCGTGACGCCCATGGAACGTGCAGTGCCTGCAACGATCTTCTTGGCAGCCTCGATGTCGTTTGCGTTCAGGTCCGGCATCTTGATCTCGGCGATCTTGGTGAGCTGCTCCTGGGTGAGCTGGCCGACCTTGTCGCGCTGCGGCACAGCAGAGCCGCTCTTGAGGCCGAGCTCCTTCTTGATCAGCTGGGCTGCAGGAGGGGTCTTGCAGATGAAGTCGAAGGTGCGGTCCTCGTAGACGGTGATCTCGACCGGAATGATGTCACCCATCTTGTCCTGCGTGGCAGCGTTGAATGCCTGGCAGAACTGCATGATGTTGACCTGAGCAGCACCCAGTGCCGGTCCTACTGGAGGAGCAGGATTTGCCTTGCCGGCAGGAATCTGGAGCTTGATGAAGTGCGTGACTTGCTTCTTCGCCATTTTCAGTCTCCTGTATTGAGAAAACGGACAGTTCCTATTATTGACACGCGCAGTTGCTGAGAAGCTTCCTCACCGAACAGCCGCTACGCAGCGTTGCCAACCTAGATGCTCGAAATCTGATCGAGCGTGAGCTCCACCGGAGTCTCGCGGCCAAAGATCGTGAGCATGACCTTGACCTTGTTCGTGTCGGCATCGATCTCGGAGATCTTGCCGTCGAAGTCCGCCAGAGGACCAGAGACGACCTTGACCGACTGACCAACCTCGAACGAGGATGCGACACGCTTCGGCACGACTTCGGTCGGGGCATTCGGGGTGCGGCGCATGATCTTGTTGAACTCAGACCTGCGCAGCGGAGCCGGCTTCGAGCCATCGAGCCCCACGAACCCGGTCACGCCCGGCGTGTTGCGGACGACCGTCCAGGTATTGTCATCCATCTCCATACGGACCAGCACATACCCCGGGAAGACTTTCGCTTCCTTCGTCTCGCGCTTGCCGCCCTCCTTGACCTCCGTGACTTCCTCGACGGGAATCTGGATGTCGGTGATGCGGTCGGTCATGCCAAACGTCTCGACACGGTGCTCAAGATCGGTCTTGACCTTGTTCTCATAACCTGAGTAGGTGTGCACGACGTACCAATGCTTCGCCATTCTTACCCCCTCAGACCTGTGAAGCCGACCAGCAGGGCGACGACGCCGGTATCGACGAGCCAGATGCAGACGCCGAAGATCACGAGGAACACGGTGACGGCCACCGTATAATTCCTGAGCTCCTGGCGAGAAGGCCAGACGACACGATGCATCTCAGCCCTGACAGCAGCGAAATAGGACCTGATACGTCCCGGCTTCTTCTCCTCCTTGGCAGGCTTCTTCTCGCTTGCCTTGGCGGGGGAAGTGGACTTGTCAGTGCCAGTCGAGGAGCCAGCAGATGCCTCGTGGGCCGCTTCCAGCTCAGCACGCTTCTTCTGACGAGCCTGGCGGGAAGACCTCTTCTGACGCTCCCTCTTAGCCATGCGCAAACCCTTCTGGACAAAAAACCTTGTTACATGAAACCGGCTAACCCACGTGGGGCTAGCCGGAGAATTTACTGGCAGGCCAGGAAGGACTCGAACCCTCAACAAACGGTTTTGGAGACCGCCGCTCTACCATTGGAGCTACTGGCCTATGACTAACCCTATTTTAGCGGGTTTCCTTGTGCAGCGTGTGCTTACGGCACCACGGGCAATATTTCTTCATCTCAAGTCGATCAGGGTTGTTCGACTTGTTCTTCTTCGTGGTGTAGTTGCGACGCTTGCACTCAGTGCATGCAAGGGTAACCAAAGTACGCATTGATCCTCCTGATTACTTGTCATAGCCGAGACGCCCTCGACCGTGACGCGGTGGACTACGTTACCATCCTAGGGTCGATGCTGTCAACTGCCTGTGGGTATTGCCTGGAGTCACACACAAAATGTGCATATAAGCGGGCTCATTCGGAACCCGCAAGAAAGAAGCATAAAAAGACCCGGCGCTCAGAGAGTGCCGGGTCCAGCAGCTTCGAGAAAATCGCTTACTCAGTGATCTTGACGACGCGGCCATCAGCAACGGTGTGGCCACCCTCGCGCACTGCGAAGCGGTCGCCCTCCTCCATTGCGATGTGGTGGATCAGCTCGACGTTGATCGTGGTGTGGTCGCCCGGCATGGCCATCTCGACACCCTCAGGAAGGGTGATGGTGCCGGTGATGTCGGTCGTACGGAAGTAGAACTGAGGACGATAGTTGGAGAAGAACGGCGTGTGACGGCCACCCTCGTCCTTGGTCAGAACGTAGACCTCAGCAGAGAACTTGGAGTGCGGCTGGACGGAGCCCGGCTTGCAGATGACCTGGCCACGCTCGATGTCCTCGCGGCGGATACCACGGAGCAGGATGCCCACGTTGTCGCCAGCCTCGCAGAAGTCCATGGTCTTGCGGAACATCTCGATGCCGGTGGCGACGGACTTCTGGGTCTCCTTGATGCCGATGATCTCGACAGGCTCGTTGAGCTTGAGCTCACCGCGCTCGACACGGCCGGTGGCGACGGTACCGCGGCCGGAGATGGTCATGACGTCCTCGATAGCCATCAGGAACGGCTTCTCGTTGTCACGAGCAGGCGTCGGGATATACTCGTCGACGGTCTTCATGAGCTCGCGGATGGACTCGACCCACTTCTCCTCGCCGTTGAGGGCGCCGAGTGCAGAGCCACGGATGATCGGGGTCTGCTTGCGGACGGTGCCGTCCTCGTCGGTGACGTCGCCGTTTCCGGGGAAGCCGTACTCATCGAGAAGGTCACGGGTCTCCATCTCGACGAGGTCGATGAGCTCCTCATCGTCGACCATGTCGCACTTGTTCAGGAAGACGACGATGTACTTGACGCCGACCTGACGGGCAAGAAGGATGTGCTCGCGGGTCTGAGCCATCGGGCCGTCGGTTGCTGCGATGACGAGGATTGCGCCATCCATCTGAGCAGCGCCGGAGATCATGTTCTTGACGTAGTCAGCATGGCCCGGGCAGTCGACGTGAGCATAGTGACGCTTCTCGGTCTCATACTCGACGTGAGCGACGGTGATGGTGATGCCGCGCTGACGCTCCTCGGGAGCCTTGTCGATGTCCTCGAAGGCCGTGAAGTTTGCCTTGCAGCCCGGGGTCTCAGAAAGGACCTTGGTGATAGCTGCCGTCAGGGTAGTCTTACCATGGTCGACGTGGCCGATGGTACCAATGTTTACATGCGGCTTAGTACGCTCGAACTTTTCCTTGGCCATTGCCATCCTCCTTAAAAAATCGACCATTATTGGTCGGTCTTACCGGAATAAAACCCTCTTATAGCTTAGCGGCGCCCGGTGGGCGCCGCGAAGTTTCTGGTAGCGGTGACTGGATTCGAACCGGTGACATCGCGGGTATGAGCCGCGTGCTCTAACCAGCTGAGCTACACCGCCATAGGCTTGAAAGTGGAGCCCGCGACCGGATTTGAACCGGTGACCTCTTCGTTACCAACGAAGTGCTCTACCGACTGAGCTACACGGGCAAATGGTGGGGATGCTTGGACTCGAACCAAGGAACTCAGAGAGAGCGGATTTACAGTCCGCCGCAGTTGCCGCTGTGCCACATCCCCATTCATTTTTCAAGCAGTGCTGCAGCCCGTTCCCCCGCAGCGGAAAGAATAATATGGCACTGCAAATTCCATGTCAACACTCTACTCCCAGCCGGGCGTTGCTCCCCCACGATTCCTGCACAAATGGAGCCTGGCTCTGGAGAGGAACTGGCTTCCCCATCATACTCCACATTCCGCAATTCTGCCATCTGAACTGCGCTTTCTCTGGACAGGTATCCGTTGTGCTGTCCTTGGGGACAACATTTGCGCTCCCGTCGGGGCCATTGCAGAATCACGTCGAGCGAAAAGCTTCTTGAAGATCCAGTCCAGTTCCAGAAGCGCCAAGACCAGAAAATATCTGCGCAGCAGGCGCGGAGACCGTGCCCGCGGACAGCTCGATATGGAAAAAGGCAGGTCCGGGCATTGCTGCCTGGCCTGCCTTCTGTGTCCTGGAGCCGGTAGAGGGAGTCGAACCCACAACCCACGGTTTACAAAACCGTTGCTCTGCCATTGAGCCATACCGGCGTGGAGCTAAATAGTAACCCTAGTTGCCCAGCATTTTCCAGAGCTTCGCCCGCATTTCTGGAGAAATCCGGTCTTCGATCGTCATCTTTCCGGGCCGCTGCTCCTCGCGCTCGGCCTCCACCTCCACGTCGACCCTCTCGATCTCGTGGACCAGGAGCGCCGATGAGATGCGCGTCACCTCGCCTGGGCCATAGCCTGCCGTCGCACGGATCGTATTGTCCGAGGTGACGAGGCTCACCGGACGTCCCGCTGAGCGGGCTTCCGTGACCAGGCGCTCGATTACGCTGTCGGCGCTCTCCCCAGCACGCGAGAACATGATGGATATCCCCGCCTCATGGGTCACAGCACGCTCGGGATCGGGGTTCTGCGCTCCGTCGAAGACGACGACCGCCTCATATCTCCCCTGGGCGAAGGTCGCGACATCCGAGATGAGCGCCTCGCGGGCTCTCACGAAGGGATCCGTATCGAAGGCCTTCGGGTTCGTATGCTCATCGATCAGGCCTTCGTAGCGGGGTGTCGCACCCATCACGTTGTAGCCATCGACCACCAGAAGCTCATGGTGGGAACGCTGGCTCACGCCTCACCACCCGCTTCGGCCTCCCGCGCCATGTCGCGCCTCAGCCATTCGTAGCACATGACGGTGGCAGCCTGGGCGACATTCAGGGACTCGACCTGCCCCCGCTGCGGCAGGCGGCAGGTGAAATCGCACTTCGAGAGGATGATGCGGGAGATGCCTGAGCCTTCAGAGCCCATGACGAGGCAGATGCGGCCCTCGAGCGGCGCATGCCACACGTCCTCTTCCGCATGCTCGGTTGCGCCGCAGCACCAGAAGCCAGCCTCCTTGAGCTGGTCCATGGCCTGGCCAAGATTCGGCACCTGGGCGATCGGCACGTGGAGGAGCGCTCCTGCCGATGTCTTCATCGCTCCCACGCCCACCTGGGCAGCGCGGGCATTGGCGATGATGACGCCAGCAGCTCCTGCCACCTCGGCGGAGCGGACGATGGCGCCGAAGTTCCCTTCGTCGGTCACATGGTCGAGCAGAAGGACGAGCGCCGGCCCCTCGCCGGCACGCGCGATGATGTCCTGCACGCTTGCGTAGGAGAAGGGCGCCGTCCTCACCATGATCCCCTGATGGGCACCATGGGATGAGCGCTCATCGAGCCGCTTGCGCGATACCTCCTCGATGGGGACCCTTGCCGCCTCGAGGCGTGACATGAGGTTCTGGAGCGTCGCGTCGCCTTCAGGCTGCGACACATAGGCGCACTTGAGCTTCACGCCCGACTCGAGGGCCTCGGCGACAGCGCGCCTGCCCTCGATCAGGATGTCCTGGCCGAACGGCGCAGCTTTGGCCGGGCGCCTCTGGGCGCCAGGCCTCCTCCCCTGCTGCTGGCCACGATAGCCGCCCTTCTGGGCGCCAGCGCGACCATTGGCACGATAGCCGCCTTTCGGGGAGCTGCCACGGCCCTTCGGGCCCTGTCCGCGGGAATTCGATGAAGCGCGTCTCCGTGCCATGAGCTAGTCCTTCTTGCGCAGGCGGGCACCCGCTGCGGTATCTTCGAGCACAAGGCCAAGCGCCGTGATGCCGTCACGGATGGCGTCGGCCGTGCCCCAGTCCTTTGCCTTGCGGGCTTCCTGGCGGGCATCGATCAGGGCCTGGGCGGCCTCTTCGGGATCGTCGCCGGCATAGCCTGCCTTCTCCTTCGCGAGGTCGACAAGCTCATGCGGAAGGCCTGAGCTGTCCTTCTCGGAAAGGTCGATGCCGAGGACCCCGGCAAGCTCCTCCAGGGCATCCGCCGCACGCAGCGTCGCTGCCATCGAGATGTCCTCGCCTGCCTCGGTGAGGTAGGTGTTTGCCGTCGTCACGAGGCTGAAGATGGCGGCCAGTCCGCCCGCCGTGTTGAAGTCGTCGTCCATCTGTGCCGTGAACTCGGCCGTGGCTTCCTTGACTGCCTTCGTGAGGGCACGGTCGGGGTCATTGAGCTCCCCGTCCTCAGGCGCGTTCTTGGCAGCCCAGCGCAGATTCTTGACGGTGGTCTTGAGGCGCTCGAGGGTGCCCACTGTGCCGTCGAGGCGCTCGAACGAGAAGTCCAGGGGCGAGCGGTAATGGGTCTGGAGCATGAGGAGGCGCAGGGCGTCTGCCGGATACTTGTCGAGGACCTCCTTGAGCGTATAGAAGTTGCCAAGCGACTTCGACATCTTCTCGCCGTCGATCGTGAGCATGCCGGTATGCATCCAGCAGTTCGCGAGCGCCGTATGCCAGTTGCACATGCACTGGGCGGTCTCGTTCTCATGATGCGGGAAGATGAGGTCGGCGCCGCCGCCGTGGATATCGATGGGGACGCCGAGATAGCGATGGATCATTGCGACGCACTCGGTGTGCCAGCCTGGACGGCCATTGCCCCAGGGGCTCGGCCAGCTGGGCTCGCCCGGCTTGGCAGCCTTCCAGAGGGCAAAATCGAGCGGATCGCGCTTCTGGTCATTCTCCTCGACGCGGGCGCCGCTCATGAGCTCGTCGACATTCCTGCCCGAGAGGACGCCGTAGCTCGTATCGCTGCGGACGCTGAAATAGACGTCGCCCGAGGGCACGGCGTAGGCATAGCCCTGGTCGATGAGTCCCTGGATCATCTCCTGCATCGCAGCGATCTCGCGGGTCGCACGCGGGCGGATGTCAGGATCGAGGATGCCGAAACGGTGCATCTGCTCGATGAAGGCCTGGGAGTACTCCTCTGCCACTTCGGCAGCGGTCCTGCCCTGCTCGTTGGCGCGGTTGATGATCTTGTCGTCCACATCCGTGAGGTTCTGGGCGAAGGTCACCTCGTAGCCCTTGTAGGTCAGATAGCGGCGGATCACATCGAAGCAGAGGAAGGTGCGGGCATTCCCGATGTGGATCTGGTCATAGACCGTGGGGCCGCAGACATACATGCGGACCTTGCCCGGCTCGATGGTCTTCAGCTCCTGCTTCCTGTGCATCTGGCTGTTATAGATGAGCATACGTGCTTCTCCTCTGCTGCTGTTCCACGCAGATGTGTCCTGTTCCGGACACCCCAGCATCTTGTGCCTAGCTATTGTAGGCAAGGGCAATCCCATATACAAGCGTGCAGGTCGCACGCCCTGTTCCTAGGTCTTCTCGAGGAGCACGACGGCCCAGGCCGCGATGCCCTCCTTGCGCCCCACGAATCCGAGACGTTCGGTCGTGGTCGCCTTGACGCCGACCTTGTCGGGCGCGACGCCAAGCGCCTCTGCCATGCAGGAGCGCATCTGGTCCTTGTAGGGGGCGAGCTTCGGCGCCTGCGCCGCAATCGTGGTATCCGCATCGACGAGCTCGAAGCCCTCCTTGCGCATGAGGTTCCCCACCTCATGCAGGAGCTTCATCGAGTCCGCTCCCTCATACGCCGGATCCGTGTCCGGGAAGAGCTGGCCGATATCGGGCGCCCTCATGGCGCCGAGCACGGCGTCCATCAGGGCATGCGCCAGCACATCGGCATCCGAATGGCCCAGAAGCCCCTTGGCAGACGGTATCTCGACACCGCCCAGGATGAGCTTGCGCCCTTCTGCGAACTGGTGCACATCGTATCCATGGCCTATCCGCAGCATCATGCTCCCTTCCCCGACGAGCCGTGGCGCCGCTCCTCCTGCCAGGAGCACAGGCGCTGGTCCAGGATGGCTTCTGCCAAGGTCATGTCCTCCGGCAGCGTGACCTTGATGTTGCTGCGCGGAGAGCGCACGCACCGCACATGGCCGCCATAGTGCTCGGCCAGGCTTGCATCGTCGGTCCCCACATAGCCTTCCGAGGCCGCTGCCTCGTGGTACATGAGGATGCGCTTGTAGCGGAAGACCTGCGGCGTCTGCACCGCCCAGAAGAGCGAGCGGTCGGGCGTGCTCACGATCGCATCTTTCTCGACGATCTTCAGGGTGTCCGTGACCGGATGGGCACAGACCGCACCGGCCAGGCCGCGGTTGCACCGCACATAGGCGAGGGCATTCTCGATGGTCGCTGTCGTTATGAGCGGACGGGCCCCATCGTGTATCGCGGTGAAGGGAAGCTTCGGATCCTGCGCCTTGATGCCATGGAGGCTCGATTCCTGGCGGCTGGCACCGCCCTCGACGAGCACGACCGGCGTCGTCACGGCGATCTGGGATAGGACCTTCTCGCGCATCTCGTCCGTGCGGCCCGGTGGGCAGACGAGCACGATCTGGCCGATCGAGGGCGCCTCGTCGAATGCCATGATCGACCACGCGACCATGGGAAGCCCGCAGAGCTTCACGAACTGCTTGCCTTCCTTTGCGCCGAAGCGCCTGCCGGACCCTGCCGCCACGATGATGGCAGCACAGTCCTTCCTCGGCATCGCATCGTCGATCAAGCTCGTCTTGGTGCCCGTGGCGGTCTCGGGCCCCATGCATAGCCCGTTCATGCCCGCTTGCCCCACATCCGGTAGAGGCTGTCAGCCAGGATCGAGGGGTTCTTCACGCCGATGTCGTCGAGGCGTGACGGATCCTCCTCGATATCGTCCATGAGTTCCTGCAGCGACCCGAACTCGTCGACGATCTTGTCTGCCATGCCCTCGTGCACGACCGAGACGCGGGAGAGCGTCCTCAGCCCCAGCGGTGTCATGATCGAGTCCTCGCCGCGGTCGTCGTAGCCCAGGATCGAGGCGATCCGCTTCGGGGAGCGCAGGTCCTTGTTGTTCATCTCGCGGAACTTGGCGCGGATGGCCTTCGCGTTCTCCTCCGAGGAGTCGAGGGCATAGTCGCGGATCATGAGGTCATATTCCTCGTCCATGTCGCCCACGAACTCGTCGCGCTGCATATCGACGGTCTTGCCTTCGCTGCCAAGCTCGTCGATGCACTTCTGCAGCTGCCCCGCTGCCGTCATGAGGACCTCGAACTGGTAGAAGATCTCGGTGATGTCGCCCAGGGTCACATAGTTGTCGAGCTCGAGCGTCGTCAGGCGCAGCAGGCTGTGGTCGAGCTGCTGGCGGGTGTTCTGGAGCGTCACGAGGAGCTGGTTCACCGTGCTCATGATCTCCGTCACGGTCCTGAGCTGGAAGCGGTGGCCATCGACGAAGACCGAGACCACGTGCCGGCGCTCCGAGACCGAGATCACGATTGCCTTCGTGAGGAGGCTCATGCGTGCTGCGGTCCTGTGGCGCATGCCCGTCTCCGAGGTCGGAAGCGAGGGGTCGGGATCGAGGTGGAAGTTCGCCCTGAAGATCTGGGTGAGCCCACGGTCCACGACGATGGCGCCATCCATCTTCGACAGCTCGAAGAGGCGGTTCGCCGTGAACGAGATATTGAGCGGGAACCCATCATTGCCCGCTGCCAGCACGGCGTCCACATCGCCCACGCAGATCAGGGCGCCGAGATTGCCGGCAATGATCATGTCGAGGGCAAGACGCAGCGACGTGCCGGGCGCTGTCGCCTTCACCGCTTCCTGGATGCGCTCATCCAGGGTCTTCTCCGTCTTCTGTGGCGCCGTCGCAGGTAGGCCTGTCTCGTTTCCTGTGGCATCCATCGCTTAGAACCCCTTTGCTTGGCTGCGGCCACATCCTGGCCGCCATCACCCTTCCCAGTGTATATGACTGAGGCGGACTGTCAGCACCAGAACTCTGAGCTTTGGTCCGCCTCATCATCTATGGGCTATGCATGCTGCCGGCTCGATCCGGCGTCCCCTCAGGCTCCTGCCGTATCGAGGCCGCCCGCGCTCCCCTGTGACGTGGACTCAGGCAGAGACCAGCTCTCGCGGGCAGAGGGGGCGTCCATATGGACCCTCTTGCTCATCTCGGGGATCTCGCCTGTGGTCTTCGTGAAGGTGAGCTCGTCGCCGTCAGCATCGACATGCACGATGTCGCCCGAGCGCCACTTGCCCTGGAGGAGCTCCTCAGCAAGCGGGTCCTCGATCATGGTCTGGATGGCACGGCGCAGCGGACGGGCTCCGTAGATCTTGTCCGTGCCGCGCTTGGCGACAAGGTCGCGTGCGGCATCGGTGAGCTCGATCGACATGCCGTTCGCGATCAGGCGGTCGCGCAGGTCCGAGATCATGAGGTCGACGATGCCACGGAGCTGCGGAGCCGTGAGCGACTTGAAGACCACGACCTCATCGACGCGGTTCAGGAACTCAGGACGGAAGAGCTTCTTGAGCTCGCCCATCACGCGGGAGTTGATCTCCTTGTCGGAAAGGCCATTGGAGTCGCCGGCAAAGCCCAAGGTCGTCGTCTGGGCGATGTCGCGGGCGCCGATGTTCGATGTCATGATCACGACGGTGTTGGAGAAGTCGACCTTGCGGCCCTGGCCATCCGTCAGGCGCCCTTCGTCCAGGATCTGGAGCAGGACGTTGAAGACATCGGGATGGGCCTTCTCGATCTCATCGAAGAGCACGACAGAGTACGGACGACGGCGCACGGCCTTCGTCAGCTCGCCGCCCTCGTCGTAGCCCACATATCCTGGAGGGGCGCCGACAAGCTTGGCCACTTCATGCTTCTCCATGAACTCGGACATGTCGAAGCTGATCAGGGCGTCTTCGGAGCCGAAGAGGAACTCCGCCAGCGCCTTCGCGAGCTCGGTCTTGCCGACTCCGGAAGGCCCGAGGAAGATGAACGAGCCACCGGGGCGGCGGGGGTCCTTGAGCGGGCTCCTGCTCCTCCTGATGGCGCGGGCGACCGCGGACACGGCTTCGTCCTGGCCGATGACGCGCTGGTGCAGCGCCTCCTCGCAGCGCAGGAGCTTCGAAGCCTCGGCCTCGGTGAGGTTCGACACGGGCACGCCCGTGATGTCGCTCACCACATCGGCGATGTCCTTTGCCTCGACCGTCACCACGTGCTCCTCGAGATGCTTATGCCACTCGTCCTCGAGCTGCTGGCGCTTCTCGGTGAGCTCCTTCTCCTGGTCGCGGTAGCGGGCTGCCGCCTCGTATTCCTGGGTTGCCGCCGCCTGGGCCTTCTCCTGCTTCACGCGGGCAAGCTCCTCGTCCACCTGCGCCACCTCGGGAGGCAGCGTCATCTTGTGGACGCGCGTGCGGGCGCCCGCCTCGTCGATCACATCGATCGCCTTGTCCGGCAGGAACCTGTCCTGGATGTAGCGGATCGAGAGCTGGACCGCAGCCTCGAGCGCATCATCGGTGTAATGCACGTGATGGTGCTTCTCGTAGCGGCCCTGGAGGCCCTTGAGGATCTTGAAGGTATCCTCAGGCGAAGGCTCGCCCACGAAGACCGGCTGGAAGCGGCGCTCGAAGGCGGAATCCTTCTCGATGTGCTTGCGGTACTCGTCGACCGTCGTGGCGCCGATGACCTGGATCTCGCCACGGGACAGGGGCGGCTTCAGGATCGATGCGGCATCGATCGAGCCTTCGGCCGAGCCAGCGCCAATGAGGGTATGGATCTCATCGATGAAGAGGATGTCCTGCTTGGACTCCTCCACCTCGTTGATGACCTTCTTGAGGCGGTCCTCGAACTCGCCACGGTACTTGGAGCCTGCGACGAGCGCTGCGATATCGAGCGTCCAGATCTGCTTGTTGCGCAGGATGTCAGGCACATTGCCTGCGTTGATGAGCTGTGCCAGGCCCTCTGCGATGGCGGTCTTGCCGACGCCCGGATCGCCGAGGATCATCGGGTTGTTCTTCTGGCGGCGTGCGAGCACCTGCATGACGCGCTCAATCTCGCGGTCGCGGCCGATGACAGGATCGAGCTTGCCCTCTGCGGCAAGCTGCGTGAGGTTGCGGCCGTATTCCTTGAGGAGCGACCCTTCCTGCTGCGGCTGGGGCTGGCCCCCGAAGAGCTCGGGCCCGATGCGGACGCCAGGCGTGGCATCAGGCGTCGGCTGGTCTTCGGCGGAATCCTTCATGAGCTCGTCCACAGCGTTGCGCACCGCATCGCCGGAGACTCCCATGCGGGAGAGCGCCTCCATCGCGACACCGTTGCCCTCGGAGACGATGCCGAGGAGGAGGTGCTGCGTATCGATGTAGTTCTGCCCGTGCGTCATGGTCTCGCGGTAGGCATTCTCGAGGACACGCTTCGCACGCGGCGTGAACGGGATGTGGCCGCCTGCGATGGGCTCGGAGTCATTCGTCGTGATCTCCTTGACCGTCTCGAGCGTCTCATCGTAGGTCACGTCGAGCTTCCTCAGCGCCTCCGCGGCAATGCCGTCGCCCTCCTTGATGAGAGCGAGGAGCAGATGCTCCGTGCCCACATACATCTGGTCAAGGCCGCGCGCCTCGTCCTGGGCGAGCGACATGACCTTGCGGGCTCTGTCGGTGAATTTCTCGAACATGTTGGGTGTGGTCCCCCTTGATGATGTGGCCCCGCCGACGCATGCAGCTCAGCGGGGCGTCGTTTGATTGTCCATTCTGTACCCCAGAAGTTTCAGCCTTAAGCGTCTGCGCTATAGGTTCGCAGGGCCGTAACAAGAAATTCCTAGTCTGCACATAGCATTTTCAGCACAAAACGAGCCCCTGCCGCAAGGGCAGAGGCTCGCACGCATCCCTGGTGTGGAAGGCTCCTATGCCTCAGGAGCCGCTTTGGCGGGATCCTTCGCATAGATGTCGCCGACAGGAGCGATGGCCTTCATCGCATCGAGGACCGACTCCATGCACTGGTTCATGTCCTCGCCATTCAGCTCGGCGCCCTTCTGCATGACATCACGGTCGCAGCCGGCAGCGAAGCGCTTGTCCTTGAACTTCTTCTTCAGGGACTTGAGCGGCATGTCGGTGACAGAGCCCGACGGGCGCATCTTGGCGGCTGCCTGGATGAGGCCCGAGAGCTCGTCGGTCGCGAAGAGCACGCGCTCCATCTTCAGCTCGGGCTTCGGCAGCTGGCCGTTGTTGTCGCTGTTGTGCGTCATGATCGCATGGGCGAGCTGCGGCGTGGCGCCTGCCTCCGCGAGAAGCTCTGCCGTCTTCACGGTATGGTTCTCGCCGCTCGGGAACTTCTCCCAGTCGAGGTCATGGAGAAGCCCCACGAGCCCCCAGAAGTCCACATGGTCGGGGTCATACGTCTCCGCGAAGTGGCGCATGAGGCCCTCGAGGGTCTCGCCGTGCTCGATGTGGAAGGTGTCGTCGTTGTACTTCCTGAGAAGCGCCATCGCCTCGTCACGGCTGATGCCGGCCTGAAGGTCGCCCGTCATGTCCGCCGAGATGGCAGCCTCGGCTGCTGCGGAAAGACCCTGAGGCTCTGCGGCAGCATCCTCGGGCTCCTCTTCAGCCGCGTCCTTCTTCTCCTCTGCACGCTCGGCCTCACGGTCGGCCGTGGCGCCTTCCTCGGCATTCTGTGCCAGGGCATCGACGGAGGCGGCAGCGTTGTCGGTCGCATCCGGCAGCTGGGAGGCGATGTCCTCCTTCGTGATCGTCTCCGGCTTCATCTGGGGGAAGAGCAGGACATCGCGGATAGAGGGCTGGTCGCAGAAGAGCATGATCATGCGGTCGATGCCGTAGCCGATGCCGCCTGCAGGGGGCATGCCGTACTCGAGGGCGCGCACATAGTCGTAGTCATAGCCCATGGCCTCGTCGTCGCCGAAGTCCTTGGCAGCGACCTGCTCGGCGAAGCGGCCGGCCTGGTCGACCGGATCGTTCAGCTCGGAGAAGGCATTGGCGTACTCATGGCCGGCGATGACAAGCTCGAAGCGGTCAGTGAGGCGCGGATCGTCGTCCTTGCGCTTCGAGAGCGGGCTCACCTCTTCGGGGTAGTCGCAGACGAAAGTCGGATCCACGATCGTGGACTCGCCCAGCTCATCGTAGAGCTCGAAGAGGAGCTTGCCGGCGCCCCAGTTCTTCTGCCACTCGATGTCGTGCGCCTCGCAGAGCTCGCGCAGGTGCTCGATCGGGGTGTCCATATCGACGTGCTCGCCGACGACCTCGGAGGCTACCTCGGAGAGCGGGACGCTCCTCCAGGTGCCGGACATGTCGATCGTCTTGCCCTGGTAGGTGATTGCCTCGTGACCTTCCTCGCAGCCGCAGACCTCGCGGGCGATGGCCTTGAAGAGGCCCTCGGTGAGCTCCTTCATGCCATTGAGGTCGGAGTAGGCGCAGTAGGCCTCCATCGATGTGAACTCAGGATTGTGCGTGAGGTCCATGCCCTCGTTCCTGAACTGGCGGCCAATCTCGAAGACGCGCTCCATGCCGCCGACGATGAGGCGCTTGAGCGGCAGCTCGGTCGCGATGCGCAGGTAGAAGTCGCGGTCGAGGGCATTGAAGTGCGTGACGAAGGGCTTCGCGTTGGCGCCGCCCAGAATCGCATGCATCATCGGGGTCTCGACCTCGATGTAGCCATCCGCCTCCATGTAGCGGCGGATGAGCGAGATGATCTGCGAGCGCTTGCGGAAGACCTCGCGGACCTCCGGGTTCATGATGAGGTCGACATAGCGCTGGCGGTAGCGGACCTCGCGGTCGGTGAGGCCATGGAACTTCTCCGGCAGCGGACGGAGGCTCTTCGAGAGGATGCGCAGCTCGCGCGGCGCGACAGAGATCTGGCCGCGGCGGGTGCGCACGACGCATCCTGTCGCCTCGACGATGTCGCCGAGGTCGAGCTCGCCTACGAGCTTCCAGGAATCGCCGAGCGTGTTGATGCGGCAGAAGAGCTGAATCTGGCCAGACACATCCTCGAGCACGATGAAGGCGATCTTGCCCTGGTTCCTGAGGGCGCGGATACGGCCTGCGACGCACACCTCATCGGTGGTGTCCTCGCCGTTGGCCAGCCCCGCATACTTCTCCTCGATATCTGCGGCGTGGGCCGTGACATGGCTCTTGATCGGATAGGGGTTGATGCCCGCCTCGATCAGCTCCTTGCGGCGCAGGCGGCGCTGTGCGCGCTCATCCTGCGTGGGGACCTGCTCGGCAGGCGTGCGTGCCTCTTCATCTTGCATGGGCGTTGCTCTCCTTACGACGTAAAACGCCCCGTCCCCTGGACAGGCCAAGGGGTCGGGGCGCAACTACAGCTTCTTTCGATGCGTGCTAGCGAGTGATGTTCGTGATGGTATACTCGCGCACCTTGCCGGAAGGCGCAGAGAAGGAGACTTTCTCCCCGACCTCGTGGCCGATGACTGCCGCTCCCGCCGGGGACTCGTTCGAGATCTTGTGCTCGAGCGAATCGGTCTCGGTCGTGCCGACGATCGTGAAGGTGACCTTCTCGCCCTTCGCGTCGGTGAGCTCCACGGTGCAGCCAATGGAGACCTCGAGGCCGTTCGAGGAATCGACAATGCGGGCGGTCGCAAGGATGTTGCGGATCTCGTTGATGCGGGCCGCGTTCTTCGCTTCCTCTTCCTTCGCATCATCGAACTCGGAGTTCTCGGAAAGGTCGCCGAAGTCACGTGCGACCTTCAGGCGCTCGACGATCTCGTCGTGCTTGGCGCCCTCACGATAGGCAAGCTCCTCGACAAGCTTCTGGCGGCCTTCGGGGGTGATGGTCTGTGTATTATCCATGCTCTGCTTTCTCACGACCTGATGCGGGACTTCTGTGCCGGACCTCCGGCTGAATCGAGGCTACTCGCCGAGCTTGGCGCCGCACTTTGCGCAGAAGGCGTTGCCAGCCGGGTTCTTGGCGCCGCACTTCGGGCAGTACTGCACGTCCTCCTCGGAGCTGTCCTCGGCGTCGGCATCCTCGATGGAAGCCTCGGTCTCAGTGGCCTTCTTGTCGTCCTTCTTGTCGTCGTCGCCCTCCATGCCCTCGCGGACATTCTTCACGGTCTTGCCAAGGGCGCTGCCGAGCTTCGGCAGGTTCTTGGGCCCGAAGATGAGCAGGGCGACGATGAGGATTACGATGATTTCCAGTGGTCCGAGGTTCATGCGGTCCCTCTCTTTCACTCTCCGCCTCTGCGGAGATTTTGCTACGAGCACCATAGTATAGCCGGACCACTGCAAGGATGCATCGCGAGCAGCCAACCGGTCACTATACCCACAGAAACAATCTGCAGGCAAATTGGTACTATCAGTGTTGCAGAACGGTTTTACCGTACCACGCAGGCTATCCTAACAAGAATACATCATTTATAGCTCACCATTCACTATTTAGATACAGGAGCATCCCCTATGAGCGGGCACGATCCAGCAGCACTTCCCCAGCGCGATGTGGTCTTCTTCGACCTGGACGATACGCTCTATGACCAGGCAGCGCCCTTCGGCTACGCGGTCAGAAAGATCCTGGGCCCGATTCCCGGCGTCACGGCGACCGACCTCTTCGAGACGAGCCGCCGCTACTCCCAGGAGATCTTCGCAGCCTTCCGCCGCGATGAGCACCCGACCGATGCGATGTACATCCGCCGCATGCAGCTGACGCTTGGCCACTACGGCGTGAAGATCGATCCTGATACGGCGCTCGCCCTCCAGCATGCCTATGGGGCCGAATCGAAGGATGCAATGAAGCTGGCGCCTGAGATCGTGGAGACGCTCGACTGGTGCAGCTCCCACACCCGCCTTGGCTGCGGCATCATCACGAACGGCAAAGAGCCTCCGCAGCGCTCCAAGATGAAGATCCTGGGCCTCGATCGCTGGATTGCACCAGATGAGATCTTCATCTCCGATGCCCTGGGCTATGCGAAGCCCCAGCCCGAGCTCTTCCAGATAGCCTGCGACCACTTCAAGGCCAAGCCCTCAGACTGCCTCTATATCGGGGATGCCTTCGCGATCGATGTCCTGGGCGCCCATTCTGTCCATATGCCGGTCATCTGGTTCAACCACCGGCTCCGCCCCGCCCCCACCGACCAGTTCCCTGCAGACTATGAGGTGCACACCGCATCCGAGCTCCGCGATCTGGTGAAGGCGATCGTGCAGCGCTAGAGACAATTCTCTCCCTAAACGAAGAAGGCCGGACGGCATCGCGCCATCCGGCCTTACTGCTCTCTTCTGACAGGCTCCCCTATTCAGGATCGTCCTCATCGATGTCGCTGAACCAGAGGTCATCGAAATCAGCCGACACCTGGTCGTAGTCGGCATCAGGAATCTCTGTCACGTAGAAGTCCCCATCGTCTGTCTCGTTATAGACGTAGAGGTAGACATCCTCGGGATGCGTATCGGGCGAGAGCGCCACATATTCGCCGTCGCCGCTCTCGAAGACGCCCAGGACCTCGCATTCCTCGGAAGTTCCATCTTCGTAGTCAAGCGTGATGTACTCAATCTCATCTTCTTCAGCCATGAAGCGATCCTTTCCTTCATGCAGGCACCTTCGTACATCTCAAGTGTACCGGGTGGCCAATTGAACGGAAGGTGGCTCTCCATGAACGGCCGGCGTCTACGCCGGACGGTTGCCCCTCGTCCTGTTATAGCCCTCGTCGTAGGCGTGATAGCAGGCAATTGCATCGCGTTCCATCGCATCGAGGTCGCGATAGCCCGAGCCTGCAAGCGCAATCATGCGGATCCGGAAGCGGTCTCCCTGCACGTAGTCCGCATAGACATCGCCATTGCCCTTGCCGGTGAGATGCTGGTTCACCCTCCCCATCACCTGGGTAGCCTGCCCGACATAGCACATCTTCCGGTCCTCGTTCTCGAGGATGTAGATGCCAGGGAAGTCCCGGGCAAGCACCTCGGAGCGTCCCCGGGTGCCGCCGCCATTGCGGAGGCGGAAGAACTCGTCGGGCGTGATGGCGCGGGTGCCCTGGGAGAGACGGCGGATGCGCCGCTTGGGCCGGCTGTGGATGAAGGCAAGCCCTGCGGCCCAGAGGGCACAGACGAGAAGGAGCGCCGTGAGCGCGGGCTGCATGGTCCCATCCACGGCAGCCTCTGCTGCCAAGGCGAGCGCCTCAGGATCGTCCCAGTCAGGACCCTGCTCCCCCATCAGCTGCATGAAGCCACAAACAGCTCCCGCCGCCCAGAGGGCGAGCAGGAGCTTCAGGACACGTGCTGCGCGGCTTGGCTTTCCGCTCTTCCTTCTCCCCATCAGTCCGTCGCGAGGTCCAGGAAGGCACGGGTGCGGGGGTCGGTCGGGTGCTCCATCACCTGCTGGGGCGTGCCATTCTCGACGACCTGCCCATCGAAGAGCAGGCAGATGCGGTCGGAGACCGTCTCTGCGAAACCCATCTCGTGGGTCACGATCCCGACAGCCATGCCTTCGCCGGCAAGCTGGCGAATCAGGTCATGCATGTCCTTCGTGAGCTTCGGGTCGAGGGCGCTGGTCGCCTCGTCGAAATACATGACCTCCGGGTTCATGCAGAGGGCGCGGGCGATCGCCACACGCTGCTGCTGGCCACCCGAGAGCTGGCAGGGGACATAGTCCTCCTTGTCCTCGAGGCCAAGGCGCGCAAGGAGGTCGCGGGCCTGCTTTGCCACCTCTTCCTCCTGGCGATGCTGCACGACAAGCGGGGCATCCATCACGTTCTGGAGGACGGTGCGGTGCGGGAAGAGGTTGTAGTCCTGGAAGACGAGGCCGAAGCGCATGCGCGCCTGCTGCATGGCAGCCTTGCTGTAGACGGCCTTCTTCTCGCCTTCGCAGACGACCGTATCGCCGTAGGCGATGCGCCCGGCATCCAAGGTCTCGAGCAGCGTGAGGCAGCGCAGCATCGTGGACTTGCCGGCACCGGAAGGCCCGATCAGGGAGACGACCTCACCCTTGCCGATCTCGAAATCGACGCCGTGCAGGACCTCTTTGGAGCCGAAGGCCTTGAAGGCCCCGGTGAAGCTGACGGCTATATCGCTCTTAGTCATGGTAGTAATCCAGCTTCTTCTCGATCTGGCGCATGATGAACTCGATCAGGAGGCAGGTCACCCAGTAGAAGATGGCTGCGATCGCGAAGGGGATCATGTTGCGCTGGCTTGCGACCAGGGCGCGTCCGACCGTGAACATCTCGGCCACGCCGATGGAGAAGGCAAGGGAGGTGTCCTTCACGAGCGTCACGATCTCGTTGCCCATGGCAGGGAGGATGCGCTTGAACATCTGGGGCAGGATGATGCGGAAGAAGGTCTGGCCCGAGGTGTAGCCCAGCACCTCTGCTGCCTCATACTGGCCGTGGGGGATCGACTGGATGCCGGCGCGGTAGATCTCGGCAAAGTAGGCCGCATAGTTCACGATGAAGGAGATGATGCAGGCCGTGAACATGTAGTCGGTGCCCGTGGAGATGCCGAAGCCGTAATACGGGAGGAAGAAGACCGCGAACATCTGGAGCATGAGCGGGGTGCCGCGCATGATCGAGATATAGAGCTTCACGATGAAGGAGAGCGGCTTCACGTGCGAGAGCCTCCCCAAGGCCACGAGGATGCCGAGGGGGATCGAGCCCAGGAGCGTCAGGGCGAAGATCTCCAGCGACGTCACGTAGCCCGAGGCCAGCATTGACACCATCGTGTTCAGATCCACAGGCAATCACCTACAAGAACCTGCCGCGCACCGCCTCTGGCAGCGCGCGGCTGAGCGTACATACAGGAAAAGGATGCGCCTTATGCGCTTGCCTTCGGCAGGCACCAGGCGGTATAGGAGACGCCCTGGTCGGCGTACTTCTCGCAGATCTCCTCGACCTTGCCCTCGCTGTCGAGCTTCTGGAGGTCCGCCTCGACGGTCGAGGCGAGCGCCGCGCCGGCGTCGTCCTTCTTGAAGCCGACCGCGAAGTGCTCGGAGTTCAGCGCCTCATCGAGGATCTTGTAGGTGCTGTCGCTGCCGATGTTGTAGACCGCGACCGGGTAGTCCACGGCCACCGCATCATAGGTGCCCTGCTCGAGCATCATGAAGGCCGTGTTGTACTCGCCGATCGTGTCGAGCTTCGCGAAGGTCGCGCCGAGGTCTGCCTGGTCGCCGCCATCGACGAGGAGGTAATAGGCGGCAGAGTCGGTCTGGGTGGCCACATTCTTGCCTGCGAGGTCGGCGAGGCTCTCGATGCCGGAGTCGGCACGCACGACCACGACCTGGCGGTTCTCCATGTAGGGGTCGGTGAAGGCGTAGTCGTCCTCGCGGCCCTCGATCGTGAAGCCATTCCAGATGCAGGTGATCTGGCCGGAGTTCAGCATCGCGTCCTTCGAATCCCAGTTGATGGGGGTCGGCTTGAACTCCCAGCCCTCCATGTCGCAGACCGCCTGGGCAAGCTCGATATCGAAGCCCGTGGGGTTGCCGTCGTCGCCGATATAGCCATAGGGCGGGAACTCCTGGTCGAAGCCCAGGACGAAGGGGCCGGAGAAGCTCGAGGAGCTGCTCGTGCTGTCAGACGAAGATGAGGTATTTGAGCTCGAAGAGCTGCTGCCGCAGGCAGCAAGCGACGCGAGCGCGGCAAAGGAGGCAGCGCCTCCGGCGAAGCCCAGGAACTGGCGACGGCTCATAGTGGACATGGGGACTCCCCTTTCATTGGGTGGCTTGATATGCCATGCTGGGCCTTCACTTTAGCACAGTAAAGTATGGAGACCAACCCTTGAGCGTCCCCGTTCATGCTTCTGAAATTATTGATATAGCTACGAGATGCCACGCAGGAAGGCATGCACGCCAGCCAGCAGGGGCATTTCAGCTTGCTGGCTTCGCATCAGGAACGCGGCAGCGCGGCATGCTTGCCGCCCGTCGCGATGCGGACTGCCTTCTCGGGGTCGTCCGTCACGATGAGGCGGTCGAGGTCGTCCTTCGAGATGTTGCCTGCCTCGAGCACGGACCCCTCGAGCCAGGACAGGAGCCCCTGCCAGTAGTCGCAGCCCACAAGCACGATCGGCGCATAGTCCGCCTTGTGGGTCTGGATCAGGGTCACGAGCTCGAAGAGCTCATCCAAGGTGCCGAATCCGCCGGGGCAGACGATGGCGCCGGAGGAGTACTTCACGAACATCGTCTTGCGCACGAAGAAGTAGCGGAACACCATGCCGATGTTGATCCACTGGTTGAGGGCCTCCTCGAAGGGAAGCTCGATCCCCAATCCGACCGAGGTGCCTCCCGCCTCGTAGGCGCCCTTGTTCGCAGCCTCCATGATGCCCGGGCCGCCGCCCGTGATCACGGCAAAGCCCCGCTCGGCAGCAAGGCGTCCGATCTCCTCGGCCTTCTGGTAGAAGGGGCTCTCCTCCTCCGTGCGGGCTGAGCCGAAGACCGCGATGGCGGGGCCAAGCTCCGCCAAGGCGCCGAAGCCATCGACGAACTCTGCCTGAATGCGGAGCACCCTCCAAGGATCTTCGTGAAGCCAGTCCGTATCGCGCTCTGGCGCAAGCAGGTTCCCGGATGTCGTATTCTGCGGGACCATCTTGCCGCGCAGGAGGATCGGCCCCTTCATGTAGGAGGAGTCCTGATTCTCATCCTGCTGCCCACGCTTGGCAGCGACGCTTGCATGCACGGCGCTCCTGAGCGCGCCCTTCTTCGATTCCTTCTCCGCCTTCGCGGCACCCTTGGCCTTCTTCTTTGACGCCATAGCGCTCCTTCTCCTCATTTGAGTCATGTCTTCTCACCATAGCAGCCGAACACGCCGATCCTGTAAGCCCTCCGTATGCCCACCATGTGCTGGGGTACAATCGTGGGCACAGACGATTGAAAGGAATGCGCCCCATGGCAGACGTGCTCGATCTCGCAAAACCGCTCTCTGAGCTGATGGATACCCATCCCGGCCTCGGCCATGACCTGGAAGAGCTTGGAATTGCGGTAGACGATCCGAAGGAGACCCTCCCCGAGCTTGCCCGCAGGCTCGATGTCGGCCTCTCCATCATCGCGATGGCGCTCGAGGCCTCGGGCTATACGGTCGAAGGCTACAATCCGGCCGATGAGCCGGGAAGCGAGGACAGCCCGCTCCCCGACCTCGTGGCGGCGCTCTTCGGCGTCGACCGCGACGGCAATCCCCTGCCCGACCCTGACTTCACGCAGGAATCCCTCTGCGCGACCGAGCTCGGCCACGAGCCGGCACCGCTCGTCCTCCACATGGAGGACGCGATCCGCCGTGCCCAGGAGGATGGCACCCTGCCGAAGGATCCCACCAAGAAACAGGACGGCCAGAAGCAGTCCTGAGCCTCTTCCCCAGACATGCCAGCCTTAGCACCATGCGGCCCCCGCTCCGATGAAGGAACGGGGGCCGCAGGTGGGAGAACGGGTTTGGCCGAGGCGGGATCCTAGAACTCGAGGTTCTTGCCGTCAGCCTTGCTGAAGAGATGGATGACCGAAGTCGGGAAGGTGTACTCGACCTTGTCGCCGAGGCGGTAGGTGCCGGCGTGGCCGTTGCCCTCCTCCATCAGGTTCACGACAGCGATGACATCCTGGCCCATGCTCGTCATGTGCAGGTGCACCGTGGAACCCATGAGCTCGGAGACATCGACCGTGCCCTCGATGCGCGGGCCATCCGTGACGCCGAGCGTCAGGTGCTCAGGACGGACGCCGAGGGTGATCTCCTGGGACTGGACATCGTGGGCGGCGAGGTTCTTGGCCTTTTCGGCAGGGACCTTGATCGTGACATCGCCGAGCTTCACGGCGTAGTCTGCGCCGGAGCGCTGGAGCTGGGCATCGAAGAAGTTCATCTGCGGGACGCCGATGAAGCCTGCGACGAAGAGGTTCGCCGGAGAATCGAAGACCTGCTGCGGAGTGCCGATCTGCTGGACCATGCCGTCCTTCATTACGACGATGCGGTCGCCCAGTGTCATGGCCTCGGTCTGGTCGTGCGTGACGTACATGAAGGTCGTGTCGATGCGCTGGCGGAGCTTGATGATCTCGGCACGCATCTGGTTGCGGAGCTTCGCGTCGAGGTTCGAGAGCGGCTCATCCATGAGGAGGACCTTCGGCTCACGGACGATGGCGCGGCCGATTGCGACACGCTGGCGCTGGCCGCCGGAGAGGGCCTTCGGCTTGCGGTCGAGGTACTGGGTGATGCCGAGGATGTCGGCAGCCTCGCGGACCTTCTTGTCGATCTCATCGGCCGGGACCTTGCGGAGCTTCAGCGGGAACGCCATGTTGTCGTAGACGGTCATGTGCGGATACAGGGCGTAGCTCTGGAAGACCATAGCGATATCGCGGTCCTTCGGGGCGACGTCGTTCATCAGCTTGCCGTCGATGTAGAGCTCGCCCTTCGAGATGCTCTCGAGGCCAGCGACCATGCGCAGCGTCGTGGACTTGCCGCAGCCAGAGGGGCCGACGAGCACTACGAACTCGCGGTCGGCGATATCGAGATTGAAGTCCTCGACGGCCACGACACCCTCATCGGTGACCTTGAGGTTCGCGTTGTGCTTCTTGGCCTTCTCGTCGTCCTTCTTGTGGCCGAAGCGGTGCTTCTTGGCACTCGGCTCCGTGTTCGGATAGATCTTGGTGATGTGCTTGAGGCTCACATCGGACATATCACTTACCGTCCCTTCCATACAAGTGAGTCATCGCGGCAAGCCGCTTGGTGAGCTCAGGGGTGACCTGGCCCGGGAGCAAACGCCACTGCCAATTGCCGCCCAAAACACCAGGAATGTTCATGCGTGACTCAGAACCCAGTTCCAGATAGTCCTGCATCTGGGCCACAAAGAGATTGGATACGCTGCTCATGCCGCCGCGGATGAATCCCCAGAC
>OMTG01000108.1 GCA_900313905.1 uncultured Actinomycetes bacterium | reverse complement strand
GCTGCGACCGCTCGGAGTCCAGCTCGTCCATCCGCGCGACGATGCGATCCAAGATCTCTTGTTTGCTGGCGAAATGCTTGTAAAGGGCGGCCTTCGAGATTCCGACCTGCTTCGCGATATCGCTCAAAGACGCGCCCAGATATCCCTTTTCAGAGAACAACCGAAGCGCTGCTTCTGTGATCCGGTCCTTCGTGCTCGGTTCCATATCAGTCCTCTCTATGTTAGGTGACCGTACGGTAACCTATTCTAGTTACCGTTCGGTCACCTGTCAAGGATTCATGGGTCAACGGGCGAATCGCCATAAATGGCATGCGAGAGAAGCAAACAAACCGAGCCTCTGCAATCCAATCGTCGTGCAGAGGCTCTTTCTTAGCCGATGTCCACCGCCACTCGGATTCTATGTATCGCGCCGAAGCTCAATTGGCGTAAAACTGGCGTAAATCTCAGCTCGAAAGACTTCTGAATTGCTGTTCTAGCTGGTCTTTTACTTGCAACTGCAGATGTTGCCGTGGCAGATGAAAAGGACGCTTGGCACGAGACACCTCCCAGACGCACGTGCTGCATCGAGACCAGCATAGCGGAAAGGACACAGACGCTGCAGACATCCCTTCATCCCAGTATGTTACCCTTGGTTTACTTTTAGAATGCTATGCAGCATCCGCTGCGTATGGAGGGTTGGCACGCAATGGAACAAGAGAAGCAGCGGCCGGGCGTCATCAAGCGGTTCTGGGGCGAGCGCACCGGAGGGCACGGCGGCCTCGAGATACTGAAGCACATCGGGCCGGGCCTGCTCGTGACGGTCGGCTTCATCGATCCGGGCAACTGGGCATCGAACATGGCAGCAGGCTCCGAGTTCGGCTACAGCCTGCTCTGGGTCGTCACGCTCTCGACCCTGATGCTGATCGTGCTCCAGCATAACGCCGCACATCTCGGCATCGTGACCGGCAGCTGCCTCGCCGAGGCGACGACCGCCCATCTCCCCAAGACCTTGGGCAGGATCCTTCTGGCGAGCGCCTGGCTTGCCACGGCCGCCACAGCGCTCGCAGAGATCCTGGGAGGCGCCATCGCCCTCCAGATGCTTTTCGGGCTTCCCCTGAAGGCAGGATGCGTCCTCGTCGCAGGCGTATCGCTGGCACTTCTTGCCACCAACTCCTACCGCCACATCGAGCGCTGGATCATCGGCTTCGTATCGCTCATTGGCCTTGCCTTCCTGGCAGAGCTCGCCTTCGTGGATGTCTCCTGGACCGATGCCGCTGCCGGCTGGGTCACGCCGAGCCTTCCTGCCGGCTCCTCCACCATCGTGATGAGCGCCTGCGCTATGAGTTCATGGATACCCTGTTCTCGATGGTGGTTGGCTGGGCGATCGACTCTGCGATGGTGATCCTGGCTGCAACGACCTTCTTCAGCCAAGGCATCGCCGTGAACGACCTCTCCACCGCAGCAGATACCTTGGCACCGATCCTGGGGCAAGGTGCCCGGCTGATCTTCGCTCTGGCGCTTCTTGCAGCCGGCCTTTCAAGCAGCATCACGGCTGGGATGGCCGCAGGCACCATATCCGCTGGCATGTTCGGCGAGGAATATGACCTCCATGACCGGCACACGACCGCAGGGGTCTTGCTTGCGTTCACTGCAGCGCTTGTAGCCTGCTTCCTCATCAAGGATTCGTTCCAGGGCCTTGTCTGGAGCCAGGCACTCCTCAGCCTGCAGCTGCCGATCACGATCTTCCTCCAGATCTATCTGACAAGCTCGCGGAAGGTCATGGGGAGGCATGCGAACGCGCTGCCAACGAAGCTCCTCCTGCTTGCGATAGGCATCTTCGTGACAGTGCTCGATGCGATGCTGCTTGCCTGAGGAAGTCAGCCTCAGCAGAAGATGACTTCGGTCTGGCGGCGCACCCGGTCGACCAAGTCGGGGTCGACGCCGTCATTCGTCACAAGCGCCGTCACCTCAGACCAGTCGCAGATCTTGTAGAGGCTCTTGCGGCGGAATTTCGATTTGTCCGTGGGCATTGAGGAAGCCGATCTTGTGGATGACGCCACCCAGACCTGCGATGTCTTCCTTGTCATCATGCTCGCGATCACCGACCCCAAGGAGCACATCGCGATGCTCCGCAAGGTGATCGCCCTGATCCAGGACCAGGAGCTCGTCGGCAGAATCGTCCAGAGCCGCGACGCGTAGGAAGTCTACACGCTTGTGGCAGAGAAGCTGGCATAGGCATCCCCTTCCCCACCGCAGACAGAGAGAGGGCCCGTGGCTGCAGACACAGTCCCGCGGGCCCCCCTCATGGCATTGCCTCTGGCAGCGCCTCTAGCTGATGAGCTGGCGGTAGGTGGTGCCATCGAAGCCGATGCGCGCCACGCGTGCACCAGAGGCCGCCGCGGTGTCCGTGCCGTACACCAGCAGGCAGTCGCAGGCGTTCATGAGCTTGGCGTTTATTCCTGTGAAGTCTACATCCACGTCAGACGGATCCCCGCCTGCGAGGGGTACCGTCTTGAAGCTGCTCAGCACCCCGTCACCGTATTTGCCAATGTATATGGTGTCCCTGGCGATGCCGGCAAGCCCGACATACGACCTGGCGGAAATGGAATCCGACAGAAGGACGCTCTGGTTGCCGCCCGATGGATCCATGCGCGTGAGCTGGTATTCATAATTGCTGGAGCTTGATGCCGCAAGCCCGTTTTCCAGCACATAGATGCTGCCATCCTGGAGAATGATGTTGCCGTTGATGAAAGCCAGGCTGCAGGTATAAATCGTCTCCTGGTCAGAGCCATCCAGGTTCTCGGAGAGTATGCTGCTGCCTCCGCTGGATTTGTTCGCATTGCCTGGATTGGTGTAGACGAAGTACACCTTGTCCTTTGCCACATACGGCGTGGCAGACCCGGTGAGCTCAAGTCCCGAGAGCTTTTGCTGGATGGATCCATCCTCGCCCATCGAATAGAGGTCGAAGTAATGCTCTGCCAGGCTCGAGGCGCCAGTCATGCTTTCCAGAATGAAATACAGGGTGTGGTCATAGATGCAGAGGCCATGGATCTGATAATAGAATCCCTTGCCGGAGTCGTATCCCTGGACCGAATAGAGCTCGGCCAGATCCGATCCATCAGTCTTTGCGGAGCGGATGGCATAGCGATTCCCATCCCAGACAACGCAATACAGGGTATCCCCATCCTTGTTGAGCTGGTTGACCTCCAGTCTTGTGGTACTGCTGAGGCTGCTTGCAGGAATGATCGCATCGACCTCCGAGCTGCCCTTCTTCGCCCGGCAGAGCCCTCCCTCCTTTGCGGAGTAGAAATAGTCGTAGTCGGGGTCGCTTACCGAGCAGCCTCCGTTTGCATAGTTCGAGGGGGTGTTCCCGCACTCCGTCCCATCCTGGTCCACGTAGGGCGCATCATCATTTCCGGCTCTTCGGGGGTTGGTGTGGGCGATCTGACCCATATATGAGCAGGTAGCACAG
>OMTG01000109.1 GCA_900313905.1 uncultured Actinomycetes bacterium | reverse complement strand
CGCAGAGGCGGTACCGTCTTCTTGGAATGTCGGTATCAAATGGCTGTGCTACTCATCCTGCAGCGAAGATAGAATGAAAGCAAATTTCACACCATTGTTTTACCGCGAAAGGTACTTTTTGATTCCATGAATGGTAAAGCTGCTTTCATGCCGATGCTGTTGGATGAAAGCAGCTTTCATCTTTGGTAGCTGAATATATCAGGGCAGGTCCACGTTCGACATGACATAGTTCTTGTGCATCTCCATGTAGGAGGAGGAATCCTCCTTATTCATGCAAACGAGCATATAGAGCGCTTCGATGACCAGCATCTCCGCCATACGCGAGTTGCCTGAGACGCTGTCGAGATTGCTGTCGTTCGAATTTGCCAGAAGCACATAGTCGGAATGGAACGCTATAGGGGAGTTCTTGTTTGCTGTGATTGCCACGATTGTGGCGCCATGGTCCTTTGCGGCATGCAGTACCTGCTGCAGAACTCCCGACCATCCGGATCGGGAGATTATCAGAAGCACATCGCCTTCGCCGAGCAGGACAGCGCTGCTTATCAGCTTCTCGTAGTATTCGCTCGTGACACTCATGATACCAGCACGCTCGAACTTGTAGGCAGCATCCATCGCCATCGGGATCGTCCTGCCCGTTCCGGCAACCTCCAAGGTGTGTGCATGGATGATTGCTTCTACCACCTCATTGATGCTGTCTTTCTTGAGCGAGTCCATAGTGGTCGTCAGGTCAGCAATGCGAAGCTGCAGCAGCTGGTTCAATGCCGTTGTCGCGTCATCATCTGAGACAGAAGGTTGGGTCTCATGGTGGAGCGAGCCATGGAGCAGGCCAATGCTCTGCACCAAGGAAAGCTGGAAAGAGTGATAGTCCTTCTCTCCGATGCGTTTGCAGAAGCGGGATATGGTCGAAGGGGAGACTCCACAGATATGGGCCAGATCGGCTTGAGGAAGCCCGGCTATAGCCGATTGATGCTGGATGATATAGTTTGCAACCAGACGTTCGTTATTGGATAGCGAACCCATTGTCGAGAGGATGCGTGTTATGAGATTCCGCTCCGATGCATCTTCCGTGGGGTCAGTCGTGAACTGCGATGAGGTGTGCATCGTAGCCGATGGCATCTCAGATGCATACCGCATCTCCTCTATCTGGCTTGCATCTTTATCCTGCTTCATCCCTGCAGCTTTCTTCAAACCTGATGACAGGCAATCGACTTCATGCCCGAAAGTATATTTCAAAACTGTACCTGTGACGGATATGCTCCGATAGCATATATGCTCTTCCAACATTGCCCATGCCACATGTCAGAAAAGCACTGATAGGAGTTGCTCTCGTTTTGCCTGGATAGCAGTAGAGGCACCTTGCCTCTCCCAATCGCAGAGAGCTGGAGCTCGGCTGCTTGGACTTCTTTCAAGCCATCAAGATGCTGGCATGCCCACCGAACTCGCTCATCTCTCCAGCATCTACACTGTCAAAAGCAGCGCAATGCCACATGCTAAGGCACCCGTCCCCGCTCATCTCAGCTCCGGTTGATATGGATGTGGGGCCTATCCTCGTAGCCGTGGTAGTCCCCGAAATAGACGAAGTAGTCTGCCACCTCGTCTGCGAGCGACTGGTCATGCGTCGCGACGATCAGGGTCTTCCCGGCCTTCTTGAGGCTCCTGAGGAATCCCAGCAGCCATTCCCTCGTCTTCTGGTCGAGGCCATTCAATGGCTCGTCGAAGCAGTAGACATCGGGGTTCATCGAGAGCACCGAGGCGATTGCGACCTTCTTCTGCTCCCCTCCCGAGAGGTTGTAGGGGGCGCGTGTCCTCAGATCCTCAATGCCAAGGAGCCGGCAGACATCAGAGACGCGCTGCTCAACCTCCTCTTCCGAAAGCCCCATCTGGCGGGGCCCGAAGGCGATCTCCTCGTCGACGCTCGCGCAGAAGAGCTGGGAATCAGAGTCTTGGAAGATGAAGCCAACCCGCTGATGGAGGCGCTTCGCAAAGAGCGGGTCCCTCATCGTCTTCTCGTCCACGACCGCCCCATCGAAGCGATAGGTGCCCTGCAGGGGATAGATGAGGCCGCAGATGGCCTTCAGCAGCGTCGATTTGCCGGAACCGTTGTCCCCCATCAGCACGACCGAATCAGCTGCGTCGATCGTTAGGTCGATATGGGAGAGCACGGGACGCGATTCATAGGCGAAGCAGAAATCATCGAAGACAATGAGTGGATGGCCTGGGTGCAGGTCATGGGGATGATGGAGCGCCTGGGGATGATGGGACGTATGCGTCATGGAAATCCTTCCACTATCAGCTGCTCCCTCCCATCTTACGCCCCGTCCTGCGCGGAAAGGCTTTGGTTAACCGGATGGAGAAGAGCGATCAGGAGATCAGAGGTCCAGACATCGGAATGCTGCATAGCAGCGATCTTGCCTGCCATGCTACGATACTTGGGCAACTACTATCAGCATCTCTGGAAGCAAGCGATGCAGAGCTCCTCTTCATCACAATCTTTGTCATTCCGCAGGGTCCTGACTCTTGCCCTCCCTGTCATGCTCTCCTACGTGGCGGTCGGCCTTGCCTGCGGCGTGCTGAGCCAGCGTGCTGGCATGGATCCGGTCGGATGCTTCGTGCTCTCGGCCACCTACCTCTCAGGAGGCGGGCAGTTCATGATCGCGAACCTCTGGCTTGCCGGCACCCCGATGGGTTCCCTCATCATCTCGGTCTGCGCGATATCGACCCGTTTCGCCCTCTATTCAGCCTCGCTTGCCCCAGCCCTGAAGCGCTTCTCGAAGAGGGAATCGCTGGCCATCGCTGCGACCTTCACCGAGGAGGCCTATGGCATCACCCTGGACCAGCTCGCCTCCGGCAAAGACTGGTCCTTCGGGGATGCACTGGCGCTCGATCTCGTGCTGATGCTCACCTGGGCTGCATCGGTTGCCGCAGGTGCCGCCTTAGGCTCTCTTGCCAGCATCCCGACCGCTCTTGCATCATTTGCGATGACAGCGCTCTTCATCTATCTCCTGATAGGACAGATGAAGGGACGGGTCCATCTGGCGATCGCTGCGGTCTCGATGCTTGCGGTCTTCCTCTGCAAATGCGCAGGCGCAGCAGGCGCTGCCATCCCGGTCGCAGCCGTGGCTGGAGTCGCCTCAGGCCTCATTGCCGGGGAGGCGACCAGGCAATGAGCACGACCGATTTCCTTGTCATCTGGCTTTCCTGCTTCGGCTTCATCCTTGCCTGCCGCGTGCTTCCTGTCCTTGTCCTGCAGGGCAGGAGTCTCTCCCCTCGTGTGGAGGAAGCCCTGAGCTACATCCCGACCGCTGTCTTCGCAGCGCTCGTGGCCAATGACCTGATCGGACCCGACATGTTCAGCCAAGGCGTCTGGAGCGGCCTCATGCCGCTTCTCGCCTCCGCGGTCACCCTCCTCATCGCACGGAAGACCCACTCGATGCTCTGGTGCTGCGTTGGCGGCATCGCCGCCTATCTGGTGCTCTCGCTCATCTGACGCCTGAGGAGCGCCTCCACAATCGCCTTGGTCTTCTGGTAGGTGCCCGGCATCTTGGATTCCCGTGGCCCTGCCACATTGAGCGTGAGGCCGAGCTGTCCCAAGCCCTTGAGCCACCCGTAGGCCGCATCGGCATCCGCCTCGATATCGGCGCCCTCGACGACAAGCACCGGCCTGCCGAAGCGCTCCGCGAATATCTTCGTCATCTCCGTCCCGCTCAGAGGCTCAAGGCCTCCTGGAGAGACGATGAGGGTGGCATGGGCATCCCGCACGTTCCAGGCAGTCCGTTCCACATATCCGGGAGCTGTCCCTTCCTGGAGCTCAGGATAGAGCGCGCGCACTCCCGGTGCCTCAGGGAAGTCCTCTGCCAGCCCTCCTGGCGGGCACCAGCCACAGATGGGGCAGCCCACCGCACGAGCTGCATCGAGCCCTCCGCGGTCAGCGCCGGTCTGCCCTCCCGAGCGCACCCGGGAAATGAGGGGCATGGCTGCAATCGTCTTCGATGCCTCTGCCTGCTGGGCGCCCCGATAGTCGGCACCCGTCGGATCTGCTGCCATGGCCTGCTCCCATTCCTTGCGCGTGATGCGGCTCACCTCGAGCCCGTGGACACGGCCCAGAAGGTCGCGCGATTCATCCTTGTGGCACGAGAATCTGAGCCCTGCCTTCTCCTGCACCCGCACCGAGGAGCCATTCTCCGTATAGGCGCAGGCCCAGAGGGTGGAGATCCCGCAGTCCAGGAAGGCATGGCGCTCCAGTGCCTGGACGGCTTCGGTCATGTATCCCTGGTTCCAGAATTCCTGTGCGATCCAGTAGCCGAGCTCTGCCTCGCCGGCACCAAGCGGGATCTCGGGGTCCTCTTTCATGAGGGCGATGGCGCCGACCGGATCGTCTTGCGGCATGCGTCCCTTGATCGTGATGGCATAGCACTCCGGCACCATCAGCACCTCGTGCAGGACCTGGCGGGATTCTGCGAGCGACTGGTGGGGCGGCCAGCCAGCCCGGGGCCCGACCGCAGGGTCCTGGGCGCATCTATAGAGCGCCTCTGCATCAGCTTCACGCCACGGACGCAGGACCAGACGCTTTGTCTCGATGCTCTGAGGCCATCTCATGGCTGCTCCAACCTGTCATAGAGGGAGCAGCCAGATCCTCTGCCCTGCTTCCCTACCGCACTTTGGCGGCAAGCTTTACCGTACCCTTTTTCGCCGGCCTCACGATCAGCAATACGGCAATCATGCAGAGCGCATTGGTCGCAAGGCTGATCGGATAGACGATCATGATCGTATGGAAGGTGGGGTCGGCCGGGAAGACCACGAAGACCCAGAAGAAGCGGATACCGCAGATAACAAGCGTGGTGATGATGGCAGGGGCGACGGAGATGCCAAAGCCTCTCAGATACCCCGATATCACCTCATAGAGCATCGAGAAGAAATAGGAGGAGATCACGATCGAGACGCGCATGTAGCCGACCTCGATGACCTCAGGGTCGGAGTTGAAGAGCGCGATGATCTGGCGGCCGAAGCCAAGCGAGAAGGCAATCACGCAGGCAGCCGCGATGAAGCCCTCGGCAGCAGACACCTTGAGGGTGCTGCGGCAGCGATCGAGCTGCCGGGCGCCATTGTTCTGCCCGACAAAGGTCGTGCAGGCCTGGCTGAAGGAGTTCAGGAGGTTGTAGACCACCGCCTCGATCGAGAGCGAGGCGCTCGAAGCCGCCATCACGGTCGTGCCGAGGCTGTTGATGGCAGACTGGATCACGATGTTCGCAAGCGAGAAGACGGCGCTCTGGATGCCCGCAGGAAGCCCGATATGGATGATCTTCGCAGCAGAGGCACCATCCCACCTGAGGTTGGCACGCGAGACGCGGATAGGAGCATCGATCCGCACGAGCCGCACCAGGAGGATCGCGGCGCTCGTGGCATAGCAGAGCACAGTCGCCAGGGCAGAGCCCACGACGAACCAGCCAAAGACGCCGATGAAGAGATAGCCGAAGACGATGTTCACGCCTGCCGCAACGCAGAGCGCCTGGAGCGGCAGCCGGGTGATGCCAATGGAGCGGAAGATGGCCGCCTCGAAGTTGTAGAGCAGGATCGCCGGCATTGCCAGAAGATAGATGCGCAGGAAGAGCACGGCCTCCGGCAGGTCTTCTGCCGGCACGCGCAGAAGGACGAGCAAGGGCTCTGCGACGATCTCGCCCACAGCCGTGATCGCAAAGCCGATGAGCGACATGAGCATTGCCGTATGGACGGCCTTCGTGACGCCTTCCTGGTCCTGCCTGCCGATCGCCGTCGCGATCGTGACATTGGCGCCCAGGGAGATGCCGACGAAGAGGCCGATCACGAAGGAGGAGATGGGGGTGTTGGCACCGACTGCCGCCATGCCAAGCGTGCCCATGTCGCCTGAGAGCCTGCCCACCATCATCGTATCGATCAGATTCGAGAGCTGCTCCAGGATGCCGGTGGCCGCCACCGGCAGCGCGAAGCGCACGATGTTGGTCCAGAGGTTGCCATGGAGGATATCGACCGCATGCTTCCTGTCTTCGGCCTTCTCCTGCTTCGCCACTGCCTTGTCCATAGCTTCCTTCCAACGAATGCCTGCTCCATCATCTCCCCGGACGGCCTGCCTTCAGCATGCATATCAAGAAATCTGCCATACCCTGCATGCATAGCGAAGGGGGTATCTGCAGAACCCGTCCATGGCTGCAGCACGCCTTATGAGAGGTGGGATATACCGATTCTCGCATCTCGCACATCCTGCCAGCCCGCCACGGCAACAATCCACAAGAAGAGCGGCCTTCCTCCGAGGAGGAAGGCCGCCTGGTGTCACCTTTGCTTCGATGGCTTAGTACTTGTAGAAGCCCTCGCCTGCCATCATCCCGAGCTTCCCTTCATCGATGTAGCGCTTCAGCATCTTCTCGATGCCCTTGAAGTTGTAGGGCATCATCATCTTCTTGAGGAGCGGCGTCGCGATGCCGGGCACCTTCTGGTACTGCTCGACGATGTTGTAGGCAGTCGTGAGGCCAACCGTGTCGATAACGCGGAAGGGGCCCTTGGGAGCGCCGGTGCCGGAGGTCCAGGCCGTGTCGATGCTCTCGGGATCTGAGACCCCGTTCGCATAGAGATCGAGGCCGGAGAGGAGCCAGGGCACAAGCATCGAGTTCAGGAGATAGCCAGCCTTCTCCTTGTTCACAGGCAGCGGAATCATGCGCATGGACTTCGCGAAGTCCATCACTGCATTGAAGGATGCCTCGCTCGTCTTCTCCTGCACCATGACCTCGGTCACGTTGTGCTTCCAGATGGTGTTCGCGAAGTGCAGGGCGAGATAGCGGTCAGGCCTGCCCACGTCCTTCGTGAACTGGGATGGCAGAAGCGACGAGGAGTTCGTCACCACGATCGTCTTCTCGGGCATGAGGGGCGCAAGCTTCTTGAAGAACTCGCTCTTCTGGTCAGCCACCTCGGCCATCGACTCGATCACGAGATCGGCATCGGCGACGGCCTTGCCGAGATCGAGCTCGAGCTTCAGGGACTTGTACGCTTCGTCGACCTTCTTCGCGCACTCAGCCGCATCGAAGGTGTCGAAATCGGAGATGCCCGGGCACCATTCCGGATCGGCTGGGCTCTCTGCATCCTCCATCGCGTCGATCGAGTCGTGGTAGCTCTTCAGGAGCGCATCGAGCTTGGGCTGGCAGCGCCCGATCGAGCCTTCGCTCCTGAGCCAGATGGTCACATCGTGGCCCGTATAGGCGCTCTGGAACGCAATCTGGGATCCCAGGACGCCGCCACCAGCAACCACGATCTTCTTCAGTCCTGCCATGGGTCTCCTCCTCGGCACGGTTCTTGCATTATCTGTCGCTGAGCCGATTATAGCCGAGATGCGGCTCATCCCGCATGTGCAAAGGCCCGGGCGCGCATGCGGGATGCGCAGCTCGGGCCTTCATGTTCCATATGGATGGATGCTCTGCCTATTCCACCCGGCGCTCCGCCTGCCCCGTGACCCAGAGCATGCAGATGAGGGGAAGGGCCATAATGAAGGCAAGGAGGATATAGGCGCTCCTCGTGCCCATCATCGTGGCTGCCGCCATATCGGCTGCTCCCACCTGGGCGGCATTGACGATAGCGGTGACGACCGAGGTGCCGACGGCGCCGGAGAGCTGCTGGAGCGTGTTGATCACGGCATTGCCATCAGCCTTCGTCTCAGCTGGCAGGAACGACAGCGATACCGTCATCGTGTTGCCGACCATCGTCGACTGGCCGAAGGCGAAAAGGACATAGATGGCCTGTGCCGTGCCGGTGGGCATGTGGTCGGAGAAGAGGACGAGCAGGATCGTGGCTGCAAAGGCGCAGGCAGCGCCGCACATGATGGGACGACGGGCCCCCAGACGGTCGAGGAGCTGGCCCGAGAAGGGGGCCATGCAGGCGCCGACGATGCAGCCGAGGAGCAGGATCGAGCCTGCCTCGGTCTCGCCTGTGCCCATAACAAGCTGGGCATAGTTCGGAAGCAGGAACGAAAGCCCAAGGACCGTGAACTGCAGCGTCATGAGCGACACCACGCCGAGGTCGAAGGGCTTCTCCGAAAAGACGGAGAGATGGATCAAGGGACGTGCGCACTTCCTCTCATGCGCCACGAAGAGGATGAGAAGGAGGATGAAAGCGGCAAAGAGGATGAGTGTCTGGGGGCTTGCCCAGCCTGCCGTGCCACCGAAGTCGACAGCGAAGACGAGCGCTGCAAAGCCCAGGGCAAGCGGCACCCAGCCCGCCACATCGAAGGACTCCTTCACGACCTCATGACTTTGTCTGATCGAGAAGATGCCGAGGATGAAGGAGACGAGCAGGATCGGCAGAAGCGCTGCGAAGATGGCGCGCCAGCCGAAGTTCTCGGCGAGCCAGCCACCGACCGAAGGGCCGACTGCCGGCGCCATGGCGGTGACGAGGGTGCCGATTCCCATCATCACGCCCATATGCTCGAGCGGCGCCTGCTCGGTGATTATGTTGAACATCAGAGGAAGCGCGATGCCTGTGCCGATGCCCTCGAGCACGCGGCCGCAGAGCAGCATCGGGAAGGAGAAGGCTGTGAAGCCGCAGACGATGCCTGCGATATAGAAGCACATCGCGACCACGAAAATCCGCTTCGTCGGGAAGCGGCGGTTCAGATAGGACGAGGTCGGCACGATCGCTGCCAGCACGAGCAGGTATGCTGTCGTCATCCACTGCACGGTCGAAGTGCCGATCCCGAATTCCGCCATCAAGGACGGAAAGGTGACATTCATCGCCGTCTCGACGCAGACCCCCGAGAAGGACATGATGCCTGCTGCGATGATGGACAGGATGAGGCGGGCATCGAGCGTGCGCTCGAAGCTGGAATGAGCATTCTCTTGCATAGATGGACTCCCCAAGAAAGCACCAAGACAGACCGCAGATAGCCTCTTCTGCGCTGCCCTTGTCTCGAGAAGCCACTATAGGGAGCCGCTGTTTCCGTCTGGCCACGCATGCAGGGCACAGTGTGAAAGACTCCGGAATCTGCATATTTCAAGGCAAGGCGCGGGCTTTGGAGGAAAAGGCCCTCCCGGCATCTGCCAGAAGGGCCAAAGGAAGAATCTGCTGTCCGCTATTGGCGCTGCCGGCCGCCGAGCTTCAGCATGAGGGCAAGGGCGATGGAGGCGATGCCCAAGGCAGCTGCCGCCTGCATAACGGAGACTGAGTTCGCATCCGAGGTGTCGGGGCTTGCCTGGGATGTGGCCTTCGCCGGTGCCGTGGTCCCGCCGCTTCCGCCTGGCATGGAGGGCGTAGCGGGCTTTCGGTAGGAGTTCGTGAAGACCAGATCGTCTGCCTTCCTGCCATCCTGGCTCTCGATGGTGCGCTCCACCACGAAGCCATCCACGGTCTCGCGCACAGCCACCCGCACCGTATAGACCGTCTCGTCGTAGGAATACCCTGCCGCATCCCTTGCCTTCTCGTAGCAGCGATAGAGGTAGACGCCAGCCTTGCCGCAATGGATGGTGCCGAACTCGGCGGTGCCTTCGCCGTCGATCGTGGCTTCGATCTTCCCGTCCTGCGCCCCTTCCGGCAGGGGCGCTCCATCGAGCGCCTCGAGGACGAAGGTGAAGGTCGAAGAAGCCGCAGGCTCATCGCCCAAGATGAGCTTCTCGACCGGAGGATCCAGGAGGGCATCCGGGAGATCGGCATACCGGTTCGTGAATGCACAGGCATCATATTTGAGGTCGCCTGCCTCCCCTGCCTTCCGGATGGAGGCGATGACCCTCGTCTCATCCCCGTAGCCCGAAGGATGCTCGAAAGCGACCTCGATGGTGAACACCCCATCATCGTAGCTGCCGCGTCCGGTCGTGTCCTCAGGGGCTTCCTGCGATACCGCATAGCGGTACTTCCCTACCGGCACATCCTTGAAGGAGAGCTCGAAGGAGCCAGCATACGTCCCAGCTGTGAGCTCTGCTCCCTGGAGCGTGATGGTGCCGGTCTCTGGCGCAGGCGCATCTCCGAGAGCGTCGATTCTCACGACGTAGGCCTCTCCAGGTATGCCTTCGCCCTCCGTCGTCACCGTGACCGGGATCGAGACGGTGTCGGCATCTCCTGCCAGCGCATATGCCGGTGCGGCAAAGAAGCCAGCCAGGATGAGCAGGCCTGCCATCATAGCCGTTGCCACGCTTCCCATGTGCTTGTGCATACCGATACCTCGCTTGCCTCTCTATGCGTCCTGGTCCCCTTGCGGAACCAGGCGTGCCAGTACGACCGTCCGTGCCTGTGTCCCTTCGGACGAGCAGGTGGTGAGCGCCACGATCCGTTCCTCCCCCGGAGAGGATTCGATCTTCTCGGCCACGTCTTCGCGGATATGGGCTGCACGGCCTGCCACAGCCGCGACAGCCCCCGAGCAGTCCTTCTTCCAGGACGTGGGCGAGAAGATCGCCTCATCGGAGGACGTGACCGTCAGCACTGCAAACACTTCGAGCCCATAGGCTGCATCCGGCGTGATGAGGCGGCCCGAGGAGTTCTTGCTGAAGAAATCAGCATCCAGGTAGCGGTCCAGGTCGCCAAACATCATGCTCTCCGCCATGTGATGCCCATAGATGAGCGAATAGGCGTCCATGAAATCGGATGAGCACTGGGTGGAGAGGAAGATCGAACCGGCAAGGGAGTAATCCCCATAGACATCCTTGTTCAGATACTCGAGCTCGTCAGTCCCCTGCACGACCGGATAGTCGATCTTCGTGCCATCGAGCACGATCCAGCCCACGACATCGGCATTGATCTTCCTCAGCTCATCGAAGCTGGGGCCAGCATCCGCGCCTTCCTGGGGGCGCAGGGAGAGGAGACTGTCGCGCACGCCCGAGGCCGCAGCATAGACCTGCTCGTTGTCCCAGAGGGAATATCCCGCGAAGAGCGCAGCGCCGAGGAGGAGGACTGCCACGACGAGATTGAAGATATGCTCGCAGACATGGAGCACCCTGCCCGATCCCATGAAGCCCTCCTTCCCCTCTTCCGCTCCCCGCCAAGGCAGTCATGCTGCCTTGGCCTCACATCCATGCTCCAGGACTAGTCCTCGCTGCGGCGGCGGCGCATAACGACAACCGCACCGGCTGCCACGCCACCCAGGATCGCGATGTAGGGGGCATTGCTCAGGAAGACGCCCGTGTCGATATCGCCTTCCTTCTTGTTCTCCACCACGACAGCCTTCGTCTCGCCTTCCATGATCGCCGGCGTCTCGGAGACCTTGCTCTCATAGCCATCCGGCACCGTCTCGTCCACGCTGTACGTCATTCCAGCGGGCAGGTCGGCGATTACGACCTTCTCCCCATCATGCAGGTGGAATGTCGTCGCCTTGCCGACCTCGATGCTCGTCGGGCTGTCATCGGAGCCAGTGACTGCATAGGCGGAAGAGCCATACGCCTTCCCGTCGGCTGCGACGAGCGTGACCGTGATATCGAACTCCTTGGTCCTGTCGCCCAGGTTGCCGAGGACGTCCTTCTGGACGCTGAGGCCGCCCGAACGGTAATCGATCAGGACAGGAGCCTTTTCATCGAGCTTGAAGCCGGAAGGATCCTTGACGGCGACAGCGCTCGCAAGCTTCCCGTCCTCGTCGTAGTAGACCGTATAGGTGACCGTGAGCGTCTCATCCTCAAACGCGACGCCCGCCTCATTGCTTGGCGTGAGGACCGGAGTCAGCGTATAGGCATAGATGCCCGGTGTCGTGCAGTCAGCGAACGTGAGAGCGATGGACCTCGTGCCGGATGCATCCTCGGCGTAGTCGGCCGTCCCGACGGTGAGCGTTGGCGCCGCAGCGGCATCTCCGCTCGTGACGGTCGGGCTGGAGACCGTATAGGTGAGGCTCTCTGCAGGATTCGTGCTTCCTGTCCTCCTGTAGTTCGTGGCGATCGAGCCTGCGCCGGTCACAGCCAGGGCCGGCACGGCACCTCCCAGCATCATCGTCGCTGCAAGTCCAACGGATGCGATGCCTCTGAAGAGCTTTCCTTTCATGATGGTCCTTTCATCGTAGTCCGCATTGCCTTATCCATGAAGAGCGCCGAAGCGCAGTCCATCCACCTGTGCGCAGTCAGAAGTTCCGCCTGCGGAGAAGCCCGATCGCTGTCGCCTCGATGTCCGTTTCAGGAACAGAGCCGAACTCCCTGCTGTCATGGGCCTGGGTCCTGAAGTCTCCGAGGATGAAGACCTCCCCCTCAGGCACCACATACGGATAGGCGATCGCATCTCCTCCATCGGTCTCGTAGAGCGCCCTGCTTTCAGGCGTGCCGTTCACCGTGAGCGTTCCGGCGTCGGTGACATCGACGATGTCCCCTCCGGTCGCGACCACCCGTCCAGCCTGCGTCTTTCCCCCTTCCTCATAGACGACCAGATCGCCCTGGCGCCAATCCCTTCCAAGCCGCCACCCGATGATCAGGTCGCCATCCTGGACAGCCGGATACATGTCGTTGCCCTGCGCCCTGAAGATGCAGAGCACGAACGAGAAGACCAGCCAGAGCACAAGCACGAGCGTCAGGACATTGACGGCGAGGCGAATCCATCCTTCCCGGACCTTGGCAGAATCCCGGCGCTGGGCAATTGCCTTCGCGAATGCCGCTTCGGCACCTGTCGGCCTAGCCATGGGGCCTCCCCAGCCCGTCTTGCCCCTCGTGCAGGCCAAGCAGCGCCTCGTAGTGCGCCCGCTGCGCCCGGAAGGCTGCATCGTAGCGGTCGTTGAGCTCGGAGATCTTCTTCCAGACATCCGTTTCGCTCACCCCGCCGAATGCGACCTTCCGGAACTTCGTCTCCTTCAGCCATCGGAGGATCTCCTCTTCCTCGGGGCTCATCTCCTCGGGTCCCTCCAATGCCCCAGCTGGGACATCTCCTGCCTTCTTGGGGCTGGCCACCGCATCCCTGTCCTTCGGTCTGCTCATGTCCTTTGCACCGCCCTAGCCCCGCACCCTATGGGAGTGGAGGAAGAGGGCACCTGCTGCAAGGGCCACAGCAAGGATCGCGATATAGGGCGCCTGGGCAAGATCTGCCCCGACATCAGGCACGATCTCTCGGTGGTTCGTGAACGTGACGGTCGTGTTGTCAGCCAGCGAGGACGTGCTCCATGTCCTTGCAGCCGCCGTGCTTCCGCCTTCTGTCACGGTCGTCGCGTAGCCATCCCCTGCATAGCTCTCTTCCGTGACCGTGATCGACGTGCCCGTCGGGACAGTGATGAGCCGGCTCTCGCCGTCGGCGAGGTCAAACGACATGCTCTCGCTGCTGCCGTCAGGCCGGGTGCAGGACGCAGTGAAGCTGTATTTTCTGTCCTTGTCGCCGAAATTGCCTGTGACGCTCTTCACGATATTGAGCGTCTTCTCCGAATAGGTGTAGTAGCCATCGAGATGCCAGGTGGGACGGGTCCCCGCCTCAGGGTAGCCATCGGCGCCTGCATCCGTGACCAGTCCGAGCTGGTTCCAGTTGATGTAGGCCGCAATCTGCTGATAGTAGGCATTCTGGTCGACCCGTATGCCGCTGGCATTTCCATAGTTCGGCGTGAAGTAGGTGATGCTGTATTTGACGGAGCTGCCCACGGCGATCCTTGGCTCATAGGCACGGTCCCCTGTCTTGAATATGTACCGGCTGCCTATATCGTCTTTCAGCGCTGCCGGCAGCACGCTTGTCGGCACATCGATATAGCCGACCGTCACCCACGTCGTATTGTTCTTGACGGTATGCCATGAAAGATGGTTCTGGACTTCCTGGGGCAGGCTGTCGAGATAGATGTAGAGATAGACCCGCACGGTCGCGACACGTGAGGCAGGAGCGGCTGCCAGAGCGGCAATGGCCGCCGTGTCCTCTGCGGCCGATGTGCCAGGGTCTGCAGAGCCGGTCTCATCAGCGCTATCCACGAGGCCGGCACCTTCCTCCTCAGGCGTCGTCTCGGAAGCCGTCCCATCCTCAGCTGCAGAAGGCTCCTCTGTGGCATCCTGTGCAGAGGGCGCATCCGTGGTGGCTGCCGGCTCTCCTGCCGGAGCGGTCTTGTCGCTGCTCTTCTCAGAGGCATCCGTCTCCGCAGCAGCAGCCCCCTCGGAGCTCGCCTCTGCAGATGAGCTGGCCTTCGCCGTCTCATCGGCGCTCGGCGCTGCCTCTTCTGCTGCCGGATCTGCCGCCTCGGCAGCGCTTTCCGCTGCAGACTCTGCCGTCTCTTCCGAAGCCGCCTCTGGCTCTGCGCTCAGTAACTCTTCCTCGGCTGCAGCAGATGCCGGGAGCTCCTCAGCCACAGCAGGTTCCTCTTCGGCCCTATTCAGGTAGGTGACCACAAGCGTCCCGCGCGGCGCCGCCTCGAAGGTGGCAGAGCTTCCGCCCGCCAGCGCATGGGCGCCAGATGCCTTGCCATCCACGACCATGCGGACAGCGCAGGATGACGAATCGGCATCCTGCGGCAGCACGCCTGCGGCAAGCTCGATCGTCACGCTGCAGGCTGCAGTGGCAGGCTCCACAGGCATGCCCTGGGCGTCGCTCCAGACGAGCTCATAGGCCACGGCCCCATCATGATCCGCCGATGCGGCATCGAGCGCGGAGGTGCAGGACTGCGCCCCTGCCACACGTACCGAGAGCGTCGTCCCTTCGGCAAAGGTCCCTTCAGGGGCTGATACCGTGATGCGCGTCCCGTCTGGTGCCACGGCCTCGAACGCTGCCGTCCCAGAAGCCACCGCCAATGCAGGGCCCAGCGCAGCGGCAGCAGCAAGGAAGAGCGCAAGCGCAGCCACTGCCACGAGGCCAAGCCGTGTCCAGACCTTCTTGGGTTTCCGCATGCCGCTCTCCTTTTCCATACCGGACCTTCCCGGAGGGCAGGGACGAAGCCATGCAGGCATGTGGTCCAGACCTCTCAGGAATGGTCTGTGCAGTCTTGCATACTCGAGCTGGCTTTATGATACGGAATTGCATTTAGATTCGATTAGCCACTCACGTGAGGAATATGGCTAAGAACAGCTGAAAATATGCCGTCTCATTCAGACCAGGCCTTCTGCAAGGCCTGTGCGACCGTCGATGTTGAGCTTGGCATAGCTGTTCGAGAGGTGGTACTTCACTGTATGGGTTGACAGCCCCACGAATGCAGCGATCTCCTTGTTGGTCTTGCCGAGCGATGCAAGCTGTACCAAGGAGCTCTCGCGCGGGCTCAGAAGGACGCTTGATGGAAGTTCGCCCACCATCCCGTTCGAGAGCTGCCCCAGATAGGCGCAGCGGACCGCATGGGCCCGGATCTTCCTGAGCGTGGCCTCCTCGCCGTTCCTGAGGCATGCCCAAGGAAGGCCCATGAGGCCACGGTATTCCATCGCGAGCGGGGCCAGCAGCCTATCGGCGCTGAGCACCTCGAAGCCTTCCATGAAGGAGGACTTTGCGATGCTGTCATATCCCAGGACCACGCAGTTCACCGCGAGCACGAGGTTGGCAAGGGCTGCAAGGAGCGGATGTCCCTCCTTGCCGGTCACGGTCAGGGCATGGAGCATGCCGGTCGAATAGGAGCACTTCCCATCGCTCAGCGCGCCTTTCGCAGCAAGGTAGCAGCCCAGCATGCGATGGGCATAGGGAAGCTCGGCCGACGAGATATACCCGAAATCGTCCTGCCGCTCATGCAGCATGCCAATCTCTGTTGCCGCGAAATCGCCGACAAGCATCCTCATCCTGAGGCAGATCGAAGATTCCCCGCCACCTGCCTGCGCTCCATCCAAGGCCGAGAAGGCCTCATGGGCAGATGCGCCCTCCTGCATGAGGCGGAGCAGTTCCAGCCGCGCGCTGCCTCCATCCCCCAAGGCCGCCTCAGCCAGGCAGCGGCAGAACCGGGCCGTCAGGCTGGATGCGAGATCAGGCCCTTCCGCCAGGCTCCGGGAATCTTCGATGCAGCGCAGGAAGTCTCCCTGGAGAAGGCTGAGCTCGAGAGTGGCGGTGGCCCGGATCAGAGGATCATGGATATCCTGGATGGCATCCCCGATATGGCCTGGCGCATAGCCATGCCCAGGAGCGGAAAGAGTCCCATCGCTTCCATCTCAGAGAACCTCCTGCCGCCCAAGGACGATCCTGGCGCTGCCTGCCACGTATCATGTCTTATCGTATCTTATTCGTGTCTCATCTTCCCTGTCCACTGTCAGCATGACCATTGTTTTCAGGTTTGGAGCGTCCGCCACTTCCGGCGCCGTCTGCCATCATGTCTGCCGCCCGCTGCATTGCAGCCAGGGCTTCCAGGAAGCGACGGTGCGCGCATGCCCACCGTTTCTGGAACTCTTCTGGAGCAGGCAGAGCATCGCATGTTTTGGGGCACAATATTCTATTGCAGAAATTCACGCTGTGCCGCGGTGCAGCTGCAAGGAGGTCCCCATGCCAGACAACCAGATACCCCCAGAGTTTGCCGGCGATCCGGTCTTTGCCGAAGAGCAGGCCCATCTCACCGAGACCTACGGGAAGCTGGAGGCCTTGAGGGACGAGCTTACCCACCGGCTCGAGGTCACGCACAAGGAGGCCGCCCAGGACCTGAAGGACATGTCCGAAGAGGTCACGACCGACTTCGGCGGAGCCGATGAGACGATGGAGACGCTCGCCGCCATCGAGACCCTGAATGCCGTCATCGACTCGTACAACCAGGCCCATGACTTCGACGTGGAGAAGCTGAGGCGCGTCCTTGTCCTGCTGCGCCAGCCCTACTTCGCGAAGGTCTCGCTCCGCATGCGCCCGAACCGTCCGCCCCGCGATGTCTACATCGGCGTCGCTGGCGTGATGGACCAGGACTCCCATCCCATCATTGTCGACTGGCGCTCCCCGGTGGCTGAGACCTACTACAGCCAGGAGCTCGGCAAGACCTCCTACGAGGTGAATGGCAAGCGCCGCGAGGTGGAGCTCATGCTGCGCCGCCAGTTCGATATCCAGGACGACAAGCTCAAGAGCTACTTCGACACCTCGGTCGCCATCCAGGATTCGCTCCTGCTCAATGCCCTGAAGAAGCATCACACGAAGAAGCTCCAGGCCATCACTTCCACGATCCAGAAGGAGCAGAACGCGGTCGTGCGCCACGAGGACATTCCCGTCCTCGTCGTGAACGGCATCGCAGGCTCGGGCAAGACCTCGGTCATGCTCCAGCGCATCGCCTATCTCTTCTACCAGCAGCGCGAGACGCTCTCGGCCAAGCAGGTCTATCTCTTCACGCCGAATGCCGTCTTCCAGCACTACATCGATATGGTCCTCCCCTCCTTGGGCGAATCCAACCCCCAGACCTTCACCTGGAGGGACTTCATGGGGAGACAGGGGATCCAGGACCGTGCGGAAGGGCGCGACACCGACCCTGCCGAGCTGCTCCGCATGGAGGATGCCGTGCGTGGCCTCGAGCTCGCAGACGACGATATCCGGGGCATCGGTGTCGGCGATGTCCAGCTCATCAAGGCCTCGCAGGTGAAGAATGCCTTCGCGAAGTTCCCGAGAACACCTCTGGGCCCGCGCCTCGTCGCCCTCGTGAAGGATGTCCTGCACGAGCGGCTGAACCAGCGCCTCGCCGCCCTTGCGAAGGACGAGGAGATCCAGGAGGCGATGCTGGGGCTCGACCTCGACGACCAGGTCCAGATCTTCGGCGAGCCCATCAACCCTCTGGACGATGAGGACACGCAGCGCCTGGCAAAGACCTATGTGGAGGCCCGCTTCGGAGGCGCCCACGATCAGATCGAGGCAGCTGGCTGGCTCAGGATCGACCGCATCGGCCAGCGCCTCGTGGGCCATCAGCTGAATGCTGCCGAATATCTCTATCTCCGCTCCCTCATCACCGGCGCCGGCGACCGTGGCGCCCGTTATGTGATGGTGGACGAGGTGCAGGACTACTCCACGGCACAATTGATGGTGATGGCGAGATACTTCTCGAATGCCCATTTCATGCTCCTGGGCGACGAGCACCAAGCAATCCGTGAGGATACGGCAAGCTTCAAGGACATCGTCGAGGTCTTCGAGCATGCCGGCTTCGGCACGGAAGGCGACGGCATCGAGCAGCTGCGGCTCCTCACGAGCTATCGCTCCACGCCCGAGATCACCCGCCTCTTCATGGGGCTCTACGAGCAGGGCGAGGAGATACATGCCACCTCGGTCCAGCGCGAAGGGACCGTGCCGCAGATCTATGTGGCACATGATACCGAAAGCTATCTCAGGAAGCTCGAGGAGGAGGTCGACGCCGCCCAGGCAGAGGAAGGCCTCTGTGCCATCGTCTGCGATAGCAGCGCCCGCGCCCATTGGCTCGGCAAGCAGCTTGGCAGCAAGGTCAAGGTGCTCGAATCCGATGCGATCCTCCCCCAGTCTGGCGTCATCGTGATCGATCTCTCGATCGCGAAGGGCCTCGAGTTCGATTCTGTCATCATCCCCGATGCCCAGGCAGAGGTCTACCCTGATACCCCTCTTGCCCGGAGGCGTCTCTACACCGCAATCAGCCGTGCCATGCACAAGGCAACCATCGTCAGCCAGGGAGACCTCACCCCATTGCTTGCTCCCTTCGCTGACCAGGCAAAGGAGATCTAGCCATGGGAATCCACTACGAACAGGTCCGCTTCATCGCCTCTTATGGCACGCCCGAGCAGCTGCCCGAATCGACCAAGCCGGAGGTCTCCTTCGTTGGCCGCTCCAATGTGGGCAAGTCCTCCCTCATCAACAAGATCTTCAACAGAAAGAGCCTGGCAAAGGTCTCCGGCAAGCCCGGCAAGACAACGAACATCAACTTCTTCGAGGCTGATGGCATCCACTTCGTGGATCTTCCTGGCTATGGCTTTGCCCAGAGGTCCAAGGAGGAGAAGCAGCGCTGGGCCAACCTCATCGACTCCTACTTCTCGAGCGAGCGCAGCCACAACCTCGTGATCTCCCTTGTCGATATAAGGCTCGAGCCCCAGGCGCTCGACCTCCAGATGATCGGCTACCTCAAGAATGAGGGCTTCCCCTTCATCATCGCCCTCACGAAGGCAGACAAGCTCTCCAAGCAGAAGCAGCAGAAGCAGATGAGGATGCTCGCTGCCGCCTTCGGCGTCGACGAGATGGCATGCGTACCCACCTCGTCGGTCACGGGACAGGGCATCGACCAGATCAAGCGCTTCATCGAGGAGGCCTGCTGAGAGGCAGCATGCCACAGATAGAATTGCCGGAGCCATCCCGATTGCGGATGGCTCCTTTCCTATGCAGCAAAAACAGCCCCTCGGCACGGGCCGAGAGGCTGCATCATCTTGGCAGAAGTTGCTGAAGCCTACTTCCGGCTATGCTTCCTGCCGAATTGCATGGCAACCGCAATGCCGACAAAGGCGATGCCAAGCGCTCCGAGGACCGACGTCGTACCGAGCGCATTGGTATCGGAGGTATCAGGATTCGCCTGCGGGGCCTTTGGAGTTGGCTGAGCCGGTGCCTCATAGGCATTCGTGAAGGTCAGATCAGTCACATGACGCTCATCCTGATCCGTGATGGTGCGCTGCACATCGAATCCTTTGGTGCCTTCTGTCACGACCACACGGACGGTATAGACCGTTGAATCGTAGGTATAGCCCTCAGCACCACCATTCACCTCATAGCAGCGATAAGTGTAGACGCCAGCCGCAGTGTATTGGATCTCTCCGAATTCAGCAGTGCCTTCTCCGTTCACGACGACCTCAGCCTTCCCATCCTTTGCGGTCGCGGGAAGCGGAGCGCCGTCAACTGCTTCGAGAACAAACGTGAAGTCAGTGCTGTCTTTGGGCGTGTCCCCCGAGATGTGCTTGGTCACTGCCGGGTCAGTCATGCCGGCAGGAAGATCAGCATAGGTATTCGTGAACGCGCAAGCAGCGTACTTCACGTCCTTCGCATCCCCATCCTTGTGGATGGCAGCGATGACAGCGGTCTTCGACATGTCGCCATCGGGATGCTCGTAGGTAACGGTGAGGGTATAGACGGTCGTATCGTATGACCCACGGCCCGTCGTATTCTCAGGAGCTACCTGATAGACGGTGTAGCTGTAGACATCTACCGGAACATCTGCGAAAGAGAGATCGAACTGCCCCGTATAGGTGCCTGCCTTCAGGTCTTCCCCCGTAAGCGTGACCGTATCGCTAGTGGGAGCAGGAGCATTGCCCTGTGGGACCATCTTGATGGTATAGGTCTCTCCAGGAATGCCCTGGCCAGAAGTCGTCACAGTTACCGGCATCTCGACAGAATCCGCGCTACCCTCTGCTGCGAAGGCTGGTACCGCGAAGAGTCCTGCCAAGAGCAGCATGGCCGACATCAGGCCCGCTGCCAGTCTCGCCTTGAGTTTCTGCATGTGTCTACCTCGCTCGCTCCTATCAACCTTCAGAACCATAAGGCACCATTCGTGCCAAGATTACCGTCCTTGCCTCCGTGCTTTGCGAAGAGCAGGTTGCTAGTGCAACCACCCGTTCCTCTCCAGCCTCAGAGGCTGCAATCTTCTCGGCCTCATCGTCGCGCAGATAAGTCGCATGCGATGCAACATAGGCCGTCACATCCCTGCAGTCACGCTTCGAAGATGCCGTCGAGAAGATCATGCTGTCGGAGGACGTGACCGTCAGCACACCTACAATCTCGAGGGAATATGTTGCGTCAGGTGTCATAAGGACACCAGTCGTATGCTCGTCGAAGAACGTCTGATCGAGGTACAGGTCAAGATCGCCGAACATCATGGAGTTGTCCATATGATGTCCGTAGACGAGCGAATACGCATCGGAAAAGTCAGGAGACGACTGTGTCGAAAGGAAGATAGCACCCGAAAGCGCGAAATTCCCGTAGACATCCTTGTTGAGATATTCGAGATCGTCCTCCCCCTGCACGATCGGGTAGTCGATCTTGGTCCCATCAAGGGTAATCCAGGCAATCACATCAGGATTGATTGCCCTGAGCTCATCGAAAGTAGGACCATTGTCCTCACCTTCATGTGGTCTCAGAGAGAGTAGCGAATCCCTCACATCCGATGCTGTGGCATAGACCTGCTGGTTATCCCACAGGGAGTAGCCAGCAAAGAGCCCAGCGCTAATCAGGAGGACAGCCACGACGAGATTGAATGCATGCTGGCATACGTTCAGGAACTTCCTGCTCGGCATTGACTGTCCTCCTTCCTGGGTTGATGCGTTACGTGGCATCCAGGGCACGCATCCCGTATCCTGGATTCAGTGGATAGCGAGAAGAATGGAAACTAGTGCTAGTCCATATCCTCATGCTTCTTGCGGTTGACGAAATAGATGCCAGCCACGACCGCGCCACCAAGGATCGCGATGTACGGAGCATTGTTCAGAAGAACGCCCGTATCGACGGTGCCGGTCTTGGTATTGGTGACATTGACGTTAGCGCCGTCCTTGGTCATGGCCGTCGGAGACGTGACCTCACCGGTCGTGGAGTATCCATCACCAGAGTAGTCGGTCTCGTCCACTGTATAGGTGACACCAGCGGGGACATTTGCGAAGGAAGCAGTAACGCCATCGCTCAGCGTGAAGGTTGCCGTGTTGCCATCCCAGGTCAGGTTGGATGCACCACCAGTGACGGTGATGTCCCTGGTCCAAGTGGTATCCTGAGGAGCAGCAAACGTGACGGTGAACTGGAACTCCTTGGTCTTGTCGCCGAGATTGCCAGCAACCGTCTTCTTGACGTTCAGCGTGCCAGCCGTGTAGGTGTTGTCAGCGAAGCTGCTAGTCTTTGCGCCACCTTCATCTTCGCAGTGGACAGCAGCAACACGGACAAGGCCGTTCTGCTCGATGACGGTCACGACAAGCTTGATGTCCTTGGTGCGATAGGTGACGCCAGCCGTCTTGCCAACGGTCTCCTTGAGAGTGTACTCATATTTGCCAGTCTTGGTGTAGGTCGGCAGGGTGACAGTGAACTGACCAGTCTTCTTGTTCGCATCACCAGCAGCGCCCCTCTCGAAGGTCAGAGGAGAGATGCTCGTAAGTTTCGGGGCCTCTTTGGCGTCGCCGTCGGTGACCTTCGAATCCGTCTGAGTCACATAAAACGTCTCTTCAGGAGAAATGCCCGTACCAGCAAGCTCATAGCTCTTCGTGATGGTGACCGTTGACATATCGTCGTATGTCGCTGTCGCATCGTCTGCAAACGCAGGCGCGGACACGCCGAACGTCATTGCTGCTGCTGCAGCAACTGCGATCAGGCCCCTCCAAAACTTTCCTTTCATGATTCTTCCCTTCCATTCACTTGCCTTGGCCGTATGGCCCTGACTATGCAAAGCGCTGGAAAGCGCGTCTTGCCTTTCGTATGGCTCCTAAAGGTTCCTCCGTCTGAGCAGCCCTATCGCAGCCCCTTCCACATCTGACGACGGAACACTGCCGAGCTCCCTGCTGTCCGTTGCCTGGGTGCGGAAATCGCCCAATATGAACACCTCTCCATCTGGGACTAGATAGGGATAGGAAATGATGCTCCCCCCATCCGTCTCATAGAGCGCATCGCTATCAGGCGTTCCGTTCACGGTCACAAGCCCATCGGACTCCACATTGACCACATCGCCTCCGAGTGCAGCTATGCGGCCAACACGCACTGTCCCATCGACCTCGTAAACCACCAAGTCGCCCTTCTTGAAATCCCTTCCGAGCCTCCATCCGATGAGGACATCCCCATCCTGGGTTGCAGGGTACATATCGTTGCCTGAAACCCGGTGGACAAAGAAGACGAAAGAGAAGAGGACCCAAAGAACAACGACGAGGACGAGCACATTGGCGCCCAGCTTCACCCATCCCTCACGGGTTCGAGCACCTTCCCTCCGGCTGACTATAGCCTTCGAGATGACTCCGTCTGGCCCGGTCGGCCTATCCATAATGCCTCCCGGATCCAGATGCTCTGCCGCTCTTGCCCATCTGCTGGGCAATGAGAGCATCGTATCTGGCACGCTCAGCGCGGAGCGCCGCGTCGTATCGTTGGTTCAGCTCCTGGATCTGCTTCCAGACATCAGCTTCGCTGACACCACCGAATGTCTGCCGACGAAACTTGACCGTCTTGATCCATCGATAGATTTCTTCCTGCTCCGCATTCAGGGCAGGCAGCTCCGATGTCACAAGTCCAGGATCTTTGGCATTTCCGGGCAGGTAGGAATCGGAAGCGATCTTCTTCGTCTTCCTGACCTGCCGTGGGGATACAGGCTTAACGTGCTTGGGCATGATGCTCTGCCTTACCGCTCATCTGCATGCCTGCGGCGTGCAGCAACGTAGACCGCAGCTGCGGCAGCTCCGAGGCCGGCAATGAGGTAGGGAACAGGGCTTCCCAGGTCGACAGCAACGTCAGGAGTGACAGTCTTGGAGTTCGTATATGTGACGGTCGTATCGGAAGTGATCCCATCAGAAGAAGCCTGGCGTGCCGTGGTTGCACTGTTGTCCGTTCCGCTTCCCTCGATAGCGATCGTGGTCGTATAGGGAGTCTGATTCTCGACGTTCGGATTATCCTCGGTGACCGTATATTTCGTGCCATAAGGAACAGTCACGGTCACAGACTGCTTGTCCGCAAGGCTGACGGTATAGACGCCGTTGGACCCTCCAGAAATCGTTCCGGTAGAGCCACTGCCTGCAGCCACGCCCGTCATGGCATTGCCTGCGGAATCGGTCAATGACAGCGTGAATTTGAAGGAATGTGACGTGTCGCCAAAGTTGCCACCAACCTTCTTCACGATCGTGAAGCTATAGGTCTTCAGCGTGTTCGTGAAGTCCACCGTTGCGCTCTGCGAAGTGAGCCCAGTAAGTGTGACCGTCTGGCCATCAGGATAGTTGCTCGTCCAGCCATCGGATGTGTCTTCGGTCACCGTGTAGGTGTGGCCCTCAGGACCAGCTGCAACAATCGCCGTATAGGTCCAGCTGCCATCTGCATTCATGGTGCCATTAGCATCAAGGACTTTCTTATCGTCGGCGACATTGATTGTGAGGCTGTCAGGAATATTGGCCGTGCCCGTCCAGGTCTTGTTGACGGTAATGGTCGAGGTAGGAATCTCAACCGACGGCACGCTGTAGGTAGCCTGTGGCTGGACCGTCGGATCCCCCGCCGTGCCATTTACCGAGACGATTGTGCTGTAATCCAGCGTGCCCGATGAGTTGGTCTCGAATGTGGTCGTTCCACCATTACGCTTATTCGATGCCGCTTCGTCATATGCAGCCTGCTTCGCCTTGATATTGAAGCTGATGGTGTACGTGGCATTGTTATCGAGCTTGGTATTGCCCAGGTTCCACGTAACAACACCAGTAGAAGCATCGTACGAATAATCTTGGTCAGTCAGGGTCGTCTTCTGGCCGCCGACCGTCTTCGTGCACGTTATCTCAGGCTTATCCGCGAATTCAAAATACTGGTTGTTCAGCGTATCAGTGATAGTGACATTCGTGTAGGAGATTGCGGTCTCAACCGTCTTGACGAGATCGGAGAAAGCACTATTCAGGCCAGATTCATCAGTTCCATCATATGCTGAGCGGCCCGAATTCGTCTGCGAAGCAAACTGGCCCATCCTCGTCGCAGCGCTTGATCCCGTATAGATAGTGAATATGCCAACGTTGCTATTCCTGGAATTGGCAATGTTTACGGCAGACTTGAAATAGGACTGCAATGCATGGGACTCGTAGCCGTCACCCGTGCGATTTCCGTTGCTGTCGATGCCATACGTCGGAACGCCATCAGAAATGAAGACGATATACGTAGGAGTGGTCGTATCCTGATTGGCGATATTCACGGCCTGCTGCAGTGCACCAGCCCACCATGTACCTCCATCAGCCGTCAAGTTTTTCACTGTGGTATTGAACGAAGGAGACTCTCCGCCCTTATAGGTACCACCATTATTGACGTCACCCGAGAACGTGAGCAGCGTCATCTTCACCGTGCTATCAGCATCGCCAATGAGCTGAGTGGACAAGTTGTACAAAGCGTTCTTGGCAATATCAAGCCGGCTAGTGTTTTTTTGGCTCAGTCCTGAAACTTGTGGGTACTCCCATCACGCACCAGTTCCCGAAGCCTT
>OMTG01000110.1 GCA_900313905.1 uncultured Actinomycetes bacterium | reverse complement strand
CTCCGTTGTGCTGATGTTTGTGTGGTAGCTCACATCATACGCGGGGGGCGCGACACTATCTCGGGCCCATCATGTCAACCGTGGTCTAACAGAAGCTACGAAAATCATCCCAGTCTCATCAGCCGGTGCCATTTTCACAATGAGGATTCCAACGTGCTGGTTCCAGAGCTGGTAGCTTCCTATGACTGGGATAGCTACAGAGGCGTCATCTTCATTGATCCATTTCATGCAAACTTGAGCAGGACCATCCTCGAAAAGGTGGCTTCGACTCATGCTCTTGATGTCTGGTTTCTGTTTCCTCTCTTCGCAATTGGCCGCATGCTAGTCGTAGAAGGAGATAGGATCAGCGAACCATGGATCCGGAAGCTCGACAATTTCTTCGGAACGCACGAATGGTACGGCAATCTCTACAGCGAACAAGTGCAGCAGCCCAGCCTGTTCGACTGCAATCAGATGGGTCCCACGCGGGATCGAGGCTATGAGGAACTCCTTGGCTTTACAGAGGAGTGGCTCAAAGGGATATTTGGACGAAGCAACGTTCTCAGGCCGCTGGTGCTTCGTAGTAGCAACAACTCACCCCTGTTTGCCCTATTTGCCGCCATTTCTTCGAACAGCAAAAGTGCTATTGAGCTGTGGCGGAGGATTGCAAAATACATTCTCGATCGCGCAGAGCAATCGTGATTGTCATTCTCCAAACGGGTGCAAACCGCATGAGGCGCTATTGCAGTCGCCGGCCTTCTCTTGATGTCTCAGCCTAATTGTGCCGAATGCCGTACATTCAGGCCGGATGCTTTGCTCGCGGCAATGCGATGATAAGCTTAGTCATCAAAGATGTTTGCCTGTGACATAGCGCGGTGGAGGTGAACGCTATGGGCAAGAATTGCCTACATACCATAGAGCGCAAATCAATGCTCTACAAAACAAATGTCGAGTATGGCGACTATACGATGAACCACGTTCTGGGATGCTCGCATGGCTGCCGCTACCCATGCTATGCATATCTCATGGCGCGTCGCTTCGGCAGGGTCGGAAGCTATGAAGAATGGTGCTCGCCAGTGCTCGTCTCGAATACGCTCGAGCTCCTGGATGAGGAGATCCCCCGGCTAAAGAAGAAGATAAAGAATGTGCAGCTCTGCTTCACGACCGATCCCTTCATGTACGGCTACGACGACGTATGCGAGATGAGTCTTGCTGCGGTCCGCAAACTCAATGCCGCCGGCATCCCTTGCGTCGTCCTGAGCAAGGGAGTCCTTCCGCAGGAGCTTGCCGACCAGTCACGGCACAACGTCTATGGCACCACCCTCGTCTCTTTGAATGAAGACTACCGTTCCAAGGCCGAACCCGGTGCCGCCCCCTATGCTGAACGCATGGCCGCTCTCCGCAAGCTCCATGACAATGGCTGCGCGACATGGGCAAGCATGGAGCCTTATCCTTCTCCGAACATAGTCGATCAGAACATATTCGAGGTACTTGAGTCTGTCTCGTTCGTTGACCGAATCATTTTTGGGCGAACCAACTACAACAAAGCTGTCTCATCATATCCAGAAGTCAAGCGATGGTACGCAGATCGCGCACACGAGGTATTGGGTTGGTGTGACAGGCATGGCATTGAATGCTATATCAAACACGGCACGTTGCCCGAAGATGAGCGCATGACAGAAAAGGCACCTATTCTCACGAGTGACTAGCTTCTTGGTTCAGCCGCACCGAAAGCAATCTCGCGGCAGATTGGACTCACTTGACCAGCATGGAGTGCAGCCTATCGCCCGTACAGTCAGCTGCGCCTGATTCTGAGCAATAGCATCCAGCATGAGGGGCAGCCGTTTCGCTAGCTCCTGGAATGCCATTCAGATTTCATGTGTTCTGCTGGCAACTGGATTCAGCCCAAGAAAGAGACCTGATTCCTTTCAAGCCAGCAGCATAGCGGCACGGAACTGTACGGAACCGAACTGCAGCATATCCATTCCACCTTCACCTCCCCCAGGCGGCCTGCCTCTCCCTTCGTTATCCCAATTGCCGCTCTGACAGAGATGTGTCACCATTTCTGCAGGCAGCAAAGATGATGCAGCCATCCAAGGTGGCATCATCCACAACCGGCCGGAGAGATGGCGCCTGCATCGGGAGGTACGGGAATGTCCCAGGAATCCACGTCCAAGATGTCCATATTCCTTGCGAGCTCCACGAAGGCTGAGGATGTGGACCGCAAGAGGCTCCTCTTCGAGATGTTCCGCTGGAAGGAGCGCCTCAGGCGCAGCGAAGCAAGCCGAGAGCTGGCAGAGCGCATAGAATTCTATGCTTATGAGTTCGAGGATGATGCTGCCGCAAACGGCGCAGAAGGACAGCAGGCCCGTCTCTTCAATCAGGTGGCCACCTGCTCAGCAGCGATCTTCGTCTTTGGCAGGGAAGCTGGCCCTGCCACCCTGCAGGAGCTCTCTGTCGCTATGACAGCATACGATGCAGCGATCCGCAACCATCAGAAAGCCATCGCAATCATCACACTGCCACCTGCGAACAAAGAGCATCCCGGAGACGTCTGTCCTCAGATAATCACAGACCTGAGAGAAAAGTATTCTTCCAAGACGGGCTGCTACTTCAAGGAATACCGGACAGGGGACCAGCTGGTAGGGGCACTCCTGGATGTCCTCAACGAGCTCAAAGACCCCGACAAGATGCCGCATGAGTTCGACTGCTTCGATGGCCATACGGAAGAAGTAGATGGCATCACTTATACGTACGTCAATGACCAGAAGCCAGACTGGCTGAAGGCCCAGGAGCATGCCGACTCAACGTCCACCCTCCCCCTCAGCTGGAATGCTGTCTTCATCGATAAGGTAACGACTACAGACGCAGAAGGAAAGCAAAGCTCATGCTGCTATGCTGGCATGACCGACGAGCTCTCCGGTGGGAAGATCCAGCAGGACTCATCAGGCCTCGATTCTGCCATAACGTCCGGAGCGCAGGTCGAACGCCAGATTCTCTGGGAGACCTGTTTTCTCCCCGTTGAGGCCAAGCTCAAGCTTGCCTGCATGCTGAACTACCAATTCTCTCTGTCCTCCTCGCTTCCCGATCACAGGACCAAGGAATATAAGCATGCATACGACTTGGGATTTGCCGGGTCAGGCCACGAGATGCATTCCATCCCACGTGAGATGGATGACTATGTGAGAGAGATCTTCGATAGCCTCTGCAGGCACTATCGTGGCTCGCTCCAGAATTTCAAGAGCACGAATTCGCTCGAGGCTTCGCTCTTCCTCCAGCCCTCACCTGAACAGTATGAGGTGTATGAAGCGGTCAAGAGCAAAGTGCAGGAGCTGATGGAAGATCCTGCACCCGAGACCCTCACCCAAGGAACGCTGATCATCATTTCGGGAGAGGCAGGGTGTGGCAAATCCATGCTGCTCACCCGCCTTCTGCAGGAGCTATCACAAAAAGACGAGGATCACACCTATCTCCTTGTAAACAACGATGAGATCATAAAGTCCTATTCAAACCTCAACGGCGAGTCTACGAGAAGCAGCAAGGGCCACGTCCTGTCGGTCTATCAATATCTGAAGCTGTACAAGCATGGGAATGGGACGGGCAGCGCTTCCCAGAGCAAGGACCGGCAAGGCCAGGAAGCAGCACAGAAGCCGCCCGTTCAGACCAACGTCGTGCTCATCGATGAGGCACATAATCTCATCAATGCAAAAAGAAGCAACACCATTAGTGCGACAGGCGCTGAAAACGTGTACTACGGCGACAAGATCTTGGATTCTTCGTCTTACAATGACGAAGAGCTGACGCCCGAGCAGAGGGATGCCTTCCGCTTCCATAAGAACGAGCTGTACGACGTGCTGCTGCGCGCCCGTGTCGTGGTCCTTGTCATAGACCACAACCAGGTCATGAGGCACGACCGCCTGATGGATCCGGGGCTGGAAGATGCAGCCATCCGGATAAACGAGAAATACCAGATAGATGCAGCTGCACAGGACGCCGGAACGCGAACTGTCATGAAGGACTTAGGCGATATCGAGCTGCACTGCCATGAGATCAAAGACGGCCACGCTACGACCGAGATGGAATCGAGGTCCTTCAAGGCATACGGAGCCAGGCTGACCCATCCCAAGCGCCTGAGGGCACCTGAAAGCGTCGTCAGATGGATATGCGCTCTTGCAGATGAGCACACGACAGCCGCCCATTTCCTCTCCCTGCCAGAGGGCATCAGGAGCGACGACAATCTGAGGGGCTATGAGCTGAAGGTCTTCGACGATCCAAACGACCTCTATGATGCGGTTCTCAGCAGCTCTGAAGGGAATGGAGAGGAAGAGAGCTGCAGGCTGCGCAGAGTGGTTGCTACATATGACTGGTCGGTCCATGAGGGGGTCTGCATAGCACCCCACCCCAAATACTGCACGCAGAAGCAAGGCGAAAGCACAGGCAGCGCTGGGGCAGATGGAGCAGAAGAAAGGGGAATGACGAAGGAGTTCAAGAAGAGATGGGCTGGCTACGACAACAAGAATCCGTCGGCCTGGGTCTACGATAACGACCAGACGGATAAGGATCAGGGAGGATGCTGGTGGCAGCACATTGGTTCATATCACCAGGTCCAAGGTGCTGATCTGGATGTGATTGGTGTCATAATCGGGCCTTCCATCATCTTCGATGAGGCCGAAGGGCACATCAAAGCCGTGCCGAAGAAATCGCACAATATTCCATTGAGTAGCATAGGCCCGATAGATACCTCTGCACGGACCGAGCGATGGGATTCTGAAGTTGAGGAGCTTGTCGAATGGATGATCTCGGAGGCTGAGCTTGAAGGCCAGAACAAAGACGGAGAAGAAAAAGCCAAGCTGGAAGAGACACTGAAGACAGCCTATCGACAAGCCCAAGAGCTTAAGCTGGAGAAGGAGTTCACTCTCAACCAGCTGAGGGTCCTGCTTACCAGAGGAATCAATGGCCTCTATATCTATGCAGACGATCCCGTACTCCGGAAACTGCTCCTCGCTGCACAGGACGCATGGAGCAGAAAGCATGATCCAGAAGCAATCGAGGCGTCTCCTTCGGACTGATCGGCCATAGCTTGGAGAATTGAGCGATAGCATGAAGCAGGACGCACTTGGCGCTGGTAGCGCAGGAGGGTATTCCCGATTGAATGCTGCCTCACCGCAGAGCCATCATATGCTTTCGCGATTTCAGATTCTAGGACGATGGCCTCTTTCATGCCGGCGGGGCCCAATGCATACAATGGGGCGCATCCCGCAGATATGTGAATCCCCATCACTACTACTCCGGAGGCCTCGGCGGATTCAGGTCTGCACAGGCATCCACCTGCGGATCTTCGCTGAATCCTCTCATATCCCTCCACCAGATCCTGAGCGTCCCCCGGTTGGGATGCCCCAGCTCGGCAATGGTGTCCGCATAGCTGTGGTCGAACCTGATGAATGTGTTTTGTCAAGCCGGCGTGAGCAGAATGGTCACCAATTTCTGAGCAGTCTGCTCACGCATATTGGGCATGATTTCTGAGCGCCTGGCCTACTGCATGAGCGCGTGCCTCACGCGGTAGGACTCGCCCTTGAACTGGAGCAGCCTCCCGTGGTGCACGACGCGGTCGATCACCG
>OMTG01000114.1 GCA_900313905.1 uncultured Actinomycetes bacterium | reverse complement strand
ACTTTTCTATGGAGCCAGCTATCAGACTCGAACTGATGACCCCCGCTTTACGAGAGCGGTGCTCTACCAACTGAGCTAAGCTGGCGCTCCTGACTGCGCGAGGTCTCCCTCACGCGTGCTGTTCCATAATAGAGATACGAGCGCCGACTTGCAAGCCCTCATCGCAGATTTTTCAAGACTCAGAGCAGATGCAGGATGCCACGGACCAGCTTCTCGAAGTCCTCCGCATGCTCCTTTGCCTTCGCCTCGACTGATGCATGGTCCACATCAGGGCTGCCGGACTCGTTGGAGGCAAGCGTGAGGCCGAGCACGTTCATGCCGAGAGCGTGGGCCATGATGACCTCATTCACGGTGGACATGCCCACATAGGACACGCCTATTGTCCTCATCATCCTGACCTCTGCCGGCGTCTCGGTGCAGGGTCCGAGCACGCCTGCATAGACGCCCTCCTCGACCGAGATGCCGAGGTCGTCTGCAACGCCACGGGCAAGCGTGCGCAGATACGGCGTATAGGCGTCCGTCATCCCTACGAAGGGAGAATCCACATCGCGCAGGCCATCCCACTCGGCAAGCGGGTTCCTGCCCGTGAGATTGATCTGGTCCGTGAGGATGCCGAGGCCGACATGCGCCATGCCCGGCACGGCGCCGGTCGCACAGGCAAAGATGATGTCACGGGCGCCAAGGCGATGGGCATGGCGGACGAGCGAGGTCACCTCTGCCGCGCTGTAGCCCTGATAGAGATGGATGCGGCCCGGATAGACGATCACCGGCACCGAATCGATCGTGCCGATCGTGGCCTCGAAGCGATGGCCCTCGACCGGCTGCGCATCATCCGGGAATCCTTCGATATCGTGGTAGTCGATGCGGCGCACCGGATGCACGAGGCTTCGCAGGTGCCCCAGGCCTGTGCCGAGGACAATCGCGACAGGATGCTCCACGGATGGATGGACAGATTCGACAGTCTTTTCGGTTGCCACGACGATTCCTTCCTCTTTGAGGAGACGGGCGAAGGTCCCATCCCCCGGCTTGGTCGTACCGCTATAGGTTCCATCGTAGATGACTGAAGAGCCGCAGGAGGGGCTCTTCGCTTTCAGGACGGCGAGCGGCGCAGGGTGCCTGTGCACGATCTCGAGCGCAGCTTCAGATCCGCGCAGGAACGCTTCGGTCACATCCTGGCCATCCTTCAGATAGACCCTGCCATCCCGCTGCTCTGCAGGAGGGCGGGGCACCGGAAGGCCCGAGAGCGACTCAGGGCAGACCGGCACGACCTCCACCTTCCGGCAGAGCTCCTGCACGGCCTCGTTCGGTTTCGCTCCCCCATCGTAGCGGCAGGCGACGCCCCGAAGGCAGCTGCTCACGATGACACGCACAGCACGGCCTCCTTCCCAATGAAAATGGACGGGCAGGCTTCATCAGCCCACCCGTCCATCGTAGCGCAGGGGAGTTCCCGCTTAGGCCTCGAGCGTGTAGATCTGGATGCTCGCGCCGGAGAGCTCGCCATTCACGTAGTTGGTCCACTGCTGGGAAGCGGTCTGCGTGGCGGTGGCGTACTGCTGGTAGGCCACGTAGTAGGCAGCCTGTGCAGCGGCATAGGTCGCGGAATCGTTCGTGATCTGGTAGTCGGCAAGAGCGGAGGCGTAGGTGGAGCTGGAATCCTTCCAAGTGCCCGTGGAGGAGTCCCACTCATCGCCCGCGAGGTTGATGATGTAGGTCGCATAGTCAGCCGTCGGGGTGTCCTCAGCGCCATCAGCAGGCTTGGTCGGAGCGGTCGGCTGGGTCGGGATCTGCTGGGTCACGACGGTCGAGCGGAGCTTCGAGAGGCCGCAGGACTGGCGCACGAGGTCCTTCACGGAGTCCTCATCCATCCCGTACTGGGATGCGATCGAGGCGTAGTCCGTGGAGCCGAGGTAGCTCTGGGCATAGGAGTCCATATCGTCGTCGGAGACCGTGATGCCCTGGGCCTCGACGACCTTCTGCATGATCTGGTTGCGGGCCACATCCACGATATTGTCCGCTGTCGGCATCGTGTAGCTGCCATCGTCGTTCTTCGCGCTGTCGAGCGAGGAGGACTGCGTGATCACCTCGCGGGCCGTGATATCGTAGGTCTGCCCTTTGTAGGTGTAGCGGGCGACGACCGTATCGAGGTCTGCCTCCTGGAGCGTCTGCTGATCGAGCGAAGCTGCCGTCGTCGGGAATGCGAAGTGGCCGACAAGGCCGCCGCAGACGAGGCAGGCAGCAGCGATCACGATCGTGAGGACGAGCGAGACCGCTGGCTTCGGCTTCTTCGGAGCAGGCTTGTCTGCCTTGGCGACAACCTTGATGTCCGCCTTGGCATTCGGCTTTACATCCTCCTTGGAATCCTTCTTCTTGTCCGGCTTGGTATCTGCCATGTCAATTAAGCCTTTCCTTTGAGTTCTTCCATGATGTTCTCGGAGAAGACCTTGATGTAGCCAGCGCCGCTCTTTGCATCGAACGAGATGCGGTCCAGGAGGGCATCGGCCGTCTTCTTCGAAATGGAGCCCTTTGCCATGTCATACAGGGATAGAAGCATGTCCCGGTATTCGGCGTCCCCATGGTAGCACTGTATGGCTTCATCAAGCAGCGGCCACACCTCATCCGAACGATCGGCAGAAGTAGACCCATATGCTGCGAGGAACCTGAAAGCCGCAAGGCGCACCGGCGCAGAATCTTCATCGAAAAGCGATGCCTCTGCTGCCTCGACGCCCGGCTGGATCTGCTGCGGATGCGCAGCAGCCACGAGCGTCAGGGTATCGAGGACCTCCCAGCGCGTCTGCGCCTCAGGGCACTCGAGCGCATCGAGAAGCTCCTGCAGGTACGGCAGGATCGCTGAAGGGTCCTCCTGGGCCACCATGTAGACCTTCTGGGCCGCAGCCTGGCGCTGGCGGCGGGAATGCTCGGCCAGGCCGCCCACGAAGGCGGGCAGCGCAGCAAGCAATGAATTATCCATCGACTACCTCCATCTATACAACAGCGGAGCGCTCGGATGGGAGCGCAGCTGTCAGTGACGCACCTGACGATAGGGGCTCGTCTCGGCCCTCTGGACTGCCTCGTCCGGCACGGTGCCGCGCGTGGCTGCCTCGTCGTCCGGGTCTCCCGAATCGTCGGCCTTATCGAGAAGAGACCAGTCAAGTCCAGCCTTCTTCGTCGCTGCATCGCCTTCGAAGAGGAGCTGCAATGCCTGGGTGCCCATCTGGGCGCCCCCGATATTGCAGAGCGTGTCATAGAGGTTGAAGACCGTATCGCACCCCGGCAGCGTGAGCTGCATCTCCTCAGCCTCGCGCAGCGCGAGGGCCAGGTCCTTCCGGAGATGGATCGCCTTGAAGCCGGGCTTCCAGTCCCCGTCGAGCGCCTTCGGCGTCAGCTCCTCGAGCTGGCGCGACGACCCCATGCCATGGGAGATCATATCGAGGACCTCGCGCTGGTCGAGGTCGCCCTGCTCTGCGAGCGCCATGGCCTCGCTTGCCCCCAGCAGGTTGGCGGCAAGCGCCACCTGGTTGCAGAGCTTCGCGAGCTGGCCCTTGCCTGCCTCGCCGAAGCAGTAGATCATCGATGAGAAGGTCTCGAGCACAGGACGAATCGGGGCGATGTCCTTCTCCGACGCGCCGGCGATGAGCGTGAGGGTGCCGGCCTTGGCGCCAGCCTCGCCTCCTGTCACCGGGCAGTCGAAGGCATGCTTGTCCTCGATCTCGCAGGAGTCATGGATATCGTGGGCAAGCTGCGGGGAGGAGGTCGTGAGATCGATCAGATAGGCCCCCTTCTTCGCAGAGCGGATGAGTCCATCGGTCGTGAGGTAGACATCCTCCACCTCATCCGGGTAGCCGAGCATCGTGAAGACGACGTCGGCGTCCTTTGCGGCATCTGCGGGGCTCTTTGCCCACCGGGCGCCCTTCTCGAGGAGCCCTTCCGCCTTCGATTTCGTGCGGGAGTACACCGCCAGACGATATCCTGCATCCAGGATATGCCCTGCAATCGGCGCTCCCATGATGCCGGTGCCAATGAAGGCCACCGAGCGAACAGCATTCAAGGCCATGAGCCTGCCTTCCTTGTATATGCGTGATGTATCTACCTGTTGCGCACCTTGCGTGCGATGCGGTCCGTGAGCGAGAGCTTCTCGCGCCGGTCGCTGCCCCAGAACACCATGGCGACCATGCCAGGGCCGACATGCGATCCGATGACAGGGGAGATGGAGCTGTGGATGACCGTGATGTCCTCGCAGCCATCCATCTTGCGGATCTCCTTCTCGAGCCACTCGGCATCCTTCGGCGCGTCGGCATCCATGATGCCGATGGGAAGGGACGTGTCGTGGGCATAGTTGTCCTTGAACTCCTGGAGGATGGCGCGCAGGGCCTTCTTGCGCCCGCGGCACATGCCCTTGAGCGTCAAGGATCCGTTCAGGTCATAGGAGAGCTCGGGCTTCACATCGAGCTTGCCGCCCACCTGTGCGGCTGCGGGAGGGATGCGCCCGCCCGCGGCAAGCCACTGGAAGGAATCGAGCGTGAAGTAGCCCTGGATGAAATAGCGGGCATCCTTGGCCCATGCGACAAGCTCCGGCGCCGTGAGGCCATTGGCCGCCTGGCGCACGACCTCGATCGCGAGGAGCTCGGCTGCCGCTGAAGGGCAGAGGTTGTCGAGGACATAGATCTCGGCCTCGGGATATTTCTCGCGCACGAGCTCGGCTCCCTGCTCTGCCGATTCGATCGAGGAGGAGAGGCCGCCCGTGAGGCCGAGGTAGATGATCGGCTGCTTGCGCTCGCACCAGAGCTTCTCGAAGATCTCCATGTAGGTGCCCGGCGTTATTGCCATCGTCCTGAACCGGGCATCCGGGTTCTTCCTCATGAACTCATAGAAGTCATGCGGCGTCTGCGATTGCCACATGTCGTCTACGTGTTCCCCATCGGGCCCCACGAAGTGGAAGGGCAGGACCTCGATGCCCAGCTGGTGGGCGACCGCCGGATTGAAGTCGGCTGCCGTGTCGGCCACGATCGTGACCCCGAGCCGCTTCTGGTAGGCCTTCACATATGAATTGAGCGCCGCGGCGCCGGTCACATTGGGGACCGACGTCGCGACGGGTTCTGGTTCATGGACAGATGCAGCCTTGTCTTCAGGCTGCGTATCATGCCTCTCGCTCATCCAATTCCTCTATCTTCGGTTTGATGATGCCGTAGCCGCCATTCTTCCTATGGTAGATGACATTGACGAGTCCGGTCTCTGCGTTCTCGAACACATAGAAATCATGGCCGAGGAGATCGGTCTCGACAAGCGCCTGCTCTTCCGTCATGGGCACCAGATCGATGTACTTCTCGCGGACCAGCTGGTCGTCGTCCTCTTCAGGCACTGGCTCGATCAGCTTCTCGAGGTCCTCTGCCGTGGCGGCAGGCTGGACCTTCCTCTCCGGACGCTGGCGGCGGTCGATGACGCGGGTCTTGTACTTCCTGAGCTGGCGCTCGACCTTGTCGGCTGCCGCATCGATGGCGGCATACATGTCATTCGCGCTCTCGGAGACGCGGACCACCGAATCGCGGACATGGACCGTGACCTCGCAGGTCCTGCGATCGGGATTGGAACGGTTGTAATCGACCCTCAGCACCACGTCGCAGGTCATCGGCTGGATATCGAAGACCTTGAGGGAGTTGCCGATCTTCTCGTCGCAATAGCTCCTCAGGGCATCGGTGATCTGAATCTTGCGGCCTGACAGCTTGATCTCAACCATAGTGCCTCCCATCAGGAACCCGGAGTGCAGATTGCGCTCCGCTTGTATTGTTGTGATACCCATTCATGCGGCTCACACGACGCTGATATTGGGCTTATCTGCGAACGGGACCAGAGGCGCTAGGCAGCCTGTGCCTGTGCGTCCTGGCTCTCTGCAGCTGCGGCATCGCCCGAGGAGCTTGCCTCGGTGCCAGCCACCTCGGTCGCGGCGCCCAGATGGTCCATGCCGCCGAGCCACCGCGCACGGATGAGGTCGTAGGTCCCATCGCTCTCCGCCTCGTCGAGGGCATCCTGCACCGCCGATATGAGCTCGGTGTCAGAGGATGAGACGCCAATGCCCAAGGTGCCGATCTCGCCGACGTTGCCGCAGAAGGAGATCTTTTCGATCGTGCGGGCAAGATAGGCGCCCTGGTAGGCGCCGCATACAGCGTAGTCTGCCTCCCCCGCCTCGAGCATGTGGAAGCACTCGTTGATGTTGGAGGCATAGGCCATCTGCACCTGGAGGCCGCTCTTGGAGAGCGCAGACTGCGCAGCGGAGCCAAGCTGGACCGCGACACGCTTTCCATTCATGCTGTCCGATGTGGCAAGCCCTGAGGCATTCCTGCCGAAGACCCCATAGGCTGTCTCTGCATAGGAGCCGACCATGGCCACTCCATCGGCTTCGCCGCCTTCCACATCCATAACAAGGTCGCAGTCGCCTGCAAGGGCGCTTACCGCATCATCGACACGCTCGAAGCGCACCTTGAGGCCGAGCTTCGTCGCGACATCGGATGCAAGGTCGATATCGAGCCCCTGCAGGGACCCGGAGGAATCGGTGCCTGCCATCGGCAGCTGCACATCCTGCTTGATGCCGACCGTGAGTGTGCCCTCCTCCTTGAGGGCAGAGGAGCTTACGGATGGCATTAGGCGCTCCTGGGCCGCTGCCTCGGCATCCTCCACGCTCATGTGCCCCGATCCCGTGAAGACGGTCACGATCCCGCCTGCTGTGGCGGAGCAGGCGCACAGGAGCAGGGACAGGGCGGCGAGAATGATCGAAGCCAGCGTTTTAGCCTTCATGGAGATGTCCTTAGCTCCTTGGTGGTCCATAGCGTCTCTTCCAGCTGACCTGGTTTTTGGCCCCACACCCGCGCACCGGGGCCTCCGCTTCGGATGCTGCGGCATCCCCACTCAAAGCCCTCTTGCCTGGGAGGCCCTTTGCCTCCTATGCGTTCAGGCAGTGCGACTTGCTTCTAGGACGAGCCATGATCGTCAGGGCGCTCACGCCCTGGCTTACGTGGATCCCTTTGACCTCGTCTGTCATGGACTAGGATGCAGCGCCTGCCGCATCCGCAACCACAGACCTGGAGGAGACGGCGCAATTATACGGCCATTCCTCAGGCGAATATCCGAGAAATAGGCCTTATGCTGCGGAAAAGCCGATGATTGAATAAGAGGCATGCATGTTCGCCCGAAAGAGGACGCAAAATCATGCATCACCACACCCGGGCGAAGGCGCAGGCGGAGACGCTCTGTGCCCCGCGGGCATGCAGCGCCTGCGCTGCCGCGGCAAGGGAAGCCCCGGTCGTCACCACATCATCTGCCAGAAGAAGGCGCATCCCCGAGACGTCCTCCACCGACGAGACCGATCCTGCAAGGTTCTGCCATCTTGCCTCGCGTCCCAGCCCACGCTGGTCGCTCACATCGTCCTTTGCCAGGACATCGGCAAGCGGCAGATCGAGCTGGTTCGAAAGATGCTTCGCGACAAGCTCCATCGGATCGAACCCCCGCCTCCTCAGCGCAGAGGGCGTCGATGGCATGAAGCAGATCGCATCGATGGCAGCAAGGTCCAAGCGCACCTCCCCTGTCGGGAGAAGGCAGCATCCTGCCTCGTCCACCGCAGTCGCTATCGCGGCAGCGATGAGGCGGGCAAGCCTCGTCTCGTGCTGGTCCTTGTAGATGCGCACGATCCGGGCAGCGGCCCCTTCGAAGCTCATTGCGCAGATCGTGGTGGCAAGCGGCCAGTCGCCGTGGCATTCGGTGCAGACATCCGATCCATAGGGAGCGCCGCAGCAGGGGCAGGCGCTCCTCTGCTCGATCCAGGGAAGCCTGGAGGCACATTCAGGGCAGAGGAGCTCCCCCACACTTCCGCATCCAGCGCAGCGGGTCGGCCAGAGCGTCTCGGTGATGGCGGCAAGGGCGCGGTCCTGCCAGCGCGGGGGCTGCATCTCTTCTCCAGAGCGGCAATAGGCATGCATGGAGCATCCCTCCTGAGGAGGGATCATGCGGCACGGACTGAGGGGGTGCCCATCCTAGCACGGATGCGCCATCTGACAGGACATCAGCTGCGATAGAAGAGGGCAGAGCCATTCTGCCTGCAGGTTCGCCATTCATGATCTTGGCTGCTGTTCATCCGAACTCCCTCCGATACTTCCGATACTTTCCCGCACAAAGCTGCGGAGATCTCTGATGCCAGGGTAGTTAGGCATGGTGCCCTTGATATAGTTCGAAAGGACGACCTCGCTCTTCTTGTTCTCTATGCGCTTGACGCGGCTGGAGTATTTCACCGCATCAGTCTTGTGATCTGTGTCACGCACGAGAAGATAGACATCATCCTTGCGTGGCAGAAAATCCAAGATTTCAGGATAGTGCGTAGTGAAGATGAGCTGCGCCCCTTTGGGATTCGTGCTTGCCGAGAGGAAGAGGTCGATGATGGTCTTCACGAGCGGCTTGCTGAGCCCACATTCCATCCCATCGACGAGCATCACCCCTCCATCCTGCAAGATCCCAACTGCCTGAAGCACCAGCTCGGACCCGACAAGGGTTCCGAATGAAAGCTGCGCCTCTGCTGCATCGCGGCTCAATGAGCGTTCTTCCTCTCCATGGAACTTGAGGCGATACACTTCGCTCTCGGGATCCCAGCAAAGATATTCGACGCTCGAATCGAATGCATCTACGAGCGCGACGGGATACGGCAACCGATCGAGATGCCCAGACATTTCGCAATGGTCGATGATGCGTCTTCTGGTCACTGCCATGACAACGCTCATATCATCACGAAGAAATGT
>OMTG01000116.1 GCA_900313905.1 uncultured Actinomycetes bacterium | reverse complement strand
CCCCAGCAGCGTCCTGTTCGCGGCGTTCACGATCGCATCGACATCCGCGACTTTCGTGATGTCCCCTTTGACAAGGCGAATCATGGCCTATTCCAATTCCGCGAACACTTCATCGCATTTCCTCCGGATGTTCAGGGTGGAGCAAGAGTCGAATTGTGTGTGGCTGGGATTGATCTGCACAATCCTGGCGGATGGGCTGATGTGGTTCCAGTACACGCCACCATAGTTGCCGATTGCGCCGACCACGATGACCAGCTCGGCCTTTCGCGCCCATTCCTGCGCCTTTGGGACATCGTCGTCATACAGGCCGACATGAGCATAGACCGGCCAGCAGGCGTAGAGCCCTCCGCACTCGCATCTCGGGGCGCATCCCCGATTCCAGATGTTCACGTCGTGGTTCCGCTTCCCGCATTTCAGGCAGGTGTTTACCGCGAAGCTGCCCTGTATCTCCGCCACGTTTTTCGAGCCGGCAAGGCTGTGCAGGTTGTCCAGGTTCGTCGTGATGATCCCCTGTACCTTGCCTTTCCCCTCCAGCTCCGCCAGCTTACTGTGCGACAGGCTGGGGCCGTTGCCGAACATGGCATCCAGAAAGGAATGCCGGGCAACCCTGTAGTAGTGCTCCGGTGTCGCCCTCAGCACGGATGTGGAGGCAAACTGCAGCGTCTCCGCCAGGTTCAAGCCGTGCATGCTGGGAATGCCGGAGGCGACGGAGATGCCCGCCCCGGTAATGACCAATGTGAAGTGGCTCTCATCGATCATCTGCTGCAATTGCCTAATCTGCTCGTCCATGCATCACACCCACTCGAAGCATCCCTTGCCCGCACCCAGCTCGAAATGGTATTTCACGAGGCCGGTGTCCACGCCGCTGAAGATTCCGTTGTCGCAGTCGATATGCACGGCGCTGCCTTCGCCCTTGATGAAGAATGCCTGCTTTGCCAGTGCCGTCGGGGCGAGAAGCGCGGCATCCACGCCCTCTCTGAACCAGCCGGGAGCATCGCCGACATAGGCGCTCACATCTTCCGCCTTCTTCATCTTGTGCTGGGTTCCCTGCGTCTGTCCGTAGCCCACGGCTATGATGCCGACCGGAGTCGCTCCTTCTGATTTTTTAGCCGCCCCCTTGCGGTTGAAGGTGCCGCCGACCCACCATGTGTTGAGCCCGAGCGTCTGGGCGTAGAGCATCAGGTCCGCGCCGCAGTACCCAAGGCGCTCGTCCGCCCCCTCGGGGCCTGCCATGATGAAGTAGTTGTTCACTCCCTTTGCAAGGATCAACTTGATCACGCCGGGAATCGCGCCCCCGTCATTTGTGACCAGTTTTATCGACAGGAGGTGTCGATCGTTGTTTTGGCTGACCCGCTCATTCAGTTTTGCCACGATATCGGCCGGTATCTCTTTGCCCGTGTATTTCCGCACCATATGGCGCGCCCTCATCGCCTCTTGCAATGCCATATCTGCCATGTCTGTCTCTCACCTTCTCGTCATAAAGCGATTGACGATGGCCCCTATCCCCTTAGCCGGGGGAACGCTGTCGAGGCGCCGCATCGTGTCCTCGTCAAACCGGATGTCGCCTACCGCGACGTTCTGCTCCAGGTGGCCGATCGACGTGGTCCCCGGGATGATGAGCGCGTTTTCGGCGTGCCGCAGGATCCACGCCAGCCCCACCTGGACCGGCGACAGCCCCATCTCTCTTGCGACGGCCTGCACCGTCTCGTCCTCTGTCACCTTCGCGGAGCCGGGCATGCCGCCGCCAAGGGGGAAGTACGGCACCCATGCGATCCCCTCTTGCCTGCACAGGTCCAGTATGCCCTCCTGGCTGCGCGACGTGATGTTGTACTGGTTCTGGACGCAGACGATGCCGGCGGGCAATGCGTCCTGCAGCTCCTTCAGGCTGACCGTGGAGAGCCCGATTCCCTCTATCATCCCCTCGTCGCGCATCTTGACGAGCTCCGCCATCTGGTCGTCAAAACTCACCTTCTGGCTCGGCTTCAAGGGGAACGTCCCCGGCGCGATCCTGCGGAAGTTGACGATCCCCAGATGGTCCGTCTTGAGGCTCCTGAGATTGTCCTCTATGTGCTGCCTGAGCTCCTCCGGCCTCTGTGCGGGTATCATCGGCATGACGCCATTGCCGGGCTTTGCGCCGATCTTGGTCACGATCACCGCATCCGGCTCCCTGCCGATCTCGTCCGCCAGGCACCTGTTCGTGAACCCGTCCTCATAGAAGTCGGCCGTGTCGAAATGGTTCACGCCAAGCTCGTAGGCCCTGCGGATCACCGCCCTCGCCTTGGCCTCGTCCTTCAGTTTCGGCAGCTGCATGGTGCCGTATCCCACCCGGGACACCGCCTTCCCGCCCATCACGTATGTTCCGCCCGGCCTGCTGCCCTTTGAAAAGCCGCTCATGCAGACTCCTTCCTTTGTGTATGCCATCAAATTTTAACCCTGTAAACTGTTAGCTCAAATTTTGCAGGCCTTTTCGGCCTGCAATGGGCTTCCTATTCGCTCATCAGATGAAACGCCCGCTCCGCCAATTCGACGAATCTATTGGAATCCTCCTCTCCCAGCTCCTCGAAAACATGTGCCACGATGCGGTAGCATTCCCGGAGCTCCTTCATCACATAATCCCTGCCGGAGTCCGTAAGCGTCACGATGATGTTCCTGCGGTTGTCCCTGTCGATCTCCCGGCCGACGAAGCCCTTCTTCTCCAGCGAATTCAATATGGCTGATACGCGCCCCTTCGTGCTCCTCATCGCCTCGCTGATCTCCGTGGGCGTTGAAGTACCATCCCTGAGCAGGAGAATCTTCAATACGAAGATCTCGCCTCTGGATACCCGGGTGATCCTCTCAAAGACGCTGAAATTGTCGCTCGTCAGTATCCTTTCCAAAGCGGCTACGGAATCATTCACGTATCTGGGAAGGGACTCATCTACTTGCAACTTCATAAGCTGTCTCCTCTTCTAACCGCCATTTAATATACACTGTTAACAATTTACCGTCAATGCTATTATGATCTTACGAAAGAACCTGCGAGTTGGGCGCTCCGAAGCTGCCCGGAGGATTCCACGTCCGTTATGATGGCTTCGCTAGGCAGAACCACCCGAGAGGCCGCTCTCTTCTTTGTTTGGCATCGGCAAGGCCATCCCTTTACTGGACTGGGAGGCGGACACCATGTCCTCGGCCTGGGTGAGCTCGTTCATCTTCGCTTCGTTCATCATGTTCCTAATCTCCTCTCGCCGCCCGGCGCTTGAATGGTGGCGCTGGGGTGGTACGAATTCCGGTACGAATCATCCCGAAAGGAGTGCTTTCTTATCAAGCGAAGTGGTGCGCCGATTTCTCGGACACACCACTTCTGACCTGCGGTTTCGTTATTTTCTGGGGCGGAGCGTGGAATAGTGATTTGTGCGAAATCTTATTCCCACTCAATCAGAGTGGGGTGGCTGTAGTGACTTGAGGTGGTTCGAGACGCTCCGTCGTATCCCCCGTCTCCACCGTGGCTTCGGCTGTCCTCCCTGCGGACGTCAAAGCGACGTCACGGACACCTTTTCCGCGCCCGTGACGTCACCCCACTCGCAGTCAGGCGACGTCATGACGTCACCCGACCGCGTTTATCGCAGCTCGCAGGCACTACATTCAGCCCGCAACACAGGAGGAGATCGACTTCTACGAGGGCTACATGGCGAATCCGGCCTTTGACCTGCACCCGCAATCCGCACGTGACGCTGGCGGACCTTATGAGAGCAGCTGGCTGACGCTAGAGAATGCGCAGATCGGCGAGCCTACACGAGCGCAAGCTCAATCTCGTCGAACCAAACACGTCACCCAATCCATTGCCCAGGCACGAGCCCGTGCCTGGGCAATGCCGGTGTCAGCCCACTTCCACTAGCGCTGTGCCCGTCGTGTCGTAGTCGGAAAGGGCAACGCTTCTGATGGCCGGATTGTCGTAGGTGTTGTAGTAGTAGGTGTTCGTGCGCGTGGACAGGCCGCCGGTGTAGACGGTTATCTCGTAGGCGCCGTCGAGCATCTTGGATGCGCCGTCAATCATCGCGACGCTTCCCAGCGTGTGGAACAGGCGTGACACGTTCTCGGCCTCGGTTTCCTTCTGCGGATAGAAGGCGTTGTGGTACGCGGCGCGCACGAAACGCGAGGGGGAGTAGCAGTCGCCGGGAATCCCGCGCATGCCGCTCCCAGTTCCGTAGGCCGAGAGCTCAGCAGCACGCCAGAAGACGGGGCCCTCGACTTCGGGAGAGCAGCCGATGTAGCTTCGGACGTTTTCCGCATGGTAGGCAAAACCGGGTTGGTTGGCCAGGACATCGAGTCCGTTGTCAAAGACCTGCATGCCCTGGGCCGTGTACTCCACCACGATGCTGCGATCAGCGTCGCCGATGATCCAATGCAGCAACGAGGACGGATAGCGATCGTTGATGGGCCTGTCCACGATGACCGTCTCGGCAAGAGCGGCCTTCACTTCATCCACCGTATGGAAGTTGGCAACCACCCACAGGGGGAACTCCCAGGCGCACACGTTGGTCTTGCCTTGCACCGGGGCGGATTCGTATTGGGCGTAGCCGGGAAAATTCAGGCCGGCAACGGCAAGGCCCGCATCGCTTGCGCAGTCAAAGTACAAAGGGGTGTTCTCAGCCACGATGCCCATGCCATAGACAGGCCGGCTAACTGCGTCGATGGACATCTACCTAGGATATATAATTCTGGCAGTAGAGCCGTTTTGCGAAAGGAGGGATCAAAAGGTGGCAGCTACAGGCGCCTCGCAATCCGGTTCGCTTCGATCCTCGTGGCAGTTCAAGCTCGCCTGCGTGTGGGGCGGGGAGCTCGTCTCGGTGCTCACCAGTTCGATCCTGCAGATGGGGTTTATTTGGCACATCGCCCTTTCCACCAATTCAGCGGCCATGCTTTCGCTCGCATCGCTCGCGGGATTTCTGCCGCTCGCCCTGTTCGGGACCTTTGCCGGCACCGTCGTCGACAGGCATCCGCTCAAACGCGTCCTCATAGGGGCCGACCTGTTCATCGCGGCGGTGAGCGCGGTCGTCGCGCTCGTATCGGCCGTGACGCCCCTGCCTGTCTGGGTGGTCATTTGCGCCCTATTTTTCCGTGCGGTCGGGTCGGCGTTCTATACTCCAGCCTCTCTTGCCCTCACGCCGCATGTTGCCCCTCCCGAGCACCTCGTTCGCCTCTCAGGGGTGACACAGGGGGTCCAATCCGGCGGATACATCCTCGGCACCGCCGTGGCTGCCGCGATCTATCCGCTCTGGGGGCTGACCCCCATGATCGCCCTCGACGTCCTCGGGGCGCTCGTTGCCTCGGCGGCCGTCCTCGTCGCGCGCATAGACGTCGGCGACTTGCGGGAAGAAGGCGCGTTGGGTGCCTCGGAGGGGTTTATCGGGGGGCTGCGGGCGCTTTTCCGCGAATCGCTGGACGGCCTGCGCGTGCTCCGCGGCTTCAGCGGGCTCTACGCGCTGCTGTGGTGCGGATTTGCGTTCTCGCTGGTGTTCTCGCCCATAGCGGCTCTGTTTCCCCTAATGACGCTCGGCCATTTCGGCGGTACCACCACCGATGCGGCGATGGTAGAGATCGCTTTCTCCGTCGGCATGGTCGCGGGCTCGGCCCTTCTCGCGGCGACAGGCGGTTTCAAGAACCGATCGATCAGCATCGTGGCCGCCACAGCGCTCTTGGGGCTTGCGACGCTCGTATCGGGCCTGCTCGCCCCCGGCGGCTTCGCCGTGTTCATTGTGATGAGCTTCCTCATGGGTTTGAGCTCGCCGTTCTATAGCGGCCCGCAGACCGCGCTCATGCAGGAGAAGGTGCCGCCCGAGTACCTGGGGCGGGTGTTTGGCCTGTATGGGGCAATCATGTCGTGGGCGATGCCCGTCGGCCTCGTCGCTTCCACGCTCCTGGCGGATTCCGTGGGGGTGCCGCTCTGGTTCGCGGGATCCGGGCTGCTGATGGTGGTGCTCGCCGCAGTCACGTGGCTCATCCCGAGTGTCCGCGAGGTCGGGCGCCCGCTCGTGCAGGACGATCCTGGACGCTAGCCCTAGGGCTGGAAGGAGACGTTCAAGCTTATGGATTCCGAGGGCAAATAGAGGGAGGGCCGCCTGTCTGGTGCTACAAGCGGCCCTCCGGGCATCTATGGGTTCTGGCTAGGCCGGAGGTGTGAGCTCTCGGTAGAGCGGGTCTCCGTCGCCCACGAATTTGAGCTTTGCCAATGCGAGCGCGGGCTAGAACGCCCGCGCCCTCTCGCTTTAAAAGTGCCAGAGGGCACGTTCGCTTAGCGCTCGAAGCATCCCACCACCACTCGGGGCTCTCGACGCCAGAGGCGCAGAGCATGTCAAGGAGCTTGGCTCGGGCATCCAGGGCAGAACTGATCGAAGTCCTCGCGCATGGCATCGAGGACAGCCTTGCTGGTGGAGATCATGTCGTTGCAGATGTCCCTCTTTTCCTTAAGCGTGTAACTCTCTGGCGAGTACACGCAAAGATCCGCGCGGAAGTACGCCATGTTCTCGGTCTGGCTGAGTTCGGTCATCTTAGCTTTGCTAATCATGGCTTGAATCTCCTTCCTATGCCCAGCACCCTGAATGGTGGCGCTGAGGTGGTACGAATTCAGGTACGAATAATCCCGAAAGGAGCGTTTTCTAGTGAAGTGAAGAGGTGTGCCGATTTCTCGAACAC
>OMTG01000117.1 GCA_900313905.1 uncultured Actinomycetes bacterium | reverse complement strand
AGCTGGCGAAGTTCCCGAGCAGGAATTCTGCCTTGCCATCACCATCCGCGACCCAAAGCACGAGGCGCCAGTATACAACGAGACGGTCCAGCAGCTCGATGCTAACAACTTCGTGCATTCCCCGATAAGGATACGAAACCAGGTCAGGAATCGCATCGGCATCTGACCGGGATCCATCCGTGCATCGATTCCCGCGATCCTGATGCGCAATGCGCTTCAGCTCTCGTTCGCGGAGAGCCATAACGAAATCCTTGTCCAACCATGCACATGTCTCCCCAAAGACCTGCAAATGGCAGATGCTGCAGAACGCAAGCACAAAGGCGCTCCAGCATTGCCCCTCCCAATGAGGCGGACCCAAGTCCCAAGATGTATCCTTCAAGATATGCCATCCGCTTCCCTCTTCGGAAGACAATGGCATCACCCTGTTCCCTATCCGAAAGGAGCGGCATGGCAGCCGCACCCGGTGACATCCGCCTCGTTCTGGGCCTTGGCAACCCGGGAGAGGAATATGAGAAGACCCGCCACAATGCCGGCTATGCCACGATCGATGTGCTGGCAGATGAGGCAGGCGTCCGCTACTGGAAGAGCCAGGCAGGCATGATGGTGGCAGAGGCCGCGATCAAGGGCAGATCCGTTCTGCTCGCAAAGCCCCAGACCTACATGAATGAGGTTGGCGGCCCCATCTCGAAGCTCATGAAGCAACTGAAGATCGCCCCCGAGGAGACCCTCGTCGTGCACGACGATGTGGACGTGCCGGAAGGCACCTTCCGCCTCAAGTTCGGAGGTGGCCACGATGGGCATAACGGCCTGCGCTCCATCATCAACAAGCTTGGCAGCCGCGACTTCATGCGCCTGCGCTTCGGCGTCGGCAGGCCTCCTGGAAAGATGAGCGTCGCCACCTATGCCCTGCGGCCCCTCAAGGGCGCCCAGCTCGAATCCTTCGAGGTCTCCGCCCACGACGCTGCAGGCATCGTGGAAGAGGCCATCGCACAGGGTTTCGGGAAGGCAGCGCAGCGCTGGGCATAGCCAGCCCCAGACTGGTATGTCAAAAGCTTCTGGACATGGGGCAAATACCGCAATTGTGGCGAAGAACAAATATGTCAGGCGGTTACAATAGCACTGTTGGTCAAATTGGCAGCATCGTCTTTGGGAAGGGGCCTGCTGCCTGATTGAACGCTTTTTGGAGAGGAGTTCGTTGATGTACAAGATCCTCGAAAAGACGCAGTTCTCGGAGAAGGTGTTCAAGTTCCGCATCGAGGCACCGCAGATGGCAAAGCATGCACATGCTGGCCAGTTCCTGATGGTGCGCGCCAACGAGACGGGCGAGCGTGTCCCGTTCACGTTTGCGGACTGGAACCCTGAAGAGGGCTGGGTCGAATTCATCTTCATGGTGGTTGGCAAGACGACCAAGATGCTGTCCACCTTCGAAGCTGGCGACTACATTGAGGACGTCACGGGCCCGCTGGGCCAGCCGAGCGAGTTCGGCGAGGGCAAGTGGTGCGTGATCGGCGGCGGCGTCGGCCTCGCTATCGCCTTCCCGATTGCCCGCAAACTCGTGAAGGAGGGCAAGGACGTCCATGCGATCATGGGTGCCCGCACCAAGGACCTCCTGCTGCTTGAGGACCAGTTCCGTTCCATCCTGCCGGATGACCACATCCACATCACCACGGATGATGGCTCCTACGGCGAGAAGGGTGTCGTCACCGCACCGGAGGAGCGTCTGCTCCAGGCTGGCGCGATCGACCACATCTTCTGCGTCGGACCTGTGCCGATGATGAAGTTCGCGACGCTCACCGCTGTGAAGTACGACTGCCCGATCATGGCATCGCTGAATCCGATCATGGTCGACGGCACCGGCATGTGCGGCTGCTGCCGCGTCGAGGTCGGCGGCGAGACGAAGTTCGCCTGCGTCGATGGCCCCGATTTCGATGCCTCCAAGGTCAATTGGAACGACCTGCGCGCACGCCAGGCCGCCTATCGTACCGAGGAAGGCCAGGCACTTCACGCCTATGAGGAGGCGAACTGCGCATGCCACAAGTAAATGGTCGCTATATCCCGGATATGAAGTCTCCGCGTACGCCCGCCAACGAGGAGGATCCCGTCGAGCGCGCAAAGGACTTCCGTCCGGTCGACAAGGGCTTCACGAAGGAAATGGCCATCGCTGAGGCCAACCGCTGCCTCGACTGCAAGAAGCCGTTCTGCGTCGATGGCTGCCCTGTCAACATCAACATCCCGAAGTTCATCGAGGCCATCCGCAACGAGGAGTTCGGGAAGGGCCTTGACATCATCCACGAGCAGTCCATGCTCCCCGCCATCTGCGGCCGCGTCTGCCCGC